>JABFRM010000257.1 GCA_013141155.1 Methylococcaceae bacterium | reverse complement strand
GTCCCTAATTTAGCAGGTCAGCAGATCGCTTATCTAACGAATCAAATCACCGCTTTTCGAGATAGTAAACGCGCAAATCCGATGATGTCCATACAAGCAAAATACCTCAACGATGACGAGATCAATAATCTTGCCAGCTACTTCGCCAGCCGTAAAACCAAACGTACAGACGACAAAGCACCGCTCGCGACATCTGGTGCAACCAAAGCCACGCAATGCACTGGCTGCCATACCGCTACCTTTGGCGGGCGCGGTGCAATTCCAAAGCTGGCAGGGCAACATTCAGCGTATCTGACCAAACAATTACACAGTTTTAAAACCGGAGAACGTAAAAGCGGCCCCATGCAAGCCATAACCGCCAATTTGTCCGACACCGATATTGATCAACTGGCGACTTTTCTAGGTTCATTGTAGTCAAAACATTGACTACGGTACTTTCAGCAATATCGTACTTTATTGTTATTAATTAAAAATTAAACTTTGGCATAGAACTAGCTTAAATATTACTATCCTAACTTATCAAACACTTGAGAAAGCAGTCATGAATAATAAATCCACTCGTTTAGCCATAGTGAATAAAAATACTTTAGAAACCAGGAAATCCGTAGACTTTGATGATTACTTTATTAGTGGCGCACTGCAAACCAGCCTTGAATTTCATGAACTCATCGCCATTTTTAGCAATAAAATACAATCGCTTATTCCCCATAGTGGCTATGAGTATCGCAATAAACTCTTTGATCTCAATATCAATAACGGCATAATCACGCGCAATTATTTTAGCTATGCCCTGAAATTTGAATACCAGGAGCTGGGTGAAATAAAGCTCATGCGTAATCAGCGTTTTCAGCAAACTGAAATTCAAAAACTGGAAGCACTACTGATGCTATTATTTTATCCCTTAAGAAATGCAACACTTTATCGCCAAGCCTTGCAAATGGCTTACACCGACCCACTTACCAAGGTCAACAACCGAACGACTTTTAATGATGTTATCACGCGCGAATTGCAACTTGCCAGACGCAATAATCGGCACTTATCGTTGGTTTTTTTGGATATTGATCATTTTAAAATCTTAAATGATAACCACGGTCACGCCTGTGGTGACTTTGCGCTCAGTTCGGTTGCGAACACCCTTAGACTGGCCGTGCGCGCTACCGACATCGTATTTCGCTATGGCGGCGAAGAGTTTGTGATCGTGTTAAGCGACACCCCTAAAGCAGGTGCAGAGATTATTGCAGAACGTATTCGCAATGAGATTAACAAACAATCCCTAGTATATGGCGACACAATTTTGGACATTACCGCCAGCTTAGGCATTAGCACTCTGCAAGCTGAAGACACTACCACTACACTGGTGGAACGTGCCGATCATGCCATGTACTTAGCCAAACAAAATGGTCGTAATCGAGTGCAAGTAGCCTAAACATCTCATTTTAAAAAATACGCTTATAAAAAGCCTCTCCCCGTGGGCAGAAGTTTCTATACACCTTTATTTAAATTTTCATACCAGAACGCTCAAACGTCCAAAAACGTGGGAATGATAAAAAGTTGCATAGATGCCCATGCCCTAGCAGCCCACTAAGACCAATAAGACCAATAACTTTCCCGCAGGCACGTTATCTATTGGCAATTAATCACAACATCCGTTAAATCCCCAGATCATCCTACATAGCCAAACTGGGTTTGTTATAATCTTGGTTTAGATTACTACTCCCAAGTATTAACACGTATGTTTTCAAACAGTCCATTCCTCAGTGTTAATTTAAAAACACCCTTACAGCTCCTGAGCATCTCCCTACTGATGCTCGTAACTTGCCTGGGGCTAGCCGCCCCTAATGATGCAGTCAAAGACCTTAAAAAAACGGTCACGCAATCCAGCAACGAACTCAGCATTGAAAGCCTAGACGCCAAAATTAAGGCACTGGCCGACAAACAAGATTTAAATACCGCCACCAAATCCAAACTTCAAGCACGTTATGTTGCAACCAAAGAGAACTTGGAAAATCTTGCCCTATTTAAATCCCAAACCGCCCAATACCAAGATGCACTACAAACTACACCACTAAAAATCAAAAACTTACAAACTGAAATTACCCGTACCGAAGCACGTATTAAAGAACAGCAAAACGAAAATGTTCAGACTATTCCAACTGATGAGCTTGAAGAACGCTATATACTCGAAAAAGGCAAGCTAAGCACGCTCGACGATGAAATCAAACAACTGGAAAATGCCATCCTGGTACAAAATAGTCGTCCGCAACTGATGCGTACAGAAACCGTCACGATAAACCAGGCACTGGAAGCGGCACAACAAAAACTGGCCACCTTAATCCCCAATGCAGAATCAAAATTAGAAACCGAAGCCAATCAATTACAGTTAAAAACCTTAATTGATGCGCGAGCCAGCGAACTGAAGCTAACTGAATTTGAAAGTATTAGCCATCCGATTCGCATCCAATTGCTTAACGAAAATTTAAAATCACTTAGCTTAAAGCGCACGTTACTGGAACCCATTATCAACGCGATTGAAGAGCAGTTGGCGATTCGTCGGCAACTGGAAGCGAATAAAGTCAATGAGGAACTATCCTTGGCGGAAAAAGAAATTGCTGACCAACCCTTGGTCATTCAAACGATCACCCGTGAAAATATCCAATATAGCCGAGATTTGCAGACGCTCACCTTAAAGCAAGAACAATACAGCACGCAAAAAACCACTACTGACCAGCAAACCAGTGCCATCCAACAAGACCTTAAGAGTGCTGAGAAGAAAATCAGCTTAGCGGGCCTCAGCCCTGCCCTGGGTAAAATCTTACGGGAACAACGCCGCAATCTCTCCTTTAAAGATGAATTCTATTTACAATCTGAAGCCATCCAAAATGAAACGGCCATCACTAGCCTCGAACAATTTAAAGTGGAAGACCGGCTTAAACAATTGGGCGATATTGATCAAGTTTTAAACCGACAAATCACCGAACAGGTTGACGCCACTTTACCGTCAAACCAGCGCTTAAGAATTAAAGCTGAACTTCGGGTGCTGTTAAATACCCAAAAAGACTTACTCAATAAATTGAGCGGCCTTTACATCAATTATATCCGCTCATTAGGCGACGTTGATTTTGCCAGGCAACAGTTACTGATACAAGCCAATCAATATGCCGCTTACCTAGATAAACGCTTACTCTGGGTACACAGCTCGCTACCCCTGAATGCTGATTATCCGCTACAGATTTATGAATCCAGTAAATGGTTACTGGCACCCTCTCATTGGCTGACCTTAACCAAAGATACGCTAACCACCTTCATCAACCATCCATTTTTAGGACTTATCGCGCTCATCAGTTTAATTGCCTTACAGGTATACAAATCCAAAATTAAAATCAAAATGGTTGATATTAATAGTAAAGTATCCAGACCCACTACCGATCATTTTAATTACACCCTAAAAAGTTTAGGCTATTCGTTAATCTTAGTCGCGCCGTTGGCTTTATTTCTCAATTATCTGGGGTGGTTCTTAAGTCAGGACATGCAGCTAGCCAGCTTTACCAAAGCGGTTGGAACGGGCTTACGAGCTGCCGCCTTGCCGTTATTTTTCCTCCAGTTTTATCACCATCTTTTTCATCCCGAAGGTATTGCGCGTAAACATTTTTCCTGGCGCAAAAATCCAATAGCCGTTATACGTCAACAATTAGCCCTGCTAACCTATAGCGTCGTGCCTGCCACGTTTTTCATCGCGATGACTGGCGCTTATGAAAATGTCATCCATACCGATACCCTGGGGCGTTTGGCCTTAATTATCAGCCTGCTTAGCCTGGCCTATGCGTTGGGTAAATTGTTACATCCAACAGCAGAATTATTTCCCAAGCGCATCCGTAACGATCCACAACATTGGCTCACTAAATTCCAATTCATCTGGTATCCCATGGTTATCAGCCTGCCATTGATTGTAATCGGCTTCGCTGTCAGCGGTTATTATCTGAGCGCCCTGGATTTACAACAAAAACTCATTATTACCCTGCGAGTGTTTTTTACGACCGTCATCGTATATGAATTAGTCATACGCTGGTTGTCTCTGGTTAATCGGCAACTTAGCCTGCGTAATGCGCGTCAAATCGAAACCACGCTGGACGAGCAAGCTGAAACGGGTGCCAGGCCAACAGCGCAAGGCGGATTACCCGAAGAATTGATCGACATCCCTGCCGTGAATGCGCAAACCATCCAAATTCTGAATGTGGTCATTAGCATTAGCTTATTAATAGCCACTTGGATGGTTTGGAAAAATATTTTGCCGGCCTTTGCCTTTTTAGATCAGGTCGTGCTGTGGCAACACCGCGTGGTCATTGATGCCCAAGAAGCCTATCAACCCGTCACCTTAACCAATCTCATTTTTGCAGGCGTCTACAGTTTTATTGCCTTCATGACGGTCAGTAACTTGTCCGGCCTCATGGAATTAATGGTGTTCCGACGTTTTGAAACTGAACCGGGTAGCCGTTATGCGGTCAATCAACTCGGTAAATATCTCATTTTGACTATTGCTTTTATCACCATTGCCAACGAACTCGGTGGCAGTTGGTCACAGGTACAATGGCTGGCAGCGGCGCTCAGTGTCGGCTTGGGGTTTGGACTACAAGAAATTTTTGCGAATCTGGTTTCGGGGATTATTTTATTATTTGAACGCCCCATTCGAGTAGGCGATACGGTAACGGTTGGGGATATTACCGGCACCGTGAACCGGATTCAGATGCGAGCCACCACCTTGATAGACGGCGATCAAAAAGAACTGATTGTACCCAATAAAACCTTTATCACCAGTCAGTTGGTCAATTGGACACTAACTGACCCAACTACCCGCGTGGTAATCCCAGTGGGCATTGCCTACGGATCGGATATAACACTGGCGCATAAAATCATGCTGGATACGCTTAAAAATATGCCACAAGTACTGGAATCACCGGAACCCAGTGCGTTATTTATCGGATTTGGTGACAGTGCCTTAAACTTTTCGATTCGACTCTTTGTGGGGAAATTGTCCGAGCGTCTGCTGGTGACACACGAATTGCATCTGCGTTTAGAACAAGCTTTTCGGGACAATAATATCGTTATTCCCTTTCCACAACGGGATGTGCATATCCATCCGCGTCAGCCCCCCGTAAGCTAAGTGCAGCGGGATAATACTTACCTCTTTTTAAAGCGGATAAATGGATTTTATTGCTTTACAATGCCTACAAAAACAACTCTCTAGCCAATGCACGCGTTTGTGCATATTTACCGACAAGCTTATGAAAAATAACGCCTTGCTGGGCATTATCTACATTTAAAGCGAGCAGAGCATCATTAATCGGCAGCACTACGTCATTCGGCAGCGTTAAGTCTCTCTGCGCCGATATAGCGGTGACCATTTGTAACGCCGCACCGATTATTTGTGCCATTTTCCAGTCTTGCTCTCGATAACTTGAATCGAGATGCCGCTGAATAACCACCACCAAAACCTCAGGTAATTTCCACTGCTTACCAATCCAAGCCCCCACCTGACAATAATCAGTTCCCGTACAATCCATCAAAGCATCATTTAAACTTAAAGCGCCATCAGCCTCTATTCTTTGCAAGGCCAGGCTGGTTTCATTCGGCAAATTTTCAGCCAACCACAATAATCCCAAGCCATGCAGAATACCTGCTGTCTGCGCCGTTTTCGGAAAGTTAACCAACTGATCTTGGGGTAATTGGGAGGCTAACAAAAACGCCGCCTCGCTGACCAATATGCTATTAGTCCAAAAACGCTCCATATCAAAACTGGGGCAACTGGCGGCGTTAAAAGAAGACGCGACAGCAATCGCAATACTTACACTTTTAACCACGGAAGTGCCTAATCGCGAACAGGCGGACTCGACTGTCGTAATCGGGGAGACCGGCGCAACCCAAGCTGAATTAGCCAGCGACAACAATCGCCCAGAAATGACCGGGTATTGGCTCAATACTGCCGCTAATTGACGAAAATTAAGTGCGTCATTACTAACCGCTTCCATTAAAACACGGATATTAATAACCATCGGCGACAAACGAACCGAGGTGAAAAGTTTTTGCTCAAAAGGTGTTTTTACAGATTCCATAATTAATGTATACGTCGTTTTAGAGGCTGAACAAGTTAAAATTAGCGGGTATCGGCTATCGCCACACGCGAATACTGCCAGGGCGCAAGCATGATTAACGTTATCGCGCCCGTTGCTTATGAATTAAAAATTACTCAATTAAGTTCTCAGTCTGTTGCTGCGTAAAATCCACCTCAGCCAGTTCCGCAATCCTTTCGCCACTCACTGGGCGGCTAAATAAATACCCTTGCAGAATATTACAACCCAAACCGTGCATTACTAACGCCTGCTCCTTGGTTTCAACACCTTCAGCCACGACGGTATAATTCAACGCCTTCGCCAAACCAATAATAGTCCCTAACAAAAGCGCCGTATTCGGATTTTCTAATACATCATCCACAAATATTTTGTCAACTTTTAAGGTGTCCAGTGGCAACTGCTGTAGAGAAGCCAAACAAGAATAACCAGTGCCAAAATCATCAATGGCAATTTTTACCCCGTAATCGCGTAATTGTTTAAATACTTGCAAATAGCCTTCAGTTTGCATGGCGCTCTCAGTTACTTCCAATTCCAAATATTGCGCAGGTATGCTATTTACAGTTAATGCCTCTTGCACAACCTTCAATAATCTAGGGTCTTTAAAATGCGCGGGCGAAATATTCACCGCAACCAACATAAGTGGAAGCCCTGCTCGATACCAGGTGGCTTGCTGCTCACAAACGGTTCTCACCACCCAATTTCCCAACTCAACCATTAATCCCAGCTCTTCGGCAAGCGGAATGAAATCAACTGGCGAAATGACCCCTTGTTCAGGATGTTGCCAGCGTATCAATGCCTCCATACCAATCATGTAGCCTGTTTGCATAGATACTTGTGGCTGATACTCCAAGAAAAACTGTTTCAATTCAAACGCGTCATGCAACATTTGCTCGCGTTCAAGACGGATAATGGCTTCGCTAGCCATATCTTTGGAATAAAAACAAAAGCGTTGTTTACCGGCTTTCTTTGCAGCGTACATAGCCGCATCGGCAGCTTTCATCAGATATGTTTCGGTCATGCCGTCCCGCGGAAAAATCGCAACCCCAATACTGACCCGCGGCTTAAGTTGATGCTGGCCTAACAGTAAGGGCTGATTAATGGCATGTAAACAGCGCATGGCCACTTCTGAAACCTGTTCTTCATTGGTAATATCATCCAGAATGATGCAAAATTCATCGCCGCCCAAACGTACGGCGAAATCAACATCCCTTACAATCAGCTTAAGACGCTCGGCAATCGCTTTTAAGAATTGATCGCCTTTATCATGACCGAAACTATCATTAATCTGTTTAAAACCATCCAAATCCAAAAATAAAAACGCAAACTGTTTATTATGCCGGATAGCGGATTTGATAAAATCTTGAATGCGTTCATGATAATAAGTACGGCTGGCAAGCCCAGTTAAATTATCAAAATACGCCAGTCGGTGTACTTGAGTTTCGATTTCTTTTTTATGGGTAATGTCCTGTACGGTACCGGTAATAATCGTATGGTTATTGTTATCCAGAAGTGTTTCTATTTCCTGCTGCACCACAATAAACGGCAATTCTATGACCTGATCATCATCAGTTGTTCTAGCAAGCGGCATCCCCCCAACAGTAATCCCAGAAATATCGTGTACATATAGTCGATATTCAATATGCTGCAAAATTTTACTTTGCGCACCATTTAAAATGACATCTCTAACAAAACCGCGATCTTCGTGATACACCTGTTCAATAAACGCATCCAGTGTGCCAGAAAAAGCCGTTAAATTGATATTACATAATTGCGCCAAATGTTCAGACAAGTAAAAACTATTGATTTCTGCATCAAATGTCCAATAACCCAAGCGCGCTATACGTTGCGCAGCACTCAACCGCAATTGGCTATTTTTCAATTCGGCAAAAAGCTGGCTGGCTTTTAACATGAACCAAATGCGGTGGATTAAAATCGGGTAACTGAGGGGTTTAATAACAAACTCAGTTGCGCCAGCATCGTAAGCACGATTAATGGACTCAATATCGCCCAAACCCGTTGACATAATGATCGGAACATCCACCATTCTGGCATCCATGCGCATTAGACGACAGGTTTCAAAACCATCCATACCGTCCATAATTGCATCTAATATCACTAGATCAGGTAAATTTTCAATTATTTTTTCAAGCGCTTGAGTACCATTACAGGCTTCATCCACAATAAAATTTGACGTGCTTAATACTGCGCTGGTGATTAAACGAAAGCTGGGGTCATCATCAACCACTAAAATGCGTTTATACTGTAACTGAGGCAGTACACTTATAACGGCTTCCTCAAAATGCTCAGCGATTGGCGCGTCAACCGTAATCGGCGCAGACAGCCACTGTAATTCTTTGGTCAGCGCATTAAGCACTTTCGGCAACTCATGCCCCATCGCTTTAAATATTTGCTCTGCCCCGGCAATCGTGCCTTGCTTACCAATGGCTTCCAAGGATGCAGCATACTTCGCTAACGCAGTGGCACCTAAATTGGCACACGCCGATTTAAAGCTATGCGCCGCTTTGCCTAATGCGTCGCTGTCTTTATTGTCTAAGGCTATTTGCAAGCTTTGCATAGCCTCGGGTGCTGAATTTAAATACAACTTAATGGCCTTACCCAGCAAATTCTCACCATTTTTAGAGGTGATTTGCCGTAAATTATCCAATGCCGCTTCATCTAATAAATTGCCGACCTGTTCTTCTCTGCGCTGAGCAATCTTATCCCGACCCTGTATGCCACCAGTATCACTAACATTGCCGCCGGACACACCCTGCATCTCGTACTGCTGACGCGGCGCATGCTGCACATTCATAACCACCGAGGCAGCAAGGGCGACTGCACTGGCAGAGGATTCTTCGTTAAGCGGCAACCATTTTTCTAATATGGCCTGCAATTGCAGCTTACTAAAAGGTTTGCTCAAATAATCATCCATGCCGGCATTAAGGCACTGTTCAACAATACCTTTTTGCACATCCGCCGTTAAGGCAATAATCGGCAACCGATGCGTTTTGCCTAACGCTTGTTCACGCTCACGGATGGTGGCGGCGGCCTGAAAGCCATCCATTTCAGGCATGTGGCAATCCATTAGAATCAAATCGAACGCTTCATTTATAAACGCATCCACTGCCTCCAAACCATTATTAACCACCAAAGGATTGCAGCCAATAGCCTGCAATATGCCTTGCCCCACTTCCTGATTAATCAAATTATCTTCCGCCAACAGAATTTTAGCTGACAAGGTTGATGCTGAATTAGGGGCTGATTTGATTAATGGCTGAGATGGGCTTTCAACTTGCTCAGAATTAGCACCTACCACCTCTAATAAACTGGTCAGCAATTGTTGCTGCTTAACCGGTTTGGTCAGAAAACACCGAATACCATAGTGCTGCTCCTTATCCGCCTCAAAACTAATCGTGTCCGAACTTAGCATCATCAAAGACAATGGTTGGATACGCGACTCGGCGTTAAGGATTTTAGCCAACGTCAAACCATCCATTTCCGGCATGTGCCAATCTAACAGCGCAAGGTCATACGGTTTATTTTCGCCAACCGCAAGCAATAATTGCCGAAGCGCTTCCTGACCATTAGGAACGCAGTAACAGTTAATGCCCCAAAATTTAAGTTGATCATAAAAGATGGCGCGATTAGTGGCATTATCATCAACGACCAATACTTTGAGATTTTTTAAGTCCTTAATAACCGCCTTGCTATAAGCCAGTGTTGCACCACGCGCCATACTGAGCGAAAAATAAAAATTAGACCCTTCGCCAGAAATGCTGGACAGCTCCAAATTCCCACCCATGAGTGCCACCAACTGCCTGGAGATGGTTAAACCCAAACCAGTGCCGCCAAAACGACGCGTGATAGAACCATCCGCCTGAGTAAAACTTTCAAAAATACTGGCTTGCTGTTCCAGTGCGATGCCCATACCGGTATCAATGACTTCAAAACGTAAATGCACGTCTGCATCGACCAGGCTATTTTCAACCCAAGTCACTTTTAATTGAATCTCACCTTGTGCGGTAAATTTCAGCGCATTACCCAATAAATTCAAAAATACTTGCCGTAACCTTTCCGCATCACCGCGAACCGTACCTTCTAAATCCACCGGACAATTTAAGATCAACTCCAAGCCTTTGCTATGCGCCTGGGTAGAGAGCATTTCAACGGTATCTTCCAAGAGTCCACGCAGATCAAAATCGGCGTTGATTAACTGCAATTTGCCTGCTTCAATTTTAGAAAAATCCAAAATATTATTGATGACGCCCAATAAAGATTCAGCAGAACGATAAGCGGTCTCCGCCAAACGCTTTTGCCGCCCAGTCATTTCAGTATTGAGCAACAATTCTGTCATGCCCAGCACACCATTCATTGGCGTACGAATTTCATGGCTCATGGTCGCCAAAAATTCACTTTTAACTTTACTCGCCACTTGCGCTTTACGGGCGAGTTCATAAGCTTCATCAGTCTTCTGTTGTAAATCAAGGGTGCGTTGCTCTACTTGTTCTTCTAATGTCTCACGCTGCTTTAGCGCTTCAGATTGATAATAGCCCAAACTACTCGACATATCATTGAACGCAACGGTCAACTGCCCCACTTCATCCTCTGAAGCGGGTATCAATACTTCACCAAATTCACCGCGTGCAATCGCCCGCGTTGCAGATAACAATTTCTTAATAGGCCTAATGATTCGACGCGTTTGTACGACTGTTAACACGATGCCGACAAATGACACCAAAGCCGCCACCAATAGCGTTTGCAGCATAAACTGCTGAGATTCCTTATAAATCCTATCCTGACTAATCCCGATTTGAATATCGCCAATAAATTGCGGCGCATTGGTTTTAACACTTGTAGAATCAAAATCAGCCGTTAAATCCAAATCAGACGCTTCCGCGCGTATCAAGATCGGTGCCACAATATTAAAATACGCTTTATGGCTCTTAGCATCACTAAAAAAACTGCTGTTTATTTCAGTTTGCCCAGCGCCTGATTGACCATTAAGCGCGTTTGGCAATTCTGACAACTTCAAAAAATTTCTTGCCGACAGTAATTGTTGAGTTTTGTTATAGACCTGAATATAAGCGATGTCCGGATTTCCCTCTAAACTTTGCAAGGATTGCTCAATCGCTTTTTGGTTTTCCGTATAAACCCCAAATTCAATATTCTTCGATAACATTACCGCAATCGCTTCACCCTGCTTGTTAAAGCTATTGAAGGCATTTAGCTGCTGCTGCCAAATGATATATCCGCCCGTCACGCCAGCGGAAAGCACAATCAGAAAGATCGTCAGGCTATTAAATTTAGATGCTATGGTTTTCATGCGTCAACTTCAAAATGATCAATAAAAAATGATGAGGGAATACTGTTTCAAACCAAGCAATAAGGCGAAATAGTAATCACATATTATCTTGCCAGCAACACCTTACAATTGGCATTACAAGCTGCTAACAAAAATATAGTTCAAGACTGTAAATTTGCTACCCAACGCTGAGAATATATCTTCAGCAAAATACCTGAGGATTAACCATAAGCCAAAAAAAGCCACTAAGCGTAAGTCATACTTTAAAACTCCAGTATGTCTTATTAGTTAGCGGCTTCAGGGTAAAAATATTTAATTAATTTTTTCTTTAAGGCAAATCAGTCTATAAAAATTACGCCGCATATCGCAATCGGCGATTAATGACTACAGACGAGAGTAGGAACAAGAACGCCGAGCCTCAGCTCGGCGTTCCAAGCAATGGGTTGCCTTAGCTTTTCGCAACCGATTTCTTAGGCGGCAGACCAATCATTAACCGCCAAGTGCTGTTTTCATAATTCAGCCCTAAGGGTTCGTTTGGATCGACATTTTCTGGGTCAGTATAAGTGCCGAATATACGATCCCAAATCGAAAAAATAAAGCCATAATTGCTATCGCTATATTTTCGAACAGCACTATGATGCACAAAATGGAATCGTGGCGTCACAAATACCCACTCTAGCTGTTTCTGAAATGGAAAACGGATATTTGAGTGCGTATAATGCTGGTTAACCATTTCAAAGATAATGATTGACACTCCAATAGAACCCGCTTGTGGCATAGGAAAAAACACCCAAACGATTGTATAGGGTAAATATGCTATAACAACATGTAAGAACGATGTTCGCATACCTGAAAGTAAGTTAAGATGCTTAGCGGCGTGATGAAAAGCGTGTGAGTGCCAGAACCATCGAGAATGAAGCAATCGATGCCCCCAGTAGGCTATAAAATCAGCAACAATGTAATAGCACACTATCGTCAACCAAATAGGCCAACCCATAACCCACTCATGAAACTGTCCAATCTGATTTACAGAAAGTAAAAGCTTCACGCTAGGCTGGTCAATTGCAAGATTATACAGTTCAAAAAAAACCGCAAATGTCATAATCACCGCAAACAATTCTAAACAGATTTCAGTGTAAGTTGGAATAACTCTTTTACGATAGGGTTTAAAATAGGCTATTGCCATAAACAATAAACCTACTTCAACAAAAATCAATGTTCGTTGCGATGTCCAGCAAAGATAGCCTAGGTATACACTGAGACAAATAAATAGCAGTGCCTTACTCAATAAAGCCTGCCATGATACGGATTTTTCAATCCTAACGTTATTGGTATATGTTTTTGAAATCATAATATTAAGGGATAGGTAGAATCGAAAAAAGCTTAATAAAAAAATCTTGTCGTTTTTTATAGCAAACTATCCGAAACAAATTGCCGCAGCGTAGACTGTTCTTGCTTATCTCGGGATTACACCTAATTATCGGCAGCACTTAAGATTAGTTGAGGGCTATTTTTAACTTTTTTCTCCCGCTTAGCTCCATCAGTAGCTACACAAGTATCGTTAACCGTCATTCTGGGGATGGCAGGGCGTAAGCGTTTGATTTATATTCGATGCTAGACCATTTTTCACATCCATGCGGCAGGATTCCGGCATCCATGCCGGAATGACGTGCTTTGAAACTTGTGTAGATACTCAAGGGTCATAGGGAGAGCATAAGGAGAGTCGCTACTTTTGCGATAGCTTGTTTTGGGCATCCCAGCCCAAGCAAGCGGCAAAAGACTACGCGACAGTTATTTTGCTCCGCAAGCCCCGATACCCCTGGCACAATATCGTCCCGACCCAGCAAGGGGATCGGGACATCGTGCCAATAGTTGACGCTGCCTATCGGTAAGCCTCTGTATTTCACCTACGCGTTGCTCCGGCTCAACACCCGGCCCTGTGCAGCTATCGGGGACTAAAAATCATCACTTCGCTATCGCTCCGTTTCCATGATTTTCAGCGAGCGAAGGTTTTGAATCTATGGTACAGCACAGAGCATAAATCAAGCACTTATGTTACGCAACATTACCATCCTTGGCGCTGGATTCCGGCATCCCTGCCGGAATGACGTGCTTTGAAACTTGTGGAGATACTTATGGTTTTAACCCGACATAGCATCTTGACCATGCGGTGCGTAAAGATGAAGACGTGCAAAGAATGGCGTATCCGCTGCGGGCAAGCGTGCTTAAGCGAGTTGTCGGTTATTTCTTATGGGATGCCGTTTGGCTGGGCGAATTATTGTCGGGCTGAAACCATAGGTATCTACACAAGTGTGTCCAAACCCGTCATTCCGGCAGGGATGCCGGAATCCAGTCACATGGATGTGAATCTATGGTTTAGCACAGAGCATAAATCAATCCTTTATGTGCTGCCACATTACCATCCTTGGCTCTGGATTCCGGCATCCCTGCCGGAATGACGGCGTTACGTTGTATAATTCATTGCATTTTAATTGTAGAAACTTGTGTGGATACTTATGGGCTGAAGCCCGACTTCCGACCAATCCACGCAACATCAGTACCAAAGATCAATTAAACGTCGTTTTGGCTTTTTGCAACAAACTATCTGAAATCACGATATTCATATCGGCCGCAATTTTAGCATTGATTGAATAAGCAACCTTTCGTGGTGTTTCCGGCGAAATGTATTTAATGGCTTGACCACTAAAAAGCTTCTGCGCCTGCGCCGCACATTGGCGCCCCAGATCGTCATAATCCCAAGACAACGCATACAAAGCACCTGATTTGACCCAGTTATCAGAAAGTCCTATCAACGGTACGTGATTCCTAAAAGTTGCCAGCATCACTTCTTTAACCGTTGCCGACGATAACGCAATTTCATCTGGGATAGCCAATAATACATCAACATTATTCGCTAATTGATCCAACGCATCCGGCAATTGCCGCGGCGACTCCACCGGAATCGCCATTAACCCAAGCCCCTCTTGTTCAGCCACTTTTTTAAGGGCGTGAATTGCACCCGTATTTTCAGCCGAGTTATACAACACCGCGACTTTGTGTTGCTCAGGCAAGAATTTTTTCAACCATTGAATTTGCGTGGCAAAGGAATAGTTTAAACTAACACCCGTGCTATTGGCGGCTTTAAACGTCTGTTCTTTTTGCACCAAGGTACTGATGATTGGAATAGTCGTACTTTTTTGCTGCACTAATTCGGAGACATCTGCCCCCAAAGCAAAAATCAAGTCCGGCTTGTTTTGGTTAATTTCCTGGGCAATGGACGCACTGGTCGGCTTGTATACTTCGGTATATTTAGCCCCCGTTGATAATTGCGCCTTAAAACCTTTGATCACTTGGGCATACGCCCCATCATTGGTATTGGCAACAATTAAAACTTGCTGCCCCGCCCAGATATTAGACGGCCCTGTTGCCAATATCATGATGCCAATGAGCCAGCGTTTATAATCTATAAAGTATCGGA
This sequence comes from Methylococcaceae bacterium, assembly GCA_013141155.1. Lineage (GTDB taxonomy): Bacteria > Pseudomonadota > Gammaproteobacteria > Methylococcales > Methylomonadaceae > SXIZ01. The sequence continues at coordinate 14,548 of JABFRM010000257.1, read as the reverse complement.
TAAAAGTCATATTAAAAATCCAGGCTGGCTTTAACGCGGAACGTTAAGGAATCTTGTGGGATACCATCTTGTTTAAAAGCAGCAGAGGTAGGATCAAGATAACGTTGATCAAACAAATTATAAACACCACCCGATAGCTCAAGACCTTTAATCCATTTTTGGGTAAACACGGTCAAATTACTCACCACATGATCATCAATATTATGGGAATGCAGGATATCGCCATCATCGCGAGTTCTACGTCCACTCATGTATTGAGTTTCAAAGCCTAAAAATACTTTATCCGCCCATAACGGTGCGATCAGGTTGAATTTAACCATGTGTTCTGGTGAGTTGTTAAGAACTTGGTGGGTAGCTTTATCTTTGGTTTGCTGCCAAGAATAACTGATTCGTCCTTGCCAACCGTTCAGCCAGTTGTTTTCTAACTGCACTTCTACCCCATGTGAATCGACATTCGCAGCATTTTGGTATTGTGTAAAACCATCACCAACTGACTTGGATAAAATAATGTCATTAATATCCGTCTTAAACAGATTAAATTCGGCGCGTAACTGAGAGGTGAAATTATGCTCCAAGATCAACTCCAAAGTCTGCAATCTTTCAGGTTTCAAATCTTGACTATGCCGAATATTAGAAGAGGTGTAATTCAGTTCAAATTGGTTAGGTGCCCTAAACGCAGTACCATAGAGAAGCTTTATCGCAGAGCTTTCCCAAGGTTTATACGTTAGCCCTGCCCGTGGATTAAGAGTATCTCCATAAGTACTGAAATAATCATAACGTACACCAGCATTCAGTGATAATGACTTAGTAATCTCATAATCATCCTGAAGAAAAATGCCCCACTGATAGGTTTTGGCTTTAACATCCAAATAAGTTTCCAAATCATAATTGGTCTGATTTTGATGAAAATTATCCTGAAATTGCCCACCCATGCTAATACGGTGATCTTCAAATATGACTTTATTAGCTTCTAAGTCTGCCCGCCACCACTCACCATTAGCCATATCTTGATTAAGCACAACATTTGGTAAATCAGGCGTACCATAATTGGCGGGATAAATCCCAGCGTATCGAATATGATTATAAGAAAGCTTTGATTTCAAATTAAGCTGATTTTCAAAGGTATGATCATATTTAAACTCTACAAATGTAGTTTCATCCGCCGTTCTAAGCTCGTGACTATTAAACACCGTACCAAACGAGGCAGTTGGTATATCTTTATAGCGCTTGGAAAATACGCCTTCAATCGAAAAATCTCCAAAAGCGGCTTTGGCGATAAGCTTTCTAGACTGCTCGGCATCATTGCCCACACTCCAGCCATTGTTGGTTGTCGGACTATCAAATTCATTATAATAAAGGTTTTTAAAGCCATCACTGTTATAAAAAGTACCACTGATGAACGTTTCCAAACCGTTTTTAAACCGATCACCATAACTGACATTGGTTTTGTAGGCATTGTTGCTACCATAAGACGCATTAACATTAGCGCCTTGTTGATCACGTCCGCGTTTGGTGATGATGTTAATCACGCCAAAAAAAGCATTGGTGCCGTAAAGCGATGAACTGGGGCCGCGAATGACTTCAATACGATCAATCACATTTAAATCGACTGGAAAGCCTTCGGAGGTATCAAAAGAATCAAAAATATTATTGTTTATGCGATGCCCATCAATCATCAGCAGTAAACGACTATTGTAGTCCGAGGGTAAACCAAAACCGCGCGCACCCGCATAACCATAATTGCGGTCATTGGTGTTATAAAACCCCTTAAGGCTGTTTAAAACATCCCCAAAAGTACGATATCCCCATTTTTTAATTTCATCGGCAGTGACCACGCTGGTTGATCCCGGTGGTGCCTTAGTGACTTTTTGGTCATATTTAGAGGCGTCGTAAACGGATGGAATATCCTGAAACAGCGCATCATCATCTTTACTGACCGGTGACTCAGCGGCTGAAAAAACCTCCGCAGCATAAATAACACTGGGCATCTGGCCTATTAAAACACTGCTGACCAGCCCCACTAATCTGATTAACTTCATAACTTAAACTCATATTTCAAAATGGATAAGCCAAATATAGTCAAAGAAATGAAATTGTGGGAAATGCTGCGTTATTTTTTTGAATGTAATCTGTATTAATAAAACGCCAAATATAAAAAAGCCTGAATAATCGGGATTTTTAGCCGTAAGTTAAGCGCGCGAAAGTTAAGCAGAATTTCATCTCAATGCAGATCAATGTTTATGTATGAGTATCTACTCCCAACTTTAAGAATATAAAAATTTCCGCATTTTAAATCGCATCCGCCCTCAAGTATTTTCATGTCATGCCGCTAACCACTGCGACAACCAAGTAAAGGCATGTTTAATTGCCGCAAGAAACATAAATTTTTAGTGGTTCCCATAAGTACTTATGCGCATAAGTGGACTTTCGACAGCGTAATTAAACTTTATAACACCACTCAACCCCCTTCTTTGAAAAAGCGGGATTAGGGCGTGAATAACGACCAATTTATGTTGTACGTCGCCAGCACTTATCGCCAATTATCGAAGATCGTTTTACTAAAATCAATGCCTATTGAATAGCGCATGACCCGCAATTATCGGATGATTAAGTTATGTTTGTAAATTTAACACTGTTCAACAACTTCAGTCGCTTGGCACCTAACCTTTTATACCCTGCGAGTAATAATCGGCTAACGATGATTGGCTTGTGTCATTTGCTCTATGCCGGTTTCAACTGGGTATTTGATTACGTGCTTTATGTCTATGTCGTTTATACCTGGGGGATGTTATTAGGCGGTAGCGTCATGACTTTAATCTCGCTAATTCAATGCGCTTTAACCCTGAAGCTCTATGAAAAAATGCGCATTGACTGGGTCGGTGCTGGCGCTATGCTGGAATGGCAATCGCAGCAACCCACCAGCTTTTCTGGGCGTTTATTCCATCGCATCAGCAAAAAACCCAAAGCCGCCTTCATTTTTCTCTGTATTTTTACCGATCCTTTCATTATCACCGCTTATTTTCGTCAGGGACGTTTTGACGGACTTACCAAACACGATTGGCAGCTCTTTATATACAGTGGCATCGTCAGCAATACTTACTGGATTTGCGTTTCTGCAATACTGGGCAATGGAATTGTTACGCTATGGCAATGGTCGCTCTTGCACACAAACTTTAGCAATGACTGGTTATTAACGCACAGCACAGCGATTGCTAACCACTCCCACACGGTGTGGCAATGGTTGCTGATTCACACGCATTAACCGCATTCTTTTAAGCGGCAAATCCTACCTTTACAAAAAATTATTATTTAAAACAGCCGGAAGAACTTTTCAATGAAAACACAAAACCGAATCGTACACTATGATATTTTACGTGGGATAGCTATAAGCTTAATGGTGATGGCTAACAGCGTCGCCTCAGTATACACTGCCACACCACCGCTATTTATGCGCTTAATGGGTTCTTTTGCAGCGCCCAGTTTTATGATATTGGCTGGCATGATGTTGGCGATGACCAAAACACCAAAACCACTCCGGGGGCTTCATGTCATCGCCATGGGCTGTTTAATAGATGTGGCGCTCTGGAGAATTGTGCCTTTTATAACTTTTGACGTGTTATATATGATCGGCACCGCTATCGTAATAACGGCTTATCCTGCGCGCGTGCTTTCGGCAACAACACTTTGGCTGTCAGGGCTATTTATTTTTTTAGCGGGGCAAGGCTTGCAATTGACATTGGGTTACCAACATGAAATATTTGAAATATTCATACCACCCAGGGCGCCACTGGCTCCGATTAGCGATGTTGTTCCTCGAGTATTGCACCAATTTTTTATTGATGGCTGGTTTCCACTCTTTCCCTGGCTGGGTTTTGTCTGGACAGGTGCGGCCTTGCAACGAAGCATTCAAGCACACGCCAAAGCTACTACATCGTCCGTCAACAATATCTCACCTTTACCTATTAACTGGTTGTTATATTCAATACTGTCGTTGATATTGGCATCTGCTTGCTGGGCATTTAATTTTGTCACACCTGAACCACGCATGGGCTATAGCGAGTTATTTTACGCGCCCACTGTCGGATTCTGTTTCACCGCGCTCAGTGTATTCTGTGTCATGTTATTTGGCTTACAAATAATCACCCGCTGGCAGGCTGCGCGTTTTATTTTGGCGCCCTTTAATTCGCTAGGACAGCGCTCACTTTGGATTTATGTTTTCCACATGATAGCCATTGAATATATCTTATTGCCTTATTTTGTAACGCCTGACCTCACTACTTTTCTTTTTAGCGCACTAATGCTGTGGGGATGCTGTGTCTTGCTTGCACGGTTGCTTATTGCCTATACATTGTTCAACCAAAAAAAGACCGCGTTGCACATGCAGCGCTCAAAGGTTTAATGGATTCAGGTCACTGTTAGTTTGTAAATGCAACCCCAAAAACCTTAAATTTAGGACGATTCATGTCATACCCAGCCTATTTGAAGCAGCCATCAGATGCTGGTCATGAAGCTTTGCGCCAGTTTATCTATACGCCAATAGAAGAGGCTATAAACTTGCTGGACAGCAGACAACAGCAGGCACATTTAAAGTTACTCGACTTTTATGTTCCAGAACCACTAAACCCCTATTCACACTGGGAATACCGGCAACACCCGCAAACCGCCGTAATGTTTCGTCAGATTGCCACGCCTAATCATGAAATGCGCCGGGTCGTAAAATTATGTGAAAAACACCAATTAAATCTACTGATTTTGTCTTTTCAAGAAGATAAATTCATTTCGCATAATTCCTGTAAACACGCCTTAGGACGTATGGGCTTTTTTGAAGGTCTGGGCCGTCATGGCGGCAAAAAAATTCGTTACAGCACCATTATTAATTTTAACCAATACAATGGCCGACTGATGCGTGAATGCCAAACCCTCAGGGGTCAGCCACTGATGAAATTTCACCACGATTTGTTATTTCAGGAGTTTAAGCAGCTAAGCGCTAATAATGTGGTTGAATGTTCTGATTGGTTTATACAACAGCGCGCTCAGACAGGCAATTTATACCGCGCTTTTCTAAAGCTGTTCTTAAAACACGCGATTCTTATAGAAACCTTTGTGCTGAGTGATAGTGAATTGGATTTCACTTTAACAAGAGTATTACCTGCTTTTCAAGAAATTGTTAATGCTTTCGGTATAAAGCCGCTTATCGTTAATGCCGACACGGAACAACTGGAAGACGACGATTACCATTTATACGCAGCTAACAATCTTCCGCCGCCGGAAGATGACGATTACTGGTTATTCTATCCAGGCCATCTGCATGCACTGGCACCTGAAGACAGACGCATCATCATACGTTAAGCCCCCTTCATTTGCCCACGCGGGTAAGTTAACCAAAATTCAGCGGCCTTACCCCCACGCCTTAATCGCCAATCGTTGCACCTTATCGTTACTAACGTAAAAAAAAAGCGTTCATCCTAAAAAAATCAGTTGGGCGTGAAAAAACCCGTTCGCACCCTAAACAGCAGGGCATAAATGCTGGACCCAGTCGAAGCATGGGCGGGTCTCTTTGCGCACACCCATTTGGTTTCTAGGTTCATTTGGACTATCAATTTTCAACTGTACTAACGTAATTTAATCCGCACCCTTACCGTGAATATTGTGCTGCCGGATCAGTATGCCTTGAATAAAATCGGTCTCATACGCATAGTTTCGCATTGTGCCGAACTTATCATCCGCTCTCATCCACAAAACAAACCATAACTGCTGTTTTGGGGACGCTGAAAATTCATGCTCATGATAATAAGCCCTATTTACAAGCAAACCGTCAGCATAAAACGGTTACAAATCCACTTTAAAATAATGAAGATTATGGTGTTGTAAGTTCAAAAGAAAAACTGGCATTATTTGTGCATGATAATTATCAAGCGCACTCTAATGGTTAAAACACTATGAAATCAATCTGGGAAAATTATAAAACTGAAGTTGCTTATGATGAACTCATGCAATCAAAATCTCAACCGCGTCCGGTTAGCCAAAAGTTATGCCACTATCTAAATTCGCTAAGCAAACAGGAAATCGACAAGCGAAAAATCGCCGCTGAACTCGCCATTATGGAAATGGGCATCAGTTTTACGGTCTATAGCGACGAGGGAAACATAGATAGGGCGTGGCCTTTCGACATTATCCCGCGCATCATTGAGGCTCAAGAATGGCGGATAATAGAAAAGGGCCTTAAACAACGCTTAACCGCTTTAAATCACTTTATCAGTGATGTTTACGGTGAACAGGCCTTCATTAAAGCGGGAAAAATGCCAGGTGAAATTATCAATAGCTCAAAAAACTTCCGCAAAGAATGCGTGGGTATGCAACCAAAACACCATGTATGGGCGAATATCTGTGGCACTGATTTGGTGCGTGACAAAGACGGCATCATGTATGTTTTGGAAGATAACCTCCGAGTGCCTTCTGGCGTATCGTATATGCTGGAGAATCGCGTCATCACCAAACGGGTTTTTCCTGAATTGTTACAAGATATTGATGTTTTACCGATAGATGATTACCCCACGCAATTATATGACATGTTAATGTCGATTGCGCCGCAGCAAACTGGCAAAGTGCGAATCGTGGTACTGACCCCGGGAGTTTATAATTCCGCTTATTTTGAACATGCTTATTTAGCGCAACAAATGGGCATTCAATTAGTTGAAGGCAGTGACTTGGTGGTTAAAGACGATGATTGTGTGTATATGCGCACCATTGAAGGCTTGGAGAAAGTGGATGTCATTTACCGCCGCATTGATGATGATTTCCTGGATCCTGAAGTGTTTCGGAAAGACTCTACTTTAGGTGTAAAAGGCTTGATGCGCGCTTGGAAAGCAGGGCATATTGCCTTGGCCAATGCACCTGGAGCAGGTGTGGCTGATGATAAGGTCGTGTATGCGTATGTGCCAGAAATGATCCGCTTTTATTTGAATGAAGAACCTATTTTGCCGAATGTGCCGACTTATTTGTGCAGCGATAAAAATCAGCTTGAATATGTACTGGAACACTTGCCGGAGTTGGTGGCAAAGCCTGCTAATGAATCGGGCGGTTACGGCATGATTGTGGGGCCGCACGCGACACTTGAGGAAATAAACGCTTTTCGAGCGGTCATCAAAAAAGATCCCCGTAATTATATCGCGCAACCCACCTTAGCCATTTCAACTGCACCAACGTTGTGCAAAGGCAAATTGGAACCGCGGCATATTGACCTGCGTCCGTTTATTTTACAAGGTGAAAACACGTTTGTGACAGCGGGTGGCTTGACACGGGTTGCGCTTAAAAAAGGTTCGTTAGTCGTCAACTCGTCGCAAGGCGGCGGTAGTAAAGATACTTGGATTATTAATGGGGAGGAAAGCTAATGTTATCTCGTTCAGCAGAGCGTCTGTATTGGTTGGCCCGTTATCTGGAACGCACCGAAAATATTGCCCGGTTGGTTAGTGTACACATGAATCTGCTTATGGATTTACCTAAGGGCGTAGAAATGAACTGGGTGCAACTGATTCAAATTAATGCGGCGGAGCAAGAATTTTACGACAAATATACCAGTGCCAATGAACGCACTATTACGCGTTTTTTATTGGCTGATAGAACCTATTCGGGGTCGCTGTTTTCATCCTTAATTGCCGCGCGAGAAAATATTCGGACATCCAGAGATCTACTGCCAGATGAAGCGTGGGAACAGGTTAATGAAATGTATCTATATGCAAAAAATCATCTGGATAGCATCGCGAATCGGCACAGCAGAGTCTTATTTTTGAATGAAATCTTGAAAGGTTGCCAACGTTTTACCGGCTTATTATCGGGCTATATGAGCCATCATCATCCGTACCGATTTATTGGTCTGGGTAAGTACCTTGAACGCGCAGACATGACCACGCGTATTTTGGATTTGGCTTCATTATTACTGTCAGAATCGCGTAGTATTGAGCTGCGGCAATATGAAACTATTCTGTGGATGACTATTTTAAAGTCGTTGAATGCCTTATTGATGTACCGTCAACAGGTACGCAGTCGAATCAATGGCGACGACGTGCTTAATTTCTTATTGTTGGATAATAACTTACCGCGTGCAGTAGGCTGTTGCATCAGTGAAATATTCAACTGTATTATTAAGTTACCTAATCATGACGGGCTGCCTGAAAAGTTACTGGAACTTAAACAGACGGTTGAAGCCATTGATACTCAACAAACGACACAATTACAATTGCGGGTTATTTTAGATAGTTTACAAAACAAGTTCGGCGGCTTGCACCAACAGATTGCCGAAAACTGGTTTTTAAAAGTTGAAACTGAAGCAGTTGAGTGAAACTCCAACAGAAAACAGCAGTTGCCATATTGTGGGCGCGAACCAATTCGCGCCTACGGTATATCCACTCCAATTAGGCTACAGATTAACGCGCATACGCTTAATGAACGATGGGTCTAAAGGCGGCAAAGCCCCAATCGCTTCGCGGAGTTTATGCTCCCAACTACGACGTAGCTGCACCATATAGTCATCATCATCGTCAAAGCAATAATAACCGTCCAGATTAAAACTGTCCTTACGGTAAATCAGCATTTCTACCGGTAGCCCGACACTGGCATTACTGCGAATGGTGGAGTCCATTGACAGCAAACAACAGCGCGCCGCCTCGTCTATGGAGGTGGTCAACTTCAGAAAACGATCCAAGATCGGTTTGCCATATTTGCTTTCACCAATTTGCAAAAACGTGGTGTTGGCAGAAGTGGTAATGCTATTACCTTCTGCATACACCATGTAAGCACCATGCGGCTCATTGCCAATTTGACCCGCCAAAATAAAAGTGGCTGAAGGATTAAAGGCTGATTGACCTTCCATATTTTTATGCTGTTTTTGCTTTTCAACACTGACATGCCCCAAGTATTCAGCAGCTTCAGAGAGGCATTCCACGGTATTCATGTTTATGGGCATGTTTTTGATCTTGTCACGGTGCAATTGTTCTAGTACCGCTTGCGTGGTCGCCAGATTACCGGCACACATCAGGACAATTTTACGATCTGAATTAGTTGCAAACGCGTGCATTTTGCCGTGGGTGCTAACGTTATCAATACCGGCATTGGTTCTGGAATCAGAAACCAAAATAAGTCCTTCGTCTATAGAAGCTGCAATACAATAAGTCATAACATTAAAAAATTTTTGGCAAAAACGACGGTTATTCTACCTTACCTGACCATGGTTATCCAGAAATACACCACTATTAGTTTAACAATAGGCCTGTGCATCCCTGGCCATATTACCGCTTTGGAAATCATTGCTTAAGTTAAATATTAGAGCAAATTAACCTGGACATCCATACTGTTCAAAACGCACCCCACCCCAAACTGATGAAAAATAGACACGTCTGCGGCATCACGTCCAAATGCAACAATCACCCGGCCACCGCGTAAATCGCTCTGGGTGGCATCGAAAGTATACCAGCGGCCACCGACATAAGCCTCAAACCAGGCATGTAAGTCCATCGGTTCAAGCTGATACAAATACCCCACCACCAATCGCGCTGGAATGCTGATGCTTCGGCATAATGCAATCGCCAGTTGAGCAAGATCTCTGCATACACCATAGCCATGTTGGTGCACTTCAACTGCAGAAAGGGGTAAATCGCTGGAACCGGGAATGTACTTTATAGTAAGCCGAACCCAATCAACAATTTTAACCACCTGATCGTAACCAGGCCGCGCATCAGCGACGATTTCTCTGGCAAGATCACCAAACCGGTCAGATTCGCAATAGCGGCTCGGTAATAGAAAAGGCAAAACAGGGCTAGGCAGGTTCTGAATTTCAACAAAATAAGCGCCCAGCAAACAATCAATATATTCAGTCGTGATCACTTCCGCAAAAGTATGGACCATAAATTCTCCCGGAGGCGCAAGCAAGCGTTGCCGAAAATTGCCATAGTTATCTTTGCTTTCTGTAATCTTAACGCTAGGCGTAACGGCATATCTGGATTTGGTAATTCTTTGCTGTGCGCCAGTCAATGGACGCAGCATTAAAATTAAGGCCGTCGCCGTCTCTATCTGAAAACGAAGCTCACAACTGACTTGTAATTTCATAAAAGCGCCTCTGTGCATGTGGTGGCTACCGGCCGAGTGTTAAATGGCATTAAAGTCCCACTGATTGAATCTGGGCATACGCATGTTTTAACCATATCTTGAGCCGTTGTCTTTCCAGTAAACCCAAACTGTTCGAGTTTTCAGTATCCTTATGCGCGGCAGCCCAAAAACTGGCGCTGTTGCCATCAATTTTGGTCATGACCGGTGCATGTAGTCGCTTCAACATAATAACCTTCGCATTTAACGCCAAGGCACGCGCTTTAGCCCTTGAGGCGTCCAAAAGAGTAAAGCTGTCATCACGCAATTGGTTTTGCACCAAAACATAATTCAAGCTTGCGCCATATTGATCAAGCAACTTGCCCAGTAAATCCACACAATCTTTGCCGGAATCCATCACATTCCAGTAAGTTAGCTGAATGCCAAGTTCTTCTGTCAATTCCAGTACGCCGGATTCCTCTAACCATTTTGCCAGTGGATAATGCGTTTGGGCAGCGAGATCAACCAAAATGCGCTGATCAGGGTTTTGTGCTGCGGTCTCAACAATAACATCCAGACTTTCAAAATGATCAATGAGGGTAGACGACGCATAATCGGCATAAAACCGCAGCAACGAGCCATGCGAACGGTCGGTGTCAAAACCGATAAAGGGAATTTTATGGTCTATCATGAATTGCGCCAGCAACCTTGCGGCCACAGATTTGCCGACACCGCCTTTTTCGCCGCCGATAAAATGAATATGTGTCATTGTTTCTCCCGGTCATTTAAGTCTGCTATTTTAAAAATTACTTCTATCAACGTTTTAAAGAGGAGTTTAAATACCGTTAATAGTCCAATGGCAAGCGCAACACATCCACTGAAACTGAAAGTGTGTGCTGTCCCCCGCCAAACGCGATGCCTTTTAAGGGGGTCACATCGGAATAATCCCTTCCCCAAGCCAGGGTAATATGTTGTTCATGCGCCAAAGTATTATTGGTGGGATCAAAATCTAACCAACCGCTACCGGGAATGTAGACAGAAAACCAGGCATGTGAAGCGTCTGCGCCTACTAAACGCGGCTTCCCCGGCTCTGTAAGCGTTTCAATATAGCCACTGATATACCGTGCGGCGATGCCGTGTGCGCGCAGGCAAGCAATAGCCAGGTGTGCAAAATCCTGACAGACGCCGCGCCGATGCGCCAGTACCGTCGATAACGGCGTGGCAATAGTGGTAAAACTCGGATCGTAAGTAAAATCCTTAAAAATACGCTGCATAAGATCATTAACAACTTCAACCAGTGGTCGATTGGGCAAAAAAGCGCTTTGCGCATAATCACTTAATTCAGCAGTGGTAGTCACCATTGGCGAATCCAGCAAATATTGCTGCGCATCCAAACAATCGACATTTTTTTCAGTCATCAACGGTTGCTGTTGCGGACTATGACCTTGCTGACTTTGGCTTTGTATCTGCGATTGCGGCGGCGGATTCTGCAATTGCTGGCGCACCGATTCCCAAGACAAAGAATTATTCAGATTAAGACCGCTTGGATTGGGAAAGACGATGACCTCGCTAATACTGGTGACACTTAGCTGCGTATGCGCTTGTTGCACCGCAAAATAGGCGACGCGATTGCCAAAAAAATCAATTCGCTCAATAAAATCGGTAGGCTCGGGGCGGATTTCGAAGCGATTGGATTGGCATTGTTGCCGCCAAAAATTGCGCGGTTGCAGGCGCGCTTCATTTTGGCACAAACCTACAGCCTGACTGTACTGATAGAGGGTCGTATGCGTAATGCGGTATCTCATGGCTCATCTTCCCGGGATTTCAAAATCAACAGTTGCGCAGACTGGGCGTGGCTAAAATACGTTTCTGCAATCACATCGGCAATTTTCCACAACACGGTAGCGGTAGTCGATAACAAATCTTCAAGTTCAATATAAACATCGGCAGGCGTTTCAATCAATAAATCGAGCGTTTTACACAGCCGTATATCGGTATACACTTTTAAAATCAAACGCTCGCATTCGCTTAACTGACCTCTGGCGGTGGTTTTTGGCAAGCCACTAAGATGATTACTCAACTGATGCAATTGGTAGACCAGTGAACGCGGATGGGTTTCGTCAAACAACAATAATTCCAATACCATCGGCAATTGCATAAAGGCGCGGTAACGGCGCTGATAGAGCGTTAAGCTATCGGTTGCGCGCAATACGGCTTCCAACACTTGGTTTTGTAACGGCTCGGCGTGTTTCAGCACTAACGTCGCCCGCAATAAAGCAATCAGGGTCTGCGCCCGTTCCAACCGGCGTCCGCCGTACAACATTAACCACGCAGCTTCACGCGGCATATTCTCGCTGGTCAAGCCCGTAAAAGCGACAATGCCAGACAGTAAATCATCCAACTGCTTTTGCAATTGTTCAACCGTGCAATCAATGTCGATTACCCGCGTCTGCCAACGGCGTTGGATATGATCGATACTGCGCCAAGTATCTTGTGACCACAAATCGCGGATGCTATTGGCAGATTGCACCAAGGCATGAATATTGGCGTAAAGCGTACCGTGGCGGTGCTGGTCTTTTGCCAATGCCAACAGACGCGTGTATGGCGATTTAAGTTCTGCGTCACTGGCTTTGATAAAACCAGGATAGGTGCCGGTCACTTGCGTTAAAGCACGTAGCAATAGGATTTGGCAATCCGTATCAATCGTGACTGGGTCGTCAGCGGTTTCCAATAATTTAAACAAGATCACGCGTAACAAGCGCGCAGAGGCCTCGGTGCGTTCCAAATGCCGCCCTACCCAGAACATATTGTCAGCGGCGCGGCTAGTTAATGGTTCGGTTACCGCTGCAAGCTGCACCGATACTATCTGTTTGGGCGGTGTCTTCACTTCATTGGCTTTATCAGACCCCGTGGCTAATACCCAAGTGTCTTTACTAATCCCCCCTTCTTGGTTGGAAACACTGAAAGCGGCTTTATTGGGTGCAATACGCGTCAGTCCGCCCGGCATTACGGCATAATCTGCGCCATTCGCCACGCAAAAAGTGCGCAACACGGCATTGCGTGGCTCGATATGTTGGTTAATAAACGCCGGTAGCGTTGAAAAACTCACTTGTTCTTGAGCAATATACGCATTTGGTTTGGCAGTAATTTGCACCCGTAAGCTGGTTTTTTCAGCCGCGCTTAACAAGCCACCGAATAACGCATATTGCGCGTGGCTACGGTTGATCGGCTTAATGACTAAGCGATCCAGATTTTGCAATACAAAATCACGCTCGCGTTTTTGCCCGCACCACCAAGTGGCGACGGAAGGCAGCTTTAATTCTTGATTTAAAAAATAGCGGGATAAACGCGGCAAAAACGCCAGTAACGCGGGATTTTCCAAAACACTGCTGCCCAAGGGATTGGCAACCGCGACATTACTGCGCCGCACAGCTTCCAAAAGCCCCGCAACGCCCAGCCGAGAATGGCTATTGAGCGCCAAAGGATCACAAAAAGAATCATCCACGCGGCGTAAAAGCACATCCACCGCTTGCAAGCCTTCCAATGACTTCAGCCATACCCGACCATCACGTACGGTGAGGTCATCCCCTTGCGCCAAGGTAAAGCCGAGGTGTGAGGCTAAGTAAGCATGTTCAAAATAGGTTTCATTCAATGAGCCAGGCGTCAAAATGACAATGCGCGGATCTTCTTTGTTGTGCGGCGCAAGCTCGGTGAGTTCTTGCTGCAATGATTTGAAAAAACCGCCTAAGCGTTGCACTTGTGTTTCCCGAAAAATATCTGGTAGTACCCGTGTCATCACAGTGCGATTTTCAAGCGCATAACCAGAACCTGATGGGGCTTGCGTACGGTCATCCAGCACCCACATCCGCCCGTTGGGGCCTCTGGCTAAGTTGGCGGAATACAGGGTTAAGTGCCGTTGTTTTTGATAGATTGCCCCGACACACGGCCTTAAAAAACCGTGGTGTGCGTAAATGACTGCACTGGGCAGCAAGCCTTTTTTCAACAGTGATTGTTTACCGTACAGGTCTTTTAAAATGAGGTCGAGCAAGTCGGCACGTTGTTTGAGCCCCGCGTCGATACTGAGCCATTCTTCACTGCTGATCAATAATGGAATAGGGTCGAGCCGCCAAGGGCGGGAAAGCTTTTGGGCATCACCATACACATTATAAGTAACGCCATTTTCACGTAACAGCCGCTGCGCCTCGCGGCGACGTTGTTCCAGTTCAGCATCACCTAAGCGATCCAACGCCCCCATAAAGCGCTCCCAGTACGGCAATGCTTGCGTGGCGGTAGCATACATCTCATCATAATTACCCAATTGCGTGGCGTAATATTGTCCAACATCATTAGCGGTAAAATACTTTGAATCAGCCAAAACGCTCTCCGTTAACATTAAGGTCGTTGTTCAATGTCTTGGTATGACCGAAGCGTTTCGCCAACATAGATCTGGCGGGGGCGTGTGATAGTGACC
>JABFRM010000136.1 GCA_013141155.1 Methylococcaceae bacterium | reverse complement strand
GGGGTGAAATATAGATTGAAATTAAAAGTAGATAATGTAGACACCTCTGGTGGAGGTGTCCGCTGATAACAATAACGATGATCATACGGCACCGTTAAACTTGCCAGTGGAATACACAGCCACTGAAGACAAATTTTATAAGCTTAAAGTCACCAATAAGTTATCAAAAATAAGACCCAGAACCCCTGGTCCAGTGGTCCTAGAACTCGAAACCCCCGGTCTTCCTAAGACATTGAAAGGTAGGACTATTAGTTACTGCACGGGCAATCCTCTTCCTAATGCTGTCGTTATTTTAGAAACTGATCAAAATAACTCTACAGTCAGTGCCTATGACGGTAAGTATGCCATGCCTAGTGGTGAAACACCTAAAACACTGCAAGCACGCTCACCAGGGCACATGATCTTCAAACGTAATGACTTTAATGATGAGATTGTGCCAATTAATGCGGATGACTTGGGTGACCAAAGACTTGTGCCAACATCCGGCTGCGAAACCCCTCACGCCACAGCCCTCTTCAACTGCGCCACGGAAGTGTACCCCAATGACTTTTACAACCCCAAAGAAAGCTATGCCGAAGGCAACTATATCCGCGAATACGGCAGCGGCTGGAGACTAAAAATCAGCAGCAATGGTCAAAGCTTTGGCTATCAAGCTCCCGACATGCCAAGCTACGATGAGCAATATTCGCAGGATCAAATGAACGACATACATTGTAAGGGGAAAGGCAAGGGCTATTAACCTAGCCGGAAACTGAAATCCCAACCACGGCAGGTGCAATGCCTGCCGTGGTTGGCTTTAAGGATTCGGCTAAAATTAACTTCCCGTTTTGTGCGTGTTTTTGTAAGGCGGAATATTTTTAGACGCATTGATTTTAAAGCGGCAGATTATAAAATCAATACCGAAGCGTTTGAAAATATAGAAATTCAATTGACCGCTACCATGGCTGGAGGCGGTAAATAAGATTGTGAAAGCCTTAAGGCTAAAGCGCTGCTTAACTGCGCTGCAAATGAACGGATAAGATTCAACGGGTGTTATTCTATGTTTACCCTCCGCATTGGTTTTACTATTGGCAGGTTCATGTGATTGCATTTTTTTCAGAAAAACCTTATTTCCCCCAACGTATCATTTTGTCGCGTAACTTGTTTATGTTAACGCATGCCATATTGCCAGCTTTGTTGTTAGGGATGTTATTTGCAGGTCTCGAATGGAGTGGTGCCGATGTTTGGTTGAGTGCGCATTTTTATGATCCGATAGCGCAACAATGGCCTTATAAAGAGCATTGGTTAATTCAGAAGGTTTTTCATAAAGGCGGACGGCTGATTTTCTTTGCTATCGTTGCAAGTATCTTAGTGATGTTGCAGCGATCTTTTAAAGTGGACTCGGCTTTAAAAGCTTATCGACTTAGCTTGATGTATTTGCTTTTAGCCAGTATCAGTGGGCCGCTTATCATTATGTTTCTTAAAAACCACACGCATATTTATTGTCCTTGGGATTTGCAATTGTTTGGCAGTTTTAAGCCGTATATTCGTTGGCTTGATGAGCTATCCCCAGCTTTGCCGGTCGGTCACTGCTTTCCTGCCGCACACGCAGGTTCAGGGTTTGCTTTTGTCAGTTTATATTTCTTTTTTTTAGCCACGCGTGCGCGGTATAAATTTTATGGTTTGGGTTTTGGGCTTATATTGGGCGAGCTTTATGGATTTACCCAGCAAATGCGCGGGGCGCATTTTTTAAGCCATGATATTGCCGCATTGGCTGTCTGTTGGTTTATGGCGGTAAGTTTGTTTATGGTGTTTTTTAGAAAACAAGTGCAGTGGCAGTAGCTTTAATTGACCTGATTAGCCTTATGCTTCAGTAAGCCCTGTCATACTGGCAGGCTGCCAGGGTGACGAACTTTTTTGGCGTTGGTTGAAGCATAAGGCTAATCAGGTAAAAAGTGAAATTGAGGGTTTATAGGTAACTTTTATGTTCGGCGCGAACGAGAGGGTTCAAAAAAGCTACCCTGCAAAGCACTAAAAGGTAATGATATAGAGGCTGACGGGACTGTTTTAGGGTTGACAAATAGCATTAAGCGGGTAGGTTGAAAGTGGCTATATTGCTAGTAATCATAATTGCACGTTGTGCTTGAACGGCTTACGGTGCTGTTATAAGCGATTATAGTATTCCGGGAAAACCTACCCATGTTAAAATGGCTACATTGACTAATCTCAAGCTGAAGCAGTGCGTGCAATTTATTTCGCAAAAGCGAGTAACGCAAAGGCTTGTTTAGGCTAAAGTTAAGCATTATTTTCATGGTATAGTTTTACACCCTTTAAATTTCTGATGGCTAAGTTGATTTTTATGAGCTGTCTACAAGTTATAACCCGTATTGTTTAAGGTCATTAATATGCGCACGAAAGTTCTTACCCTAATCAGTAGTGGTCTTTTACTGATGTCTCCGTTGAGTAGAGCGGCTATTGATCTACCGGCTTCAGCAAAAATTACCCAGGGGGTTGTTGAGGACGTTTGTATTGACTTTAACCCTGCCGAGTGGCGCAATGCGCAGGAAATAGATGGCGTAAAAATCGATGAATCACGATTATGCGACCCTGACAACCCCAACGACATTGCCGCGTTTGTCAAAGGCACCAATGGCATTTCCATGGAAACCTTGATGAAAACGCAGTTGGCGACCGATGCGGTCACCATGTCGGATGATGTCGATGGTGATGGTGATCCTGACCATATCATCATCAAGCTGGAAGTTGTCGAGTTGAACGGGCATTCCCCTGATGTGAAAGATCCAATCACCACTTTTGATATTGCCCCCGGCATTCAGCCAACGTTTTGGGTGTATGCCCCTAAAACCCGCGACATGTCCACCATGAACCTGTATGACACCCGCGCCAATCCTACCCTGAGGGTGCCGTCGCCGACCATTCGGGTGGAACAGGATGATGTGGTGTGGATTGTCTTGGAAAATACGCATTATCTGCCGCATTCCATTCATTTGCATGGCGTTGACCATCCTTTTGAGAATCATGGCGGCATGGGTAATGATGGCGTTGGGCAAACCAGCAACATGGACACCATGCCTGGCGAGAGCAAAACTTATGTCATCAAACCGCGTCAACCTGGCACCATGTATTATCACTGTCATGTGCAACCGCATGTGCATATCCCGATGGGCTTGCAGGGCATGTTTGTGGTGGAAGAAAACCGCCCTAACAACTGGCCGCAAACCTTGAATGTCGGGGCAGGGCAAGTGCGCCACCCTTCGGTGGCGGTGCTGGAGAAATTCGTACGTGAATATGATTTACATTATGAATCTGCGGATAAAGAATTGCATGAAGGGGTGGCACGTTCTGCCAATGATCCGCGTTTGCTGGCAAAGCATTTGAATATGGATTACGACACCACTGATGCCACCGACGATTATTTTATGCTCAATGGCCGTTCTTTCCCTTATACCTTAAGGGAATCATTGATCCACATGAATAAAGACGAAAAAGTGAAGCTGCGGGTTTTAAATGGTCACACCGAGGCGTTTGCCCTGCATGTCCATGGACATAAGCCTACCGTCACGCATTATGATGGTGTGGATAACGGCCCCGGCTCTTATATCCAGCGCGATGTCCACGGCATGGTGCCGGCACAGCGGCTGGATCTGGAACTGAGCGGACAAGATGATGGCTTGCACAGTTTTGGCGAAGGCATCTGGATGTTCCACGACCATGTTGAAAAATCGTTTACCACCAATGGTGTGGGAGAGGGTGGTGACATTAGTTTAGTGGTGTATAAGAATTTCCTGGATGAACGTGGCGTTCCAAAAGCCCACGGCATGAGCCTTGCTCCGTATTTTACCAAAGAATTTTGGAAGAGGAATTACCCGATCTGGCAAGATTATGATGCGTGGCGTAGTTTGGGGCTGCCGGAATTAAAAGGTGATCCAGCCGCACTGAAAGAAGCTGCCGCCGTAGCAGTAACTGCGCCAGTGGTTGCTGCCGCTCAAACTGCTCAAGGTTTTAATTTTAGTGGCTTACTGTATGGCTTATTATTCGGCGTACTTGGCTATATAGCCTATGGTCGATTCTCAATAATGCTGCAAATGCGCAATAAGCGACTTGGCAACGGTAATTAAGCTTTTTGTGGCACTTATAAACAGTACTTTGACCTGAACGCAATGCGTTATAATCATCAGCAAAACAGGGTATAGGAGCAGTGAAAGTACGGTTATGAAAACACCTAAAAGATTAGAGCCTTTGGTTGAAAATGGCTTGGTAGATGAAGTCTTAAGCCAATTGATGAGTGGGAAAGAAGCGCAGGTTTTTATTGTTCGCTGTGGCGAATATATCCGTTGCGCCAAAGTGTATAAAGAAGCCAATCAGCGCAGTTTTAAACAAGCCGCGCAATATCAAGAAGGTCGTACGGTGCGCAACACGCGGCGCGCGCGCGCCATGTCTAAACGCACCAGCTTTGGACAAAAAGAACAGGAAGAAGCTTGGTTAAGCGCCGAGGTAGATGCCCTGTATCAATTGGCGAAAGCGGGCGTACGGGTACCGGAACCGTTTTTTTTTATTGATGGCGTGTTATTGATGGAGTTGGTGACTGATAGCGAAGGCTATGCGGCGCCGCGCTTAAATGATGTGGTTTTGGAGCCGGAACAAGCGCTAGCGTTTCATAGTCGTTTAATGCGCGAAATTGTCAGAATGCTTTGTGCAGGCTTGGTGCATGGCGATTTATCGGAGTTTAACGTCCTGCTGGATGCGGAAGGGCCGGTTATTATCGACTTACCCCAGGCGGTTAATGCGGCAAGCAATAATAATGCCAGTAGAATGTTGGAACGCGATGTCGCTAATATGACTGGTTATTTTGGTCGTTTTGCACCGGCGTTATTGACGACTGAATATGGCAAAGAGATTTGGTCGCTGTATGAGCAGGGTAAGCTGCAACCGGATAGCGAGTTGACTGGCCGCTTCGTTCGGAGCAAGAAAGCCGTTGATGTTAAGGGTGTCATGCAAATAATTGATGCCGCTAAAGAAGAAGCCTTTGAGCGTCGCCAACGTAAAGCGGCTTTCTTGGATCAGTAAATATAGCGCTTAACGTCTAATCACAAATGGAAATATCTGCATCATGGTAGAAAATAGGTTCACGTTACACCATGCCAGCTTAATTGTCTCTGATACTGAGCAAGCACTGACATTTTATTGTGGCGCATTGGGATTGCAGCAGATTGAGCGACCAGATTTAGGCTTTCCCGGTGCTTGGTTAAGTTTAGGTGCTGAGGCGCAGCTGCATTTGTTGGAGTTGCCCAATCCTGATCCTAGCACCGGTCGTCCAGATCACGGTGGGCGTGATCGGCATGTGGCGTTGATGGTTGCCTCGCTGGAACCGATTAAAGACAGCCTTGATAAGCACCATATTCGTTATACCTTAAGCAAGTCGGGGCGGCGCGCTTTTTTTTGTCGAGATCTTGATGGCAATGCCATTGAAATCATTGAGCGACCTTGAATGTCAGTAACGAATACCAGAAAAAGCGCAAGGGCTTTGGTTATTTCGGGTTAATCCTGTTTTCGGTGGATTGTGTTAGGCAGTGATGTAGCGCAGGGGAAGTCAATACTCATCCCCTGCGTGCAATTCAAATGGCTTGCTTAAGCTTTTTTAGCCAGCAAATCCCTAATTTCTTTTAATAAGACTTCTTGTGCTGGCGGCGCTTCAGGTGCTGGAGCTGCCTCAGGTTTACGTTTAAGCGAATTCATGCCGCGAATAGCCATAAACATCGTAAAAGCAACAATAATAAAATCAATAATGGTTTGGACAAACTTACCATAAGATAAAACAACAGCAGGGGTGGCGGCAATAGCGGGGGTACTGCCAATAGCGGGGGTGCCTGCGATGGCTTCTTTCAGGGTTAC
>JABFRM010000307.1 GCA_013141155.1 Methylococcaceae bacterium | reverse complement strand
CAATAAAGCTTTCCAGCAAATGCAACTGCAAACCGACCGTATGCAACATTTGGTCGATGATTTGTTATTGTTGACGCGTTTAGAAACTAAATCACAAAAAACTGAAGCAGTCGATGTCCCAGCTTTATTAAAGCAAATTTGCTTGCAAGATAATGAGTTTAATCTAAATAGCCACAGGGTTGAATTAACCTTGGAAACCGATGCGCACCTCCAAGGCGATGAACAAGAATTACGCAGTGCCTTCACCAATTTAATTGAAAATGCGCTGAAATACTCACCAGACGAAGCCATAGTAAAAGTGCGCTGGTATCAAGACAACGTGGATACCCTGCTGTCAGTTGAGGATGTTGGCGAAGGTATCGCGTTTGCAAACATTCCGCGCGTCACTGAGCGTTTTTATCGTTGTGATGTTAAACGCAGCAAAACCGTTTCCGGTACTGGTTTGGGCTTAGCCATCGTAAAACACGTCTTGATGCGGCACGACGGGCGGTTGCAGATTAACAGTGTGTTGCATAAAGGGAGCTGTTTTAAGTGCTATTTTCCGGTTGGGCGGGTTTGTTAAACGCATAAGCTTCTGTAATCCTAACGTAATTTGCCCAATAACTCACTGGCATGATTCATGATGCACTTCTCCCGTTAGCATTATCATTTCACATGAGCGTTCACGGGAGATTTAAGCGTAATTTCAATGCACGGCTTACTGGCTTGAAATGCCTGAATGCGACGCTCAGTATTCGGGTGACTGCTTAGCCAATTGCTTACCCCATTGTGTGGTTTATCCGCACCACCAATGCGTTGCATAATCGCGACAAAATGCTGCGGGTCTATGCAAGTGGCGTTGAGCATCTGTAACGCATGTGCATCGGCTTCATTTTCCATATCGCGCTGATACCCGGATTGCATCAGCAAGCTCGGCAGTCCTGCCGCAAGATCAGAAACCGAACTTAAATCACCGGTAACACCTACCAATAATGCCGCCGCCCCCGCACTTTGTATGGAGAGTCTCAGACTATGGCGGTGTTGTACATGCCCTAATTCATGAAACAGCACCGACAACACTTCATCATCAGCTTTAGCAATATTAACCAAATCATCCGTCACCACAATATCGCCTGCTGGCAGCGCAAACGCATTCGCCCCAATACTGCTACTTTTACGAAAATACAGCCGATACGCAGGACAATGCTGTTCATGGCAAATGTCACTTAAGCGTTTAGTAATAACTTGCCTGCGCGCCATGGGCAATTGACTGGGTAACAACAGCCATTTGTCCATTAATTGTAAAGATTCGCCGCCAATTTTAGTCGCCATTTCAACGGGTAAATAATTCGCCGCCGACAACGCCAATGCGGGCAAACCATAGCGCAATCCCGCAAAAATAAACGCGCCTGAAAAAAACAACGCCAATACTGCAAAGCCTAAGTGATTTTCTAAAAACCGCGTGATATGCAACAGAGAAGTCGGTTTTAAATGTTTGGCTAATGCGTCATAACTCGCTAAGTCAGCTATTTGCAACTCCGCACCATTGGGCAAATGAATGATGGCTTTGGCAGAACCCACCGCCGCCGAAAATGCCAATTGCGTGGTTGGGATGATTTGGTTAATTTGCACACCGCGCACCCGTAAAAAATCACCATCGAGGCTTACCTCAACCACATGGGCGACTGAGGTTTTGCCATCAAAAAAATCGGCTTTAAATGTAATGCTGATATTGTGCATATTGCGACTCATTTAAACTAAAGCAATATCTAAACCAAACGTATCCGCCATTTCAACGCCCGTTGCCGCGACGGCTTCACTCACACCAGCAGTGAAATTTTCCAATCTTTCGGTGCTATGCAATTGTAAATGATTAGCGCGGTATTTCATCATCCGCACTTTTGCCCAAGGAATAAACAGACCCCATGTAATAACAATTAAAATAAAATTGCTAACATATAGCCAGATTAAATCCCGCGCCCGCTGTGAAGATTCAAAACTTACACTACCTAGGTGACTGTTGTTATAAATCAGATTGGCTGTTCTTGAACCAATGTATGATCCGAATAGGGGTAAAAACAAATAAAAACAAAACACACCAATACCTTGATATTCTATTTTTGAAATCCCATTAACGCTTGGTGCTAGATGGAGCGCTAAGATCATCCCGATGATTAAAGAAATGATAGGCAAAATCAAACCCACCATATAAATAATCCAAAAGGGTTTAGCAGTGCTATTAAACTGCACAGACGTTTGACCATACTGATAATGGCTAGTTATGAACTGTGTTTGCCGATAAACCATATAAGGATATGCCAAACCTGCCGTAAAAACAACGAGTAAGGGTAGCCACATGTAATAGGTAATGGCTTCACCAACGCGTCCGGTAAACCCAAATCGAATACCGCGATAGCTGCTATTGTGTGCGTTAAATTTCAGACTTGTCACGATAATCCACGGCATTGCTGTAAATAACAAAATTGCCATGATAGGAAATGCAGTTGCAGGAGAGTATCGCGCTGACAACGAATAGCCTCCAAAAAAAACCAGCGCAATGATCCTGCCTTTAAGAATTTGTAACGGTTTCGCATGATACGCAAAACGTTGATTATCCAGCAGCGTATGTCCATAAAACCAATGTTTGGTACGCACTTTAGCCCATGCGGAATAAATGCCCAAAGTGAGCAGGGTAAAAGCGATATTCACAATCCAAATCCGAAAATATTCAGATCCCGTACCCGTAAATTGCATCGGATAACGTTGTGCTGAATAACGATTTTCAGTATACATCTGTACTATCCAATTTTTCATACGCATGATCTTGTCCTCAAGTTAAAGCCCCGCCATGGCAGTGCTTTCAAATATTTTTAAAGGTGAATATCGATTCATACTCGACAATCACTTAATTCAAGATGAAAAAGCGGCTTTTTTTCAGCTTGCTTAAAATTATCTGCTATAAATTTTGCGCTGTTTTAGGATGCTGCTGAACAAGGGAATTTATCGGATGAACTGCGGGTTTTTAGGGCTGAAAAATAATAAATACCATTTTCATATCTAACGTCTTTTATAATCCGCTTTATAAGGCAATGCTCGCTTATTTATGCTCTGCCGAACATCCCCCCATTCGCATAACAATAAAAATATGCCCAGTCATTACTATTCTTCTCTAGCTACTATCTTATCGGCGCTTAGCGTATTCTCGGTTGTTCATGCCGAAACCATCGACCGCCCTAGCGCACAACCGCTTAACCCCCCTGATTATCCCGCGCAGAATCCGCCGGAAGATTTTGAGCTGCCACTGGTGCCTGAATCGAAAAATACTCAATCGGCTGACCAGTGGGTTTTGTTGGTGCAAAAAATTATTTTAGAGAATGACACGCTCGACTTAAGCCATTTAACTACGCCATACCAAGGGCGAAAGGTAACGGTGGCTGAGTTGGAAACCTTACGCCAATCGCTCACCCAGCAGTATATCGACCAAGGCTATGTCAATTCCGGTGCGGTAATTGCAGCGGATGCTTATTAAGGCGGTGAGCTGCATATTAAAATTGTGGCAGGCAAACTGGACGGCATCAAAATAAAAGGCACGGAATGGCTGCGCGAAGGCTACGTTAAAAACCGCCTGCTGCCAGATACGAATCAACCGTTTAACCTACTCGCCTTACAAGAAAAATTTCAACTGCTATTGTCCGATCCCCTGGTTAGCCGCTTGAATGGGCGTATTTTGCCGGGTACAACGCTAGGGTCTAGCATCTTGGATGTGGATGTGACCCGCGCCAAACCGTATCAACTCACGCTATTTGGCAATAACCAACGTCCGCCGTCTATTGGTGCGGAAGCATTTGGCGTCAATGGCGTGTTGCGTAATCTGACGGGATTGGGCGATACATTGGAATGAGTGAAGGTTCAAAACGCTATGCGGGCGGCTTTGCCTTGCCCGCGACCGATTGGGGAACGCAGATTTTTTTCCGCTTTGATGAAGTTGACTCACTGGTTATTGAGGCGCCGTTTAAACCGATTGATATTAAAAGCACGGTGCATAATCTCGAAGGCGGCATCAGCCATGCTTTCATTAACACCCTGAAGCAGCATTTTTCAATGGGCGTGATGTTGGCCGTGCGCTCTAATGACACCAGCGGTCCGTTAGGGTCAATTTCGTTTACCAAAGGCACAGCAGAGGGTCATAATCAGGCAACGGTTTGGCGGTTATTTCAAGATTATACCTATCGCTGGGAGCGTCAGGTGCTGGCGTTACGCTCAACGTTTAGCGTGGGCATGAATGCGTTAGGCGCGACACCGGAGCATAAGCCTTCCGACCAAGACAGCGAGTTTTTCGCTTGGTTAGGACAGGGGCAGTTTGCTTGGCGGCTTATGGATAATGGCGCGCAAGCGTTACTGCGCGGCAATATGCAACTGAGTAATGAAGCCTTATTGCCATTGGAACGCATCGCCGTAGGTGGCTTTCAGACCGTACGCGGTTATCGTGAAAATCAATTGGTGCGCGATGAAGGTTTTAGCGTATCCGCTGAATTTCATTATCCCTTATGGGGCGGCACAGATGCTAATGCCCAACATAAACTCACGCTTGTGTCGTTTATGGATTACGGTCGCGCATGGAATCACGGCGAAGCCGCTAAAGAACTACATTCAGTGGGATTGGGGCTGGATTGGCAATTCAAACCTGTGCGCGCCTCGCTGTATTATGGTTACGCCATCAACACCCCGCAACCGCAGAAATCGGATGATTTGCAGGATGATGGTCTGCATTTTCAAGTTGGCGTTGATATTCTTTAAGGAGCAAACAGCATGAATTATTGGCGACACCTTACCCTGGTTTTAAGTTTAACTGCCCTGCCCGTATGCGCGGCGGATCAGCTTACTGACCTGCTCAAACAAGCAAATACTGCCTTACAACAAGGGCAGTATTATTTGGCATTAACGGATTTAAACACCGCGCTACCGCTGGCCGAAACTGACACGCAACACATACAGACGCTTGGTTTACTGGGGTTAACGCATTATCGTATGCACCATTACCCGCAGGCAGAGGCACTTTTACAAGAAGCCATTAATACAGGGCAAGGCGAAGCACAAGACCGCGCCCGTTGGCATATTGCCTTAGCCGCGCTTAAAACCAATCAAGATCAGCCTGATCAAGCAAAACGCTTATACACAGCGGCGTTAAAACTGGCAGGCAATAATCCTGAATTGCAGATCAGCATTCAGCTCGGACAAGTGCAACTGTTGCCAAACAATCTTCGTTTTGCAGCGTTGCAAAAAATAGCCCCACAAATCTCAATCGTCACACCACCAGAAGCGCGTATTCCGCATCTGCTGAATATCGCCGCGTTTGTGCGTAAGCTGGATAAAAATACCGATCAACAGCACCACAAAACGCATCTTAAACTGGCTTATGCAAGCTTAGAACAAGCAAAAGCCTTATCCAACGCCCAGCATCCACGGCACTGGGCAGAAATTCTGGATGGTCTGGCGCAATTGTATGAAGAGGAAAACCGACTTGATGAAGCGTTATACCTGAATGGACAAGCCTTGCAAGCGGCTAAAAGCGTGCAAGCGGATGACTTGCTGTTAGATTTAGAATGGCGGCAGGGGCGCTTGTGCCGCGCTAAACAACAATTGCCAGCAGCTATGGCGGCTTACCAACGTGCGGTTGACCATATCGAAGCCATTCGCCAAGACATTCCTGTGGAATATCATGATGGCAGCTCTTCTTTTCGGGAAACGTTAGAGCCGGTGTATCTCGGCTTGGCGGATTTATTACTGCTAGGAGCCTGTCGGACTTAATCATCCTTTAGGTCACAAATATTGTAAAATAGTACTGAATTCAACGATTTCACCGGTATGATTTTATGAGTCGCTTTATCCAATATGATCGTAACCAACAGTACTT
>JABFRM010000021.1 GCA_013141155.1 Methylococcaceae bacterium | reverse complement strand
TAAAACGTCGCCATTTCAAAGTGAAATAGTGATAAGTCAGTTAATGAACCGAAGAATTATTGCCACTAAAAATCCGTAATGGCTAAGCAATGCTAAGAATGCCAAATCCTGTCCGACAGGCTCCTAGTTCGTTAAGAGAAAAGCCGGAACTAAAAGAAAGGTTATCTTCCCTTATGTATAGGGCTAAGCAAAAGCTAGATACATCATTAATTGAGATTGCGGTTGAAAGTACGCGAAGTAAGACGAAATTACCCCATAGGGGTAAAGGCTTGAGGGATATGTTGGATTTAGTCAAAAGTGGTACAGTTGGAGGGTTTAGAATTTTCAGTGCAAAAGGTGGTTTTAATTACAGTGCTTCGTTAAATGCTGAATCAGGAAGAGACTATAAGACAGCAATTAACGGCACGATTATACAATGGCAACTATCATTGGAGTCCAATCATGAACAATAAGATAATTTACATTGCGAAAGATTATTCAGAAACTCCTGCTGGTCGTTATTTATCTGATGGAAATTATTCAGGTGCTCGTTTCAGAGAAGAGTTTCTATACCCTGCTTTAAAAGAATATGACCAAGTAGAAGTCAACTTGGATGAAACATTAGGCTATGGGTCTTCCTTTTTGGAAGAGGCTTTTGGTGGTCTTATTAGGGAAAAAGGAATGCAACTAGATGAAATAAAAAATAAGATTAAAATAATTAGCTCAAGGGTTTTATATAAAAACAGGATATGGAAATATTTAGAAGACGCTCAAATAGAAAAAAATAAAAATAAATAAGCACTCCATGTCGTCATGTGAAATCACTTCAGTTGGATTGGTTATTGCTCTTTTTGGGTTGTTATTTAATAACTGGAAAGCTAATGAGCGGGAAACGCGTAAGGAAATTCGAACAAAAATAGATCAACTAAACCAATCCCTTATTGCTCTTCTTGACGCATCAAAAAACTATTATCTAGACGAAAAGGCTACTCTAACTCGGGAAAGTGTCAAAATTCATGAGGCTATTAATACCTGCGATAGACTTATAGAAGATCTTAGGCAATTTAAAAATGGTGTTGATTTGCGATCTCACTTTTATATTATTTTTGATATGGTTACTGGTGGAGATTTTGAATCAAAAAACCATTGCCCTGGAGACCTTTATGCTCAGCATTGTAAAAAAATATCCATTCAAAAAGAGTTTTTAGTAAAAGATTTGGAGGTCTGGTTTCACAAAACATACCATTAATATAATGTTCAATTAACTGACCATAGATTCCAGTTCGAAGGTTAATTACAAGAAGAAAAAATCCCAATTGTGGTTGATAGGGTAGTTGGAGTATAAAAGCATTAACGTTTCCTTTGTTTGTCAATTTTTCATATAAGGCGTAGGGGTTCAGATGTTCTGATTTCCATATTTAGATAAAGCCTATTTTTTCATCGCCCGACTTAACAAGTCTGCCATCGTTCCTTGCGTGGATGGCGCTTGCGGTTTGGGCGGTTTAGCTGTGTTAGTTGCTTTAGCGGAACTCGGTTGCGCAGGTTTATAAGCGGTTTTTTCGCCCAATTCCGGATTGGATTTCATGGAAAGTGCGATGCGTTTACGTGCTACATCCACTTCCAGCACGGTTACTTTCACCATCTCGCCGGTTTTTACTGCATCGCGCGGGTCTTTGATAAAGGTGTCGGCTAAGTGTGAAATGTGGATTAAGCCATCCTGATGTACGCCAATATCCACAAAAGCCCCGAAATTGGCGACATTGGTGACCACGCCTTCTAACACCATGCCGGGTTCCAGGTCGGTGATTTTTTCAATACCGGCTTTAAATTGCGCGCTTTTGAATTCCGGGCGCGGATCGCGTCCCGGCTTTTCCAGTTCTTGCAAAATGTCAGTAACGGTCGGCAATCCAAAGTGTTCATTAGTAAAGTTGGCGGCATTCAGGCCGCGTAAAAAGCTACTTTGTCCCAATAAGTCACGAATGGATTTGCCGGTGGCGTCAATGATGGCCTCTACCACAGGGTAGGCTTCTGGATGGACGGCGGAAGCGTCCAAAGGGTTTTCACCATTCATAATGCGTAAAAATCCTACGGCTTGTTCATAGGCTTTTTCACCTAAGCGCGGGACTTTTTTAAGTTGTTTGCGATTAGTAAAAGAGCCGTTTTGATCGCGAAAGGCGACGATGTTTTCACTGACGCTGGCGGATAAGCCGGAAACTTGTTTCAACAGGGCTACCGAGGCGGTATTCACATCCACGCCGACCGCGTTTACGCAGTCTTCGACCACGCTATCAAGACTGCGGGCGAGTTGGGTTTGATTAACATCGTGCTGATATTGACCGACGCCGATAGATTTTGGTTCAATTTTGACCAGTTCTGCGAGCGGGTCTTGCAAGCGCCGTGCGATAGAAACCGCTCCACGCAATGAAACGTCCAGTGCCGGAAATTCTTTGGCGGCAAGTTCTGAAGCGGAATAAACCGACGCACCGGCTTCTGATACGACAATTTTAGTAAACACCAAGTCTTTATACTGTTGCATGACGTCAGCAACCAATTGGTCGGTTTCGCGCGAACCTGTGCCGTTACCGATACTGACCAAGTCTACTTGATACTGTTTAATGAGTTTGGCAAGCGTGGCAATAGATTCGTTCCATTGGTTACGGGGTTGATGCGGGTAGATTGTATCGGTTGCTAAAAGTTTGCCGGTAGGGTCGACAATGGCGACCTTTACGCCGGTACGGATGCCGGGATCAAGACCCATAGTGGCTTTGGGGCCAGCGGGCGCGGCCAGTAATAAATCCCGTAAATTGCTGGCAAACACGCGGATGGCTTCCAGCTCGGCGGCTTCACGCAGACGGGTTTTGAGGTCTAAATCAATACGCGTGAATAGCTTGATTTTCCACGCCAGACGCGCAGTTTCCGCCAACCACTGTTCTGTGAGTTTGCTGGTATCGGTGATGTTTAAATGTTGCGCAACTCGTCCTTCGCACACTTGATGTTCTGCTTGGTCATCTAGCGCGGGTTTAAGGCTAATGTTAAGCAAGTCTTCATTGCGTCCCCGAAACAGGGCTAAGGCGCGGTGCGAGGGGATTTTATGGATAGCTTCGCTGTATTCAAAGTAGTCCTTAAATTTAGCAGCCTCCTGCTCTTTACCGCTAACGACTGTTACCTGCATGATGCCTTTTTGCCAAAGGCGTTCGCGTAATTCGGTTAACAGAGCGGCATCTTCACTGATGCGCTCCATGATGATTTGCCGTGCGCCCTCCAGCGCTTCGTTGCTATCGTTGATGCCTAATTCAGCATTAATAAAAGTTAGTGCGAATTGCTCAGGGATCAGATTGCGATCTGCCAATAAGGCATCTGCTAAAGGCTCAAGTCCTGCTTCACGGGCAATTTGCGCCTTGGTGCGGCGTTTGGGTTTATAGGGTAGATATAAATCTTCCAACAGTGTTTTGGTGTCTGCGCCTTCAATGGCAAACTGTAGATCTGGCGTGAGTTTGCCTTGTTCTGCGATGCTTTTGAGAATCGCCGCACGGCGATCATTAAGTTCCCTTAAATAGCTTAGGCGTTCATCCAACGTACGCAGTTGCGTGTCA
Organism: Methylococcaceae bacterium; assembly: GCA_013141155.1. Taxonomy (GTDB): domain Bacteria; phylum Pseudomonadota; class Gammaproteobacteria; order Methylococcales; family Methylomonadaceae; genus SXIZ01. The sequence continues at coordinate 2,328 of JABFRM010000021.1, read as the reverse complement.
TCCAAACCGCCAGTGACTTCTTTGCGATAGCGGGCGATAAACGGCACGGTGGCGCCTTCATCTATGAGCGCAACGGTGGCACTGACTTGTTGCGGTCTCACGTTGAGTTCTTTGGCAATTTGTTGAATGACATCCATAAGCTTTATTTTAGGGGCAGTTTTAAAGCCGCTATTTTAACAGCTTGTTTATCACTCGGTGGACACTGATTTATATAATGCAAAATCGCTGTCTTTTGTCGTATAAGCTAGGGGCGGGATAGCGACAACAGTACCATTACAGAAAAGGAAAAATTCCCATGACGACTAATGCGATAATTTTTATTGAACCTAGTTGAGTGGCTTAAAGCTTGCCGCTCATTTTAGTTGAATACTTTTATCACATAACTTAAGGTAAGGAACCATCATGACTGTATATGTAGGAAAACCAGAAGCTGAAACCCTCAATGGTTCATCTGGTGACGATATTTTTGAAAATATTTTGGGCGCAGATAATTTGTTGGGTGGTAATGGCAGTGATACGTTTAAGTTTTTACAGGCACCTGTGCAGGGCGCTAAAATTGATGGTGGCACGGATAACGGGACATCAGATACTGCGGTAACACCTGGCACCAGCACTACAACTGGCAGCACTTTGTCCGCAGTTGTCAATTACACTCAAACAGACATGCTGAGCATTGAAAGCGCTATGGATCTTTCTGAACTGAGTTTTACGCATATTGAAAAAATCATACTAAAAGACGGCGTTAATTTAACAATGTCAGCAGAACAGTTTGAAGCGGCTACAAACTCACTGGAATATACATCCGGCACCACCAAGCTTAATCCAGGGCTACAAGTAGAAGGTACTGTGGGGGGGAGTGTTGAAAAGCTTACGATTAAAGTGGATTCGGGGGCTGATTTTCAATTGGATGATGCCACTACGGGCTATTTATTCAAAGAACTTGAAGTTACCATTGAATTTACGGATGGCAACGTGCGCTACGATGGCACGGCGGCGGCTGAGATTATTCAAGGCGGTAGCGGCACTGAGTATATTACGCCGCGTTTGGGTAATGATATTATTCATGCAGGTGCGGGCAATGATTTACTGATCGGTCATGAAGGTGCAGACCAGCTATATGGAGAAGCGGGTGATGATATTTTCTTGATTACACGGATTGCAACCAAAGCTGGCGGCGGCACATTTGCGATTGCTAAAGCCAGTGATGGCAATGCTGAACTGGTTGCTGGTGATATTATGGATGGTGGTACGGGTATTGATGAATTGCGTATTACCGCTGCCGGTACCGCAGTATCGGCCACTGAAAATACCATTACCCTCACCGAAGATAATTTTAGAAATATTGAAAAAGTGACTCTTGGCACCACTATTGCCAAAGATGCACAATTTGCAGCGGTGCAGGATCAAATGGCAGCAGGTGCTTATACCGCAGTTACTACGGGTAAAGATGCCATTAATGTTGATGGTTCGGCTTTAAAAGCAGGCGTGACTTATCAGGGCAATGACGGTGACAATAAATTATTGGGTGGTTCTGGCAATGACACATTTATCGGCGCTAAGGGTAATGATACGCTCGATGGTGGCAACGGCACTGACACGATGGTGCTTGATCCGGATGCTTTAGCGAGTTTAAAAGTGTTTTTGGGCAAAGATCAGCATACTTTTCTCACCAATGCCAGCGGTGAACACGATACTTTTAATAGCATTGAAAAAGTTGAGATTAGCGGACAAAGTATTGATATTGGTTTTTTGGCGCAACCTGCGGCGAATCTACAAAATATTGGTGTGTTGTCTACGTTGTTATTTAATCAAGGCCCCGGTATTGATGCGCTGAGCAGTTTGGCGGCTAACGCTGGCGATGCCAAAGGCTTGGTTAATAACGTGATGTCATTGGGGGTGGTTAAATCAGCATTTGATGGCATGAGTAACGCACAGTTTGCAAGTACGCTGGTTAATAATGGCTTAGGCATTGCCGATCAGGGTGCGATTGGTTTTGCAACGGATTATTTAAATACCCATAGCCGCGCGGAATTGGTGTTGGTTGGTATTCAATATGAGCCTATTGTTGCTCATGCCTTTGGTGCTGATGGTTTAGCGCTTATTTAGTGCGCTAAACCAGCTAAGCTAACTTAATTGCCCGCGGTTCGCTCATTTTTTTAACAGATTGATTCTGATTTTTTTAAAATGAGTGCGCCGAGGGTTATCTTTTTTCATCCGCTTCTTCGCCGATTTCCCAGATTTCTGTTGCCACTTCAATGATTTTACCGCTTGCGGCATCAACTTCAACTTTGGTTTCTACGCCTTGGTCACTGATAATATCAATTTCAT
>JABFRM010000096.1 GCA_013141155.1 Methylococcaceae bacterium | reverse complement strand
CCAAGGCCAATAAAGGTAGAGTACCAGCTGCTGCCGCTGAACCAAAATTGCCCCAGCCGCCATAAATGCCTTCGGCGATGCCCACTTGTTTGGCAGGAAACCATTCCCCGACCATGCGGATGCCGATCACAAAGCCTGCACCAATAAAACCCGATAAAAACCGCGCCAAGGCCAATTGTTCAAAACTTTGTGCAAATGCAAACATAAAGCACGGGATGCTGCCTGCCGCCAACAGTGCTGAATAAGTGCGTTTAGGGCCGAATTTATCGACCAAGATACCAATGATAATCCGTGCGGGAATAGTCAGGGCGACGTTTAAAATTAGGATGGTTTTGATTTGAGATTTATTTAAGCCTAAGGTTTCGGCAATCATCATCATTAACGGTGCATGACTGAACCAGATGACAAAGGTGATGAAAAAAGCGATCCAAGTCAAATGCAGGATCTTGGTCTTGCCTGAGAAAGACAGTAAATTAAGGTGTTGGTGTGACATCGGTTATTCCTTATAAAGTAGCTATAGAAATAATGAAGCAGGATTCACGCCAAGTTTTCTAAGTATTATAAAAAAGAAGGTAGGGAGAGTAATCGCTTCATACCCTGACGCAGGGGATTGAAAATGTATTTTTGCTTAGGCGGCATTCACTTGGGAAGTTCTAAAAAGGTGCGTGATGCTTAGTTAATAAGGTTAAAACGCACCAAAATAAAGAACTACGTTTAATTTTGGTGCGACAAAAGCGGTGGCCCGATTTATTGCTGAAAAACCGCGGTCATGGCATTACATGATTTTAAGGCATTTTCAAAAACCTTATCGCGATTGCGTTGTGCTAATTGCGCAGATACCAGTGCAGACCGCTCAGGTACCTGCGCGGCAATGACGCGCGGGGGAATGGTGGACAAGGCTTCTACGATACCAATGCGATCACCGTCTAGTCGCTCGAAACCAATTCGACCTGGGCTGTTTGTGTTGCTCCAATCAAAACCTAATTGATAAATTAAGGGATCACCGCTGGGCAGACGCTTGGCAACCACTTTGATCTCGCGCCGGCTACTGCGGAAGCGCCAGACTAATTCAGAATCCGACAAGCGTTTGCCATCAACGGGTTGCCATTTCAGTTGACTGGCTAACCAACCCACCAGTAACCAAGTCATGGGTAAAGCATGGGGGCCATGGGTGATTTCAATGAGATGTAAAGAATTCAGCGCATCGGGGGCAACTAAAGGATCCATCACTTGACTAATTAACTTACGCCAGGTGGCTACGCGTCGCCAGGCCAAGTTATGCACGATTTGAGAATCTTGTTGTGCGGCTACCCAGCGAGTCATGGCGGCAACCCCTTTAAAAGGATTAACCCAGCCCATGTTGTCGTAGATAATCTGGTTGGACAATGCTGCGAGTTGAAAAAACAATTCCCCAGCCTCGGGCGGCGGTTGTCTTGATGCCCACCAAAGCGTGGTGGGTAAGTCGCCGATTAAATTGGAACGCGCTACTGACGGCAAGCGATCTGCTGCCAGTGCCGTGGCAATAATATCTATTCTTTCGGCACAGACTTGCCAGCCTTCGCTTACGGCGGTGTAGTAAATGCCGACTAACGCTTCAATATTACCAACTTTTGGTTTACCACCAGCGATTAACAACAAGACGCGGGCAGGATGCGCATCTACAATCGTTGAAATTTCCTTGCCTACTTCTGTCGCATCGTTGGTGTTATCACAATAAATAATGAGATTGGACATACAGGCTCGCATGACGGTACTGCCGTCACTGATTTCCTGATTGAATTGTGACCATAAACGACCTAAAGCGGCATCAATTTCCGCAATGCTAACCCTTTTGGGTTTGGGCGCTACGACTTTATTCGCACTGGTGTTAGGGTTCATAGTTTTCGCCAAGTGCGGTTATCAGATTCAATTAAGCGATCCGCTTCGAGAGGCCCCCAGGTTCCAGAACTGTATTCTGGAATCCAGCGGGTGCGGCTGCTCGCCCAAGTGTTGAGAATGTTATCCACCCAAGCCCAGGAAGACTCGACCGAATCACGCCGCATAAACAGCGTGGCATCGCCGGCCATCACATCCAGTAGCAGGCGTTCATAAGCCTCTGGGGACTGCTCGCCAAAAGTGGAACCATAACGGAAATCCATTTTAACCGGGAATATTTTAAGTTTAGCGCCTGGCAATTTAGTCGCTATGCGCAGTGACAATCCTTCATTTGGTTGAATGCTCAAGGCCAACACATTGGGTTCTAGGGGTTGATCATGATTGGCATTGAATAAAATTGGCGGCACACTTTTAAATTGAATGGCAATTTCACTCGCACGTTTAGGCATGCGTTTACCGGTCCGAATGTAAAAAGGTACGCCCGCCCAGCGCCAATTGTCGATAAACAGTTTTAAAGCGATATACGTTTCGGTAATAGAGTCTTGCGCAACACCCGCTTCGCGGCGATAACCCGGGACATCCTCACCATGATGAAAGCCAGGGCCATATTGGGCTCTTACGACATGCTGGTCAAAATTTTCACTGGTAATGGGGCGCAGGCAGTTGAGAATATCCTGACGATGATCACGCATCACATCGGCATCCATAATCCACGGTGGCTCCATGGCAATTAAGGTGAGCAATTGCAGGATATGATTTTGTATCATATCCCGCAAGGCACCGGCTTTATCATAATAGCCGGCGCGGGTGCCAACCCCTTCTTCTTCTGCAACGGTGATTTGCACATGGTCAATATACTTGGCATTCCACAGGGGTTCAAAAATGGCGTTACCAAAGCGCATCGCCAGAATATTTTGTACGGTTTCTTTGCCCAGATAGTGGTCGATACGATAAATTTGTTGTTCGTCGAAATTTTCGGATAGCGTTGCGTTAACTTTCTTCGCACTTTCAAGGTCGCGTCCAATGGGTTTTTCAACAATAATGCGTGAAAATGGACTTTTGCCATCTACCGGCATCACTAAGCCTGCGGCTTTAAGCTGGCATACACAGGTTTCAATCAGACTGGGCGGTATGGCAAGATAAAACACCCGATTGCCAGGGATGCCAAAGTGCGTTTCAATTTCGTCTAGGCGTTTTTTAAGCTGTTGATACGCTTCAGGGTTATCTAAAGATCCTTGTAAATAATGCAAGCGATTTTCAAAATCTGACCAATACGTGGGATCAAGAGCTTGTCTTGAAAATTGTTCAATGCCTTTACGGGCAAAGTCACGGTAACTGACATCATCCATCTTTTCGATGGCAAAACCCAGTACCGCAAAATTGGCGGGTAATTCGCCATCTAAGGCTTGATTAAACACCGCAGGTAAAAGCTTGCGTCGCGATAAATCACCGCCGCCGCCAAAAATGACCAGTGTGCAGGGCTGCGGTGTATGGGTGATATTAATGCCAGCGGTGAGCGGATTATCAGATTGTTTATCGGGCACGTTGAATCTCCAAAGGTGGTATACCCATCAGGTGATGGTTTTTCGTTAGGTAACTGCTTATGTGGGACTTATTTATAAAGACGCCTTAATTATTCAGCGCCCTTAATACAATTGCACGCATATAACACAGATGAGCGATTTTTTGAGCCAGGAAAAGCTGTGTAATCATAATCGATCAGCGTTATCTGCGTTCAGTTGTTGAGTGTTTCGTTTGTCCGCTTACTGCTTCGCAACTGGTGTCGGCGCTTTATAACTCACCATCAGACCATCTGGTTTGGTTAAATCTCCTTGCAACACAATGCCCCGGGGGTTGGCAGCCATGTGCCGCACGATTTTATAAACCGTTTCAACTTGGTCAAGTGTCGCTACTTTTTCAGCCAACTCATGTACTGAAATAGGCTTAGGCGTTGCTTTTAACTCCCGTACTATCGCTTGTTGTAAGGCTAAAAATTGCGTTGCGGCTTTTTTGCCTGCTTCTACGCCGGGCTGATGATAAGCGTTGATATTCACTAATGAGGCATATAGGCCTACTGCGCGCTCATACAGTGCAATCATGGCGCCAATGGTTTGCGCATCAACCTGCGTAATCGTGAGGGTAATAGAGGCGCGTTGATTTTCAAACAGGGCTTCCCGCGTGCCTTGCAAGCAGCCAAACAGAAAATCGCCAGAGGTTGCATCCGGCTCAATTTCAATCGAATCGCCTTTGCGGTCCTCTAGCACTTCAATAAAAGTCGCAAAGAAATTGCCCACCCCTTCCCGCAGTTGCTGCACGTAGGCGTGTTGATCGGTAGAACCTTTGTTGCCGTAAACGGTAATGCCTTGGTGAACGATATGGCCATCCAAATCGACTTCTTTACCCAAGGACTCCATCACTAATTGTTGCAAGTATCTTGAAAACAACAGTAAGCTGTCTTTATAAGGGATAACCACCATGTCTTTTTCGCCTCGACCCCGACCAGCCGCATACCACGCTAAGGCCAATAATGCCGCAGGGTTGCGTTTAATTACTGGAATCCGCGTCGCTTCATCCATCATTTTGGCGCCCGCCAGCATGGCTTTAAAATCAATGCCCAATAATGCTGCCGATAGCAAACCTACCGAAGATAATTCGGATGTGCGTCCACCGACCCAATCGAATATCGGCATTTTTGCTAACCAGCTATCGCAATGTTCCTGGATGTCCATTTTACTGCCCGGCATAGTCATGGCAACGGCGTAATCTGGAAAATTCAAACCCAATTGGGTATAAGCATATTTGACTTCCAATAAGCCATTACGCGTCTCAGAGGTGCCGCCGGACTTGCTGATAACGATGACCAACGTGGTTTTAAGGCGATTTTTAAGGCGATTAAGAATGCGATCAATCCCCGCAGGATCAGTATTGTCGATAAAATGAATCGCCAGTGGTGGAAAGTCGGGGCTCAAGGCATCTGCAACAAACTGTGGGCCTAAGGCTGAGCCGCCGATGCCTATGGAAAGGACATCGGTAAAATTTGACTCATGTGGCGGATGAATAATACCCTGGTGTACCTTTTGTACAAAGTCGTCAATTTCTGCCAGCGTTTCTTCAACTTCTTCTTTGAATGGGGCAGGTGCTATTTCTGGGTTGCGTAACCAATAATGCCCGACCATGCGGTTTTCATCTGGATTGGCAATAGCCCCTGCTTCTAATGCTGCCATTGCTGTAAACGCTTTGGTAAATTTTGGCTGCACTTGTTTTAATAAAATATCACTAAAATGTATCCGGCTAATATCCAGATACATCCCTAGCTTTTCATTAAAATAAAGCCAATCTTGGTAACGTTGCCAGAGGTCTTGAGTATTCATAAAGTTCCAGGGTGTTAAGGTTAATCGCTACTATAATCAGCTTAGTTTTTTCTCAATATGACCACCAAACTTTTTACGCATGGCAGAAATCATTTTGTCGGAAAAGGTATTTTGTTGCCTCGAACGAAACCGTGCATACAATGCTGCGGTTAAAACGTGTGCCGGAACTGCTTCATCAATAGCGGCTTGCACCGTCCAGCGCCCTTCGCCAGAATCTTCCACGTAACCGGTATAAGTTGCCAGCTCAGGATCCTCAATTAAAGCCGTCGCGGTTAAATCTAATAACCAAGAGCTAACTACACTGCCGCGACGCCAAACTTCAGCTATATCGGTCAGGTTAAGATCAAAGCGCAGGTTCTCCGGTAAATTTTCAGAATCCGCATTGCGCATAATATCAAAGCCTTCTGCATAGGCCATCATCATGCCGTATTCGATACCATTGTGGATCATTTTTACAAAATGACCCGAACCCGCAGGGCCACAGTGGATATACCCTTGCTCAGCGGTGCCTGAATTACTCGGACGTCCGGGTGTTGGATCAATATCGCCAATGCCAGGGGCTAGGGTTTTAAAGATGGGGTCTAATAAGCTTACTGCCTCGTTAGCGCCGCCGATCATTAAGCAATAGCCGCGCTCAACGCCCCAAACGCCACCACTGGTGCCGACGTCAATATAATGAATGCCTTTTTTAGCCAATAATGCGGCACGGCGCACATCATCTTTATAAAAGCTATTGCCACCATCAATGATCACATCACCGCTGTCTAATAATTCTGCCACCGCGGTTACGGTTGCTTCGGTCAGCTCACCTGCGGGTACCATGCACCAAACGACGCGGGGCGAATGTAACTTAGCCACGAAATCTTTCAGGCTGGTGGCGCCTTCTGCACCCTCATTCACAAGCTTATCCACGTTGGCACTGTTAACGTCGTATCCGACACAGCTATGTCCACCCGCCATTATTCTTCTGACCATATTTGCACCCATCTTGCCTAGCCCAATCATACCTACTTGCATAGCTTCCTCGTTAAGTTAATTTTACGTGCGTGTGTTGCTTTAGATTTGATATTGTAACTTTTTAAAATTGACGGCTGTTTCTATCAGCTAAGTAATTAAACATAAGGTTTCAGGTATTGGTGGCACAGGTTAAGCCGTTCGTGGTGAGATTGTCGAACCATGATCGGCTTAATCCCACTCTGAACCACAATATATTCCTGAAAACTTTGGCTTTGTTACTTAACCTTAGCCCAAACCCAGGTAAAAAGTAGCCAATGGTTGAAATCAACCAAACTGAATGGTTTAAAACCACCACCCATAGCTGTATTTTCTGCCACCAATAATTCAAGTGACCGATCTGTTGTCCATCAACCTGAGCGGGTAGGCTAACGGTCATTAATTTTACGCTTAAAGACCCCCCCCTATTGAAATGTATAGTTTAAGTTAAGCAATATTTATGCCTTTAAATCTAATTCACGCTTGTAGTGTAGCGTGAATGGTTTTTTAAATGTCCCCGTGTTAAACACAACTTCGTAATGATAGCGCATATTGATCAATATTAAAGCCGCGTTTAACATCCTTGCCGATAAAAATGAATATGCGCCAAATTAGTGCCTATTTTCCATTAAAGCACCTAATCTTGCACCATTTTAAAGCATTTATCCAACCCCTTCGCCTAGCTTAAGAGCAGAATAGCTTATATTCAACGCATCAATATTCTGGCATAGCGATTGCTTGGTTAATCATAAAGACCTTAACGTCAGCGAGAGAGATATGAGCAACAAACAAACAGTAGTCGTCATTGGTAACGGCATGGTGGGGCAAAATTTCTTGGCAGGCTTGGTGAATAGCACCGCTAAGGATGCTTTTAACATCGTCACTTTTTGCGAAGAACCCAGGGCCGCTTATGACCGCGTGCATTTATCCAGCTTTTTCTCTGGCACAACGGCAGCAGAATTATCTTTAGTTGAAGACGGATTTTTTGAGCAACATGGCATAACGATTCATCTGGGTGACAAAGCCGCGACCATTGACCGCGCCACCAAAACCGTCACTTCTGCCAAAGGCGTGCAAGTTCAGTACGATAAATTGATTTTAGCGACTGGCTCTTATCCCTTTGTGCCGCCCGTGCCTGGACACGAGCGTCCCAGTTGCTTGGTATACCGCACCATTGAAGATTTAGAAGCGATGGTGGCAACAGCTAAAAACGGCAAAGTCGGCGTGGTGGTTGGCGGTGGTTTGTTAGGATTAGAAGCGGCGAAAGCCTTAGTCGATTTAGGCTTGGAAACGCATGTCGTAGAGTTTGCGCCACGCTTAATGGCGGTGCAACTGGATGAGGCAGGCGGCGCAATGTTGCGGCTAAAAATTGAAGCCTTGGGCGTTACCGTGCATACCGGCAAAAACACCAGCCTGATTACCGATGGCACAAGTTGTGTGAATAAAATGTGTTTTGCCGATGGTGAAGAATTGGAAACCGATATGGTGCTGTTTTCTGCCGGTATCCGTCCGCGTGATGATATTGCTCGGAGTTGCGGCTTGGAAGTCGGTGCGCGCGGCGGTATCGTCATTGACAACCAATGCAAAACCTCTGATCCTGATATATACGCCATCGGCGAATGTGCGTTGTGGAATGGCATGATTTTCGGGCTAGTCGCACCGGGTTACGCGATGGCGCGTACCGTGGTGGCAGAATTGGCCGGCAGCGTATCGAGCTTTACCGGCGCGGACATGAGTACCAAGCTAAAACTGATGGGCGTGGATGTTGCCAGCATCGGCGATGCCCATGCCAAAACCGCTGGCGCAATGGTATACACCTACCAAAATGGTGCAAGCGAAGTGTACAAACGCTTGGTGGTCAGCAGCGATAAGAAAATGCTCTTAGGCGCAGTGCTGGTGGGGGATGCATCCGGTTACGGCACGTTATTGCAATATTACATCAATAGTATTGAGCTACCGGAAAACCCTGATGCGCTTATTTTACCATCCCGTTCTGACGAATCAGTCGGCTTAGGGCCGGATGCCTTACCGATGTCAGCGCAAATTTGTTCTTGTTATGATGTCAGCAAAGGCGCGATTTGTCAGGCGATTGAAGGCGGCTGCACCACTTTGGGCGCGTTAAAAGCGGAAACTAAAGCGGCGACTGGCTGCGGCGGTTGTGCGGCGTTATTAAAATCGGTGATGAATTCAGAGCTTTCAAAACAAGGCTTTGAAGTTAATACGGATATTTGCGAACATTTTGCCTACACCCGCCAAGATTTATACAATCTAATACGGGTTGGTGAAATTAAAACTTTTGATGCTTTAATTGAACAGCATGGCAAAGGCTTGGGTTGTGAAATCTGTAAACCAGCAGTAGGCTCCATTTTGGCTTCGCAATGGAATGACTATATCTTGTCTGATGAACATTTAGGGCTACAAGACACCAACGATACTTTTCTGGCGAATATGCAAAAAGATGGCACCTATTCAGTCGTGCCGCGTATTACGGGTGGCGAAATCAGCCCCGATATGTTGATTGCGATTGGGCAGGTCGGTAAAAAATATCAGCTCTATACCAAAATTACCGGTGGTCAGCGCGTGGATTTATTTGGTGCGCGGGTTGATCAATTGCCGCACATTTGGAAAGAATTGATTGATGCCGGTTTTGAATCGGGCCATGCTTACGGTAAATCACTCCGCACGGTCAAATCCTGTGTCGGCAGCACTTGGTGTCGCTATGGCGTGGATGACAGCGTGAGCTTAGCAATCGAGCTTGAAAACCGCTACAAAGGCTTACGTTCGCCGCATAAAATTAAGTTCGCCGTGTCTGGTTGCACCCGCGAATGCGCGGAAGCGCAAAGCAAAGATGTCGGCATCATCGCCACTGAAACGGGTTGGAACCTGTATGTGTGCGGCAATGGCGGTATGAAGCCCCGTCACGCGGATTTATTCGCGACCAGTTTGGATAAGGAGACACTCATTAAATACATTGACCGTTTCTTAAGCTTTTATGTACGCACCGCCGACCGCTTACAACGCACCTCGGTGTGGATGGAAAACATGGAAGGCGGCTTAGATTACCTGAAATCGGTGGTGATTGAAGATAAACTTGGGCTGTGTGAACAGCTAGAAATGCAGATGCTGCATGTGATCGACACTTATCAATGCGAATGGAAAACCACCATTGCCGATGCAGAGAAACTCAAACGTTTCCGCCATTTCATTAACAGCGACCAGCCCGATGATCGCGTGGTGTTTGTGGAAGAACGCGGACAGTTACGCCCTGCGGATGAGGAAGAGCGGAAACATTTTGAATTGGTGGAGATAGCATAATGCTAAAGTGGCAAGATATATGCGGTGTGGCGGATTTACAGCCAAACTCAGGCGTTTGCGCGTTGGTGAGTGGGCAACAAATCGCGATTTTTTACCTGCCCAAAACAGACACGGTTTATGCAATTGATAATTACGATCCCTTTGGCAAGGCGAATGTGTTGTCGCGCGGGTTGATCGGTGACATTGGCGGTCAACCAGTGGTGGCATCGCCGTTATATAAACAACATTTCAACTTACAAACGGGTGCGTGTTTGGAAGATGAAACGGTGCAAATCCTCGCTTATGCCATTCGGATAGCCAATGGGCGGGTCGAAATGGGTCTAATGGAGCAACAAGCATGAAATATACCTATTACATAGCCGATGTGTTCACCAAACAAATTTTCAGTGGCGCACAAGTGGCGGTGTTTCCTAAAGCCGATGGCTTAAAGTGCCAGCAAATGCAGTTAATTGCCCGTGAACTGAACCTGACCGAAACGGTGTTTGTCTTGCATAAAAACAACGATGACGGCAAACGGCGGATGCGGATTTTTTCCCCCAAGGCAGAAATAAATTTCGCCGGACACCCAATCATCGCCACCGCGTTTGTATTGGCGACTTGCGGCGATATTGTCTTGAGTGAAGCTTTTACCCCTGTAGTATTCGAGCAAAACAGCGGCTTGATCAATGCCACCATTACCAACGTGGACGGCAAGCCCGGCTTCATCCAATTTACGGGCAAAGTTTCCCCGATTGTGGATCGCTTCGCGCCACCCAATGGCGAATTGGCGAGCTTTTTATCTATCCCTGAAGCGCAGATTGACACCAAAAAATACAGCACCCGTTTGGTGTCGTGCGGTTTTCCGTATTTAATCGTGCCAGTCTACAACTACGAAACGGTCAGGAACGCCCGCTTTAATTTTCAGGCTTGGAGCCAATCTATCGCACCGCAAACCGCCGCGCAGGAAATCCTCTTGTTTTCCGCCAAAACGCCCTTTGCTGATGCCGATTTTAACGCACGCTTGCTGGGATCGAACATTGGTTTACAGGATGATCCGCCTGTTGGTACAGCTATGCCAGCGTTTGCGGCGTATTTGTGTTCGTTTGAACATCTGCAAAAAGGCACGTATACCTTTGCCGTGGATCGCGGCGATGAAAAAAGTCGCCGTAGTGTGATTAATCTGGAAATGGATCATAAGGGTGAAGACAGTTTGACTTACCGAATTGGTGGTGAGGCGGTGCTGGTGGCGGAAGGTGTTATGACAGTGCCGGATGCCCTGTCATAAGTATTGTTGGTTAATGCTGGCAGGTGCTATCATCTAGTTTTACTTATTAATTAAGGGCTGCTCAATGGCAAATTTAAGCATTAGAAAATTGGATGAGGACGTATTAATCAAGCTACGCAACCTTGCTGCGGCAAATGGTGTCTCAATGGAAGAAGAGGTACGCCAAATTCTTAAACAAGCGGTGAGCCAGCACCTTAAGTTAGGCGATATGGCGGTGCAATTATTTGGCGAAACCGCAGGCGTTGAGCTGGAGATGCTCAAGCAACCGGCGCATGAGCCGATGGATTTCTCCTTGTGATTGTTATAGATACCAATGTTATTTCAGAAGTCATGCGTCCACAGCCTAACGCATCGGTGTTGACCTGGTTAAATCAGCAATCGAGCTTTGACCTGTTTGTGACCAGTGTCAGCATTGCCGAAATTGGTTATGGTTTGCGTGTTTTAGCGGATGGACAACGGCGAAGGCTGTTACGAAGTCGATTTGAACAGTTTATCGCCCAAGGTTTTGAGCGTCGAATCCTTAATTTTGATTGGGATGCCGCTCAAGCTTATGCCGACATCATGGGATACAGAAAAGAAATGGGTTGCCCCATGAGCTTTCCAGATGCCCAAATAGCGGCAATAACCCGAGTACAGCATTTTAAATTAGCCACCCGTAATATTAAGGATTTTAATGATTGTGGTGTTGATTTGATTGATCCTTTTGATTGCCACATCGCTTAAATTCAAGATGCACCTCACTCAGGATTTATGATGAAACCACGTTTGGTAGTGATTCGCAATGGCAGGTATGCGTACCATTGAGGAGTTTAACTATTTCTCAAGTGTCAGCTTGAGAATCAACATCCTAAATGTATTTACATTTTTTGAAATATTTCTATAATATGTATTTACATTTTTACAAGGCAAGCTTAGCATGAAACAGGCAACAAACTTTAGGCTGGATGAAGCCATTTTGAACACTATCGGTGTATTGGCAAAAGATTTACACACCAGCAAAACCAATATTGTCGAAAAAGCTGTCCTGCAATATGCGGCTTCATTGGCAAGCAACAGAAATTCGCTGTTGCAGTTTGCAGGGTCATTGAATGCGGATGATGCAGATACGATGCTGGAAACCATCCAACAGGATAAAAACCGCAAAGACGATGATCTGCATTTATGAACATTGTCATGGACAGCGATATGTTGATCTATTTTTTGAAAGGGCAGCCGGAAGTGGTGAATAAATTGTCCATGTACCCTATCGAGCAAGTGTTTACGACCCGAATCAATGTGACCGAGTTGTTATACGGGGCGTTTAATTCTGCAAAAGTGGATTATAACCTGACTAAAATCAATGCCTTCTTGGCACGGTTTACGATTTTAGAATTTGACCGTCAAGCCAGTGTGATTTTTGCACAAGAAAAAGCCAGGCTAAAACAAAAGGGTATTCTCATTGCCGATATGGATTTGATGATTGCCAGCATTACTCTTGCCCATGATTACGCCTTGGTGACGAACAATATCAAGCATTTCGACAGAATCAACAACTTGAAAATTGAGCGGTGGCTCAGCAATTAAGAACAGGTCAATGTCAGTTTGGCCCTACCTAGGATTTATGATGAAACAGCGTTTGGTAGTGATTGGTAACGGCATGGCGGGTATGCGCACGATTGAAGAATTGTTGTTAAGCGCACCTGACCAATACGATATTACCGTGTTCGGTGCTGAGCCTTATGGCAATTACAATCGCATTATGTTGTCGGCGGTGCTGTGCGGTGAAAAAAGCATTGAAGATATTGTCATCAACAGCCGCCAATGGTATCGCGATAACCACATTCAGCTCCACGCTGGTGCAGAAAAAGCGGTGGTGCAGATCGACCGGGGTAGGCAAAAAGTCATTGCCCAAGATGGTACGTTTGCAGGCTATGATCGCCTGCTGATCGCCACAGGTTCAAGAGCCGTCGTGCCGGATATTCCTGGTAATGATTTGCAAGGGGTTATCAGCTTTCGGGACATTTTAGATGTCAATAAAATGCTGGACTATTGTAAAAGCCATAAAAAAGCCGTGGTGTTAGGTGGTGGACTGTTAGGGCTGGAAGCCGCAAACGGCTTGGCGTATAGAGGCATGGATGTCACTGTCATTCATAACAACCCCGTATTACTCAACCGCCAACTCGATCAATACGCAGCAAAACTGCTGCAAGCAGAGCTGGTGCAACGGGGTATCCATTTTAAAATGCCTGCCAAAACACAGGCGCTACTGGGTGATAGCAACGGTCATATCACGGCGGTTAGGTTTGATGACGGTAGCGAATTGGCCTGTGATTTGTTTGTGATGGCGATTGGTGTGCGCCCTAATATGGCGTTGGCGCAAACTGCTGGATTGTATTGTGAACGCGGTATTGTCGTCAACGATACCCTACAAACTTATGACCCTTGCGTGTATGCCGTCGGTGAATGTATCCAGCATCGCAGCCAAACTTTCGGCTTGGTTGCACCACTTTTTGAACAGGCAAAAGTCTGTGCTAATCATTTAAGTGAACATGGCATGGCGGAATACATCACCTTACCCACCGCAACCAAGCTTAAAGTAACGGGGATCAACCTGTTTTCCGTGGGTGATTTTCAAGGTGATGCCAGCACCGAAAATATTGTCTTTACCGATGCCAGTCTGGGTATTTATAAAAAACTGGTGCTGAAAGCCAATCGTTTGATTGGTTCAGTGTTATATGGTGATACGGTCGATGGTAGCTGGTATCAGGAGCTGTTAGAGAAAAAAGTGGATATTACAAATATTAGGGATGTGTTGATTTTTGGCAAAGCTTATGTGACGGCTGGATAGGCGCACGTTATGTGTATAGAATAAGAGCATCCACAATTAAGCGAGAAGACACATGAAAAAACTAGCCACCAACACCTTCCGCGTTAAGTTTTTCAATAAATTGATGGGATTTGCCAGTGTGTTGCAAAATATCCCTGCGAAAATAACGCCGCCACCTTTTAGGCTCATGCAAATTGGTTCACTGTTTTGGCAGTCACGGGCATTGTATGTGGCAACTAAGCTTGAATTAGCCGATGTGCTGGGTGATACTGAAAAAAGCACTTCGGAAATATCAAAAGCTTTACAGCTTCATGAAGATCATCTCTACCGATTGATGCGGATGTTGGCTTCGCAGGGGATTTTCGGCGAGACCGCGCCGCGCGTATTTAAAAACTCCAAAACATCGGCCTATCTGCGCCAAGATAATCCCAAAAACGTCCGCGCGATGATCCTGATGCATAATTCACCAGAAATGACTAAGCCTTGGATGGAAGCTTTAGAAGAAAGTATCCGTGACGGTGGCGTGCCATTTGCCAAAGTGCATGGGGTTGATATGTTTAGCTACATGGATCGGCACCAGGACTTTGATCTATTGTTCTCGCAAGCCATGGACAGCGTGGAAAATCTTACTGGCAACTTAATTTTTAGAAGACTTTAGCTGGGGGCAGTTTAACCGCATTATTGATGTTGGCGGCTCCAAAGGTAGCAAAGCACTATCCATGCTTAAGGCTTACCCTGAGCTAAAAGCAATTGTGTTCGATAGACCGCAGATTATCGAAGCCGCCAAAAGCTATTGGAACGACAAAATAACCGCAGATATACTGACACGCATTGATTTTCAAGCTGGTGATATGTTTGAGTCCCTGCCTGCCGCTTCAAACAATGATCTCTTTGTGTTTTCTGCCATCTTTCATTGTTTAAGTGACGAAGCATGCACCAGCGTATTAAACAATCTAAAAACCGCTATTGGTACGCACCAATCGTATGTGCTGTTTGCGGATGCCGTTGCTGAGGAAACACATATTGATCCAACTATAGCCGCTTTTGACATGCAAATGTTGATCGGCACGATGGGGCGTGAACGCACACCAAGTGAGTGGAAGCGATTGCTGAACAATGCGGGATTTGAAATTGTAGCAATCATGAATGTGCGAACCTTTGCCAAATTCATTATTGCAAAATTATATTGATTTTTTTATTCGCCTTATGAAACAAACCATCCAAACCACCTGCCCCTATTGCGGTGTAGGCTGCGGCATCACCGCCCAAGTTGATGCCGCTAAGCATCAGGTTGAGATCAAGGGCGATGCCTCGCACCCCGCTAATTTCGGTAAGCTTTGTTCTAAAGGTTCCGCTTTAGGTGACACCGTTAGCTTGCAAGGTCGATTATTGCAGCCGTTGATACATGGGCAACCGACTGACTGGACAAGCGCTTTAGATTTAGTGGCGGAACGTTTTCAGCACATCATTAAAACGCATGGCGCTGATGCGGTCGCTATTTACGGCTCAGGGCAGCTTTTAACCGAAGATTATTATGTAGCCAATAAACTGATGAAAGGCTTTATCGGCAGCGCGAATATCGACACCAACAGTCGCTTGTGCATGTCATCATCCGTTTCTGGACATAAACGCGCGTTTGGCTCGGATACGGTGCCGAACTGTTATGAAGATTTTGAACACGCGGAATTGATCATCTTGATCGGTTCAAACGCTGCTTGGTGTCATCCGGTCAGTTTTCAGCGTATCCGTGCCGCTAAAGCGTTAAACCCTGCTTTAAAAGTGGTCGTGATTGATCCGCGCAAAACCGCCAGTTGTGATATTGCCGACTTGCATCTACCCATTGCCAGTGGGGGTGATGCGATTTTATTCAATGGCTTGTTACAGTATCTGCACCAGCAAAATTGCGTTAATAAAGCGTATATCGCCGCGCACACTGAAGGCTTTGAGGTCGCATTAACCGCCACCGCTGATTTTAGTGTAGAACAAGTTGCCAAGCGGTGTCGTTTAGAAAAAACCGCCGTAGAGCAGTTTTATACATGGTTTGCAGGCATCGAAAAAACCATGAGCCTGTACAGCCAAGGCATTAACCAATCGTCATCCGGCACCGATAAAGTGAATGCCATTATCAATTGCCACTTAGCCACAGGCAGAATTGGCAAGCTAGGTTGCGGGCCGTTTTCATTGACCGGACAGCCCAATGCCATGGGCGGACGGGAAGTTGGGGGGTTAGCCAACCAACTGGCGGCACACATGGATTTTCTTAAGCCGGAAGATATAGCGCGCGTGGCACGTTTTTGGAACAGTCCAGCGATTGCACAGAAACCAGGGCTTGCGGCGGTAGAATTGTTTGATGCGATTTATGACGGTAAAGTTAAGGCGGTCTGGATTATGGGTACCAATCCGGTGGTTTCCTTGCCTAATGCCGACAAGGTTAAACAAGCGTTACAGCGTTGTGAGTTTGTGGTGGTGTCCGATTGTATTGCCAATACCGATACCACCGCCTTGGCACAAGTGTTATTACCAGCACAGGGCTGGAGCGAAAAAGACGGCACGGTGACCAACTCCGAACGCTGTATTTCGCGGCAACGCGCGCTATTTAAGCCCGCTGGCGACGCGCAACCGGATTGGTGGATAATTACCCAGGTAGCCAGACGCATGGGCTTTGCACACGCCTTTGCTTACCAAAGCTCGGTGGATATTTTCAGTGAACACGCCGCGCTCTCAGGCTTTGAGAATAACGGTCTGCGTGATTTTGATATTTCCGCCTTTGCGACTATCAGCGCGCACGCCTACGAACAATTGCAACCGACGCAATGGCCTGTGAATCAAAACCATCCAGAGGGCACCAAACGATTATTTGCGGACGGGCAATTTTTTACTGCTTCCGGTAAGGCACAATTTATTGCAATCACGCCGCGCTTACCCGTTAATAGCTTGGATGCCGACTATCCGCTGGTGTTAAACACCGGACGTTTGCGCGACCAATGGCATACCATGACGCGCACCGCATTGGCGACTAAACTCAATCAGCATAGACCAGAGCCTTTTGTAGAAATCCACCCGCAGGATGCCGAACGTTACGGCTTATTACCAGGTTGTCTAGCGAGCATTACCAGCAAATGGGGGTCTATGCTGGCACGGGTGCAAATAACGGAAACGCAGCAAGCCGGGAATTTGTTTGTACCCATGCACTGGACCGAACAATACGCCAGCCGTGGGCGCATGGGTGCGTTGGTCAATCCGGTGTTTGACCCCCTTTCCAAGCAACCCGAAAGCAAACACACACCCGTGCGAATTGAAGTCTATCAGCCAGCGTGGACGGGATTTATCTTGTCGCGTGAAGCTATAAGCGTAAACGATGTCGATTACTGGGTAAAAATTAACCACGAACAAGGCTTTGGGTATGAACTGGCAGGGGGAACTTTACTTGAGGATGCGTTAACATGGACAAAACAGCACTTAAGCCCAGAGCAGGCAGATGATAAGCATTGGCAAAGCTATGTCGATGCGGGTAAAGGCGTGTTTAGACTGGCACGGATTGATAACCTGCAACTGCACAGCCTTATTTTTATCAGCACTCAAAATCCATTGCCTGAACGCAATTGGTTAATCAGTTTGTTAGCCCAACCTACGCTTTCAGCCAGCGAACGCCAAGCGTTATTGTTAGGGCTGCCGCCAGTCGGTACGCCAGATGTGGGGGCGATTATTTGTGCTTGTTTTAATGTCGGTGCGAAAACCATCGGCACTGCCATCAAAGAGCGTGGGCTTAAGACTTATCAAGAGGTTGGGCAGTGTTTAAAAGCGGGAACAAATTGCGGCTCTTGTGTGCCGGAGATTAAGGCTTTATTGTAATGGTTATAATTGAAAAATTTCGTGTTAACCTAAATTTGCCTGATAAAGCGTCTACAATCAATTCGATGGATTCACTTCTCCCCGTAAAATGTCTTTTAAAAATGTTCGTAACCGTGTAATGTCTACGTCTTCAGAATAAACACCAACAATAAACTGGGAAAATCAATATGAAAAAAAATTTGCTGATTAGTCTATTTGCCATAATGATGCTTGTGGGCTGTGCCGCTAAAAAAGATATTAGTCAAATAAACATCCCCCAAGACAAGATCTACAATGTCATTTTTGAAGGTCAGCCAGATATTTCTGACAAGCGATTGATGTCATCTAGTGAACAAATTGGAGACGTTCTGCAGCAGACACCCAGCGGATCAGACCTTACCGTTGTTAAGGTTTCGGTCAAAGAAGCCTATACCCAAACGATTCATAGCAACACGGTTTTCGTGGTATCGGACGGTCATCTTAATTATGAGACTGTTGGTGATGTTGGTGAAACCTTGCCGGAAGGAGGTCGTCTGTTAGGCTTCACCAGTAAAGCTAAACTGATATGGTTCAAAACTAAAGCCAAAGTGACGGGGATGTCGCAAGCGACGAAAGAGAAAGCAGAACAGCTTTATAAAAACGCTACAACAAAATAAATCAATGGCTTATAAATTAATGTAGTTCATCCGGCGCAGTATGCTTATTGGCTATTGACGCCCTATGATTACATTTGACCGCGTTTGAGGAAGATTATGAAAGGAAGATTTTATTTTTTATTATTGTTATTGGTTATGAATGGAACAATCGCCTATTCTGCAACGTTCAACGAGTTAAAGGCGCCGGACTCACGCCGATTACTCTATAACATTCCAAGCAACTTCAATGGCAGTGCGGTCATATTCTTCCACGGCGCACAAGGTAACGCCCAAGTTTTAATAAATGATGCGCCAACGGCAGATATTATCCAAAAGATGCTTGACGCTGGTTTTCTAGTGGTATTGCCAGAAGCAAGGCAGGATTTTAAAGTGGGGCCTTACATTGCCAGTTGGGAATCAAATACCGAAACCAATCCAGACACAAAGTATGTTGACTGGATAATTGATACGGGTAGGCAAGCGTTGCCGCAACTAAAAGAATTTTACCTTATGGGCGGTAGTAACGGCGTATCAATGGCATCTCGCATTGCAAAAAACCACCAGGACATAGCCGGCATGGTGGCTATGAATGGACTTGATGCCGATCAATTTTCAGTCAACCCAGATGGCTCGCTTGTTACCAATGATACCTTTAGCATTCCCGTTAAGCACGCCCCTATCCTAATGATTTCAAGTAAACAGGACGGGTTAATGTCGTTTGCTAGCCAGCAAAAATATCTCAAAAAAGCTAGGCAGGCAGGTGTCTCATCCATGGTTATCGTTAATGAAGATGCGGATCATAACTGGGGGGAATGGACGATACAATATCATGATGATATTGTTGGTTGGTTGAGGAAATGATCCGTAAGGAATGCGGCAATACCGGAGCGTGCGCAAGGCGGATACCCTATCGGGTATCCGCCAATCCAAGCCGCAAGTGATTAAAATAATTCGTCAAAATAGTACGTCCTCATATCCGGCGGCACCGCCGTCGCTTTTCGCTTTATGGCATTAATCTCTTTTTTTTCATATAGTTGATAGAGCATTTTTTTGTGCAATATCTCAATTTACCCTGCGTGACCTTGACTTTGTAAAATAGCATGTATAAATGACAGGGTGCGTAATTAAAATTAACTAGAAATCAAGGGGAAAAAATCATGAGAATCAGTAAAGTTATTGCAGTTGTATTGGGGGCGTTATTAATGAGTGGCTGCGGCGATACATTTTATTGCGGGGAGAACGGGTGTAATCATTCATCAGGAATGTCAAGTTCCGCTGCCCAGATGAACCCCTAGAATGGGTCAATTCTGGAAAATATACTATAAAGTGCCGCAAACTGGGGAGAGTAAGGTGAACTTCAATTATGCTGAATAACTTCGATAATATACGTCGGGTTCGTAAACGCTTCTGACTTATGGATAGTGTATACGCCCGATTAGGGCAGATACGTAGGGTTCTCCCTAAGAATGTTTAGCGTACTAAAACGTTACGGACGGGTTTGCAAAATCCGTCCGGCGGTGGCTTTATGAGGGTAGGTATGTAGATCCGTCATTGTAAAATAGTTATCTTAATCATAATGTTACCAATGTATTTTCAGAGTCCGTTCCGCGACAAGCATTATATAATGGATTTTTTCATTAACGTGTCTATAACCCGGGCTTAATAATCCCAATCCCTAAAATAGGCGTTATAATCCCCCAAAGTCCTAAACATATATCCCTCTATGCTCGATTCTTTGCCGTATTTAAAAAACACCGATTTCCCTGCCATTACGCGTAACAAGCTGGAAATCCTGCAAGTCAATTTAGGGTATTTGTGTAACTTAAGTTGTACGCATTGTCATGTGAATGCGGGCCCTAAACGCACGGAGCTGATGGAGAAAGCCACTGTGGATGAAGTTCTGATGTTCATTGATCAGCAGGGCATTCAGACTTTGGATTTAACCGGCGGCGCACCGGAAATGAATCCCCATTTTCGGTATATAGTGGCAGAAGCAGCACGGCGCGGTTTAAAAGTGATTGATCGCTGTAATCTGGTGATTCTATTGGAGGAAGGTTATCAGGATATGGCAACGTTTCTGGCGGAACAGCAGGTGGAAATCGTGGCTTCCTTACCCTGTTATTTGCAAGATAATGTCGATAAGCAGCGCGGTAAAGGCACGTTTGATGCCAGCATTATCGCTTTGCAACAACTCAATACGCTGGGCTATGGAGAAGTTGATAGTGGGTTAATATTGAATCTGGTGTTTAACCCTCAAGGCGCAACCTTGCCGCCTGAACAACAAGCATTGGAACAGGATTATAAAAAGCATCTGTACGCGCATTTTGGCATTGTGTTTAATCATTTATTTGCACTGACTAATTTACCGGTGCAGCGCTTTGGCAGTGTGTTACTCAGTACAGGGCAGTTTGAGCCGTATATGAATTTACTTAGAAGTAATTACCAGGCGGCTAATCTGGAAAAAGTCATGTGCAGAAATACCTTAAGTGTTGATTGGCAAGGTTTTGTGTATGACTGTGACTTTAACCAAATGCTTAAACTGCCATTAGGAAATGAGCCAAAAACCCATATTCGCCAGGTGACAGAATTGAAGGGTAAAGCCATTAACACGTTGCAACATTGTTATGGTTGTACGGCTGGGCAAGGCAGTAGTTGCACGGGTGTAATTAATTAAAAACGGATGTATTGGGAGACTATATGACGATTGAAGCAGGGGTTTTACAACGCTATTCGCAAGGTGCAGAATCTATCCAAGCGGATTTGTGCTGTCCGGTGGATTATGATCGGACATTATTGGCACTATTGCCGCAAGAAATTATTGACAAAGATTATGGCTGTGGCGACCCTTCGCGTTATGTGCAACAAGGCGATGTGGTATTAGATTTGGGTTCCGGCTCCGGCAAAATCTGCTACATGGCGGCGCAATTGGTCGGCGCTGCGGGTAAGGTCATTGGCGTGGACATGAATGATGACATGCTCAACCTCGCGTGTAAATACCAAGCTGAGATGGCAGAAAAGCTAGGTTCAGATCGCGTCGTATTTGTTAAAGGTCAAATTCAGGATTTAGCGCTGGATTTAGCCGCCATGAATGCGCATTTGTCCGAAAATCCAGTACGACATGCCGAAGATGTAATAGCTTTAAGGGCATGGCAAGAGCAACAACGTAAAACATCGCCGTTAATTAAAGACAACAGTATTGATCTAGTGGTCTCAAATTGCGTGCTGAATTTGGTGCATGACAGCGATAAAGCGCAATTGATCCAGGAGATTTTTCGGGTGGTTAAGCCCGGCGGACGCGTAGCGATTTCGGATATTGTCTGTGATGAATTAGTACCTGCGCACTTAAAAAACGATACGCAGTTATGGAGCGGCTGTATTTCCGGCGCATTGCAAGAACATGATTTTTTACAAGCGTTTATCGCGGCGGGTTTTGTTGCCGTGACCTTA
The DNA here is from genome assembly GCA_013141155.1 of Methylococcaceae bacterium. Lineage (GTDB taxonomy): Bacteria > Pseudomonadota > Gammaproteobacteria > Methylococcales > Methylomonadaceae > SXIZ01. Next base: position 8,600 of record JABFRM010000096.1, on the reverse strand, counting down.
GATAAATGGGAAAGTGCGCCGTGGCAAGTGGTTGAGGGCATTGAATTTCGCGCGGTCACCATTACGGCGGTTAAACCCCAGGCGGAGCCGTGTTTAGATGTCGGTCATGCAGTGATTTATCGCGGGCCGTTTTCGGAAGTGCAGGATGATGAGGGCCATGTTTTTTATCGCGGGCAACGTATGGCGGTTTGTGAGCGGAGCTATAAACTGTTGACCGGCGGGGTTTATGGCGAGCAATTTATCGGCATCGCGCCTACACAGCAGCAACCCCCTAAAAATTGGTGTCATGCGTCCGGTACCATCAGATCGGTTAAAGAAACCAAAGGCGCCGCACACAAGGCGGATAGCGCACCCAGTTGCTGTTAAGTTTAGCGTGGAAGCGGTGCAGTTTGAATTTCCAAGCGCGGTTATCCAAGTATTTTGTAAAGCACCCATCGCTGGGCAAGTTAAGACCCGTTTAATGCCCGAGCTAAGCGCTGAGCAGGCGGCGGTAGTACATCGACAATTAAGCTTGCGTACCTTGGCGTTAGTCAGTGCCGCTAAATTATGCGCGGTGCAACTGTGGTGTGCGCCGTCAGCTCAGCACCCGTTTTTTATCCAAGCCGCGCGTGATTATGCGCTCAGCTTGCAGACGCAAAGCAGCGGCGATTTAGGGGAACGCATGGCTATTGCTTTACGTTCAGGACTTGAAAGCTATCAATATGCCGTATTAATGGGTTGCGACTGCCCGTCGTTTACCCGTGATGATTTAGTTCAGGCACTAACTGCCTTAAAAAATGGCCCTGAGGTGGTTTTGGCTCCCACCGAAGATGGCGGCTACAGTTTGATTGGCCTTAAGCGTCCGCAACCAGCATTGTTTAAGGGCATCTCTTGGAGTTCAGCTAAAGTTTTCGCCGAAACCCAGCGCAAGATTAAAGCCTTAAAGTTAAACTCTGTAACGCTAAGAACCCAGTGGGATGTTGATACTTATGCGGATTATTTAAGGTTTATAGATAAAGATAATGGGTAGTGATCGGCAGGATAACGAGGCAATATTGAATTTGTCGCGATATACTAACGCGTATACACCGGTGAATATAACTTCTTTATTAATAATATGGCTAGCGCAAATCCTCCCCGTTTAATCTTAATTGATGGCTCCTCCTTTTTGTTCCGTGCCTATCACGCCTTACAGCACCTTTCCAGTCCAGATGGCAAACCCACCAACGCCATTTTCGGCGTTGCCAATATGCTCAAGCGTTTGCTGGCGGAATATGACAGCGATTATTTTTCGGTGGTGTTTGATGCGCCAGGCAAAAATTTCCGCCATGAGCTGTATGTCGACTATAAAGCCCATCGCCCGCCGATGCCGGAGGATTTAAGGGAGCAGATTGAGCCGCTGCATCATCTGGTTCGCGCAATGGGTTTGCCATTGATCATGGTGCCGAATGTGGAAGCCGATGATGTTTTGGGCACATTAGCGCTGTATGCCGAGCAACAGGGTTTTCATGTGGTCATTTCCACGGGCGATAAGGACATGGCGCAATTGGTGAATGAGCGGATCATCTTGGAAGATTCAATGTCCAACAAACGTATGGATATTGAAGGCGTTATCACCAAATTCGGCGTTAAACCCAGCCAGATTATTGATTTTCTGGCGTTGATGGGCGATAAATCCGACAATATTCCTGGTGTGCCCAGTGTGGGTGAAAAAACTGCCGCAAAATGGCTGAATCAATACGAATCGCTAGAGAACTTGATTGCCCATGCGGATGAAATCAGCGGTAAAGTGGGCGAACAACTGCGCGCTAATTTGCCGCAATTGGCGGTTTCTAAAGCGCTGACCACCATCAAGTGCGATGTGCAACTTAGCTATACCTTGGAGGATTTAAAGCGGCAACCGATTGATTATGGTGAGCTTAGAACGCTACTGACACAATTCGGTTTTAACGCGTGGTTAAGGACGTTGGAGCAACCTAAAGCCAATGGCATCAAAACGCCGCCACCTGAATTGGCAATCGCACAAGCACCACCGCCGGTTGTTCCTGTGCTGGAAAACGGCGAAATGCCTGCTTTTGCGGATAACGTCTATGAAACCATCCTCACTCAAGCGCAACTCGATCATTGGCTAGTTGCCCTGAATGCCGCCGATTTATTCGCGTTCGATACCGAAACCACCAGCTTGGATTATTTGCTGGCTGAAATCGTTGGCGTGTCTTTTGCCGTCAACATAGGCAAAGCAGCGTATTTACCCTTAGCGCATGATTACCCCGATGCGCCGCAGCAGCTAGACCGCGACAGCGTTTTGGCGCAACTCAAACCGCTGTTGGAAAATCCCGCCAAAGCGAAACTCGGTCAAAACCTCAAGTACGACGCGCATGTGTTGCTCAACCACGGCATCAGTTTAAACGGCATTGCACAAGACACTATGCTGGAGTCGTATGTGTTGAACAGCACCGCCAGCAAACACAATATGGACGATCTGGCGCAGCATTACTTAGGGCTGACCGCCATCCATTATGAAGATGTCGCGGGTAAAGGTGCTAAACAAATCCCGTTCAAAGAAGTCGCGCTGGAGCAAGCCGCGCCCTACGCCGCTGAAGATGCCGATATTACTTTGCGTTTGCATCATGCGCTGTACGGGCAATTACAACAAATCCCCACCCTGCAACAGCTTTATCAGACGCTTGAAATTCCGCTAATCAGCGTATTGAACCGCATTGAGCAAAATGGCGTGTTGATCGACAGTGGCTTATTGGCACAACAAAGCATGGAGCTGGCGAATCATATCGCTTCGTTGGAACAGCGCACCCATGACTTGGCGGGGCAAGTGTTTAATTTGGGTTCGCCCAAACAGATTCAAACCATCTTGTATGATAAGTTGCAGTTGCCGGTACTAAAGAAAACGCCGACTGGACAGCCTTCCACCGATGAAGCGGTGTTGCAAGAGTTGGCGGTTGATTATCCCTTGCCAAAACTGATTTTGGAACATCGCTCCTTAAGCAAACTGAAATCCACTTACACGGATAAACTGCCGCAACAAATCAACGCCAAAACCGGGCGTGTGCATACCTCGTATCATCAGGCAGTTGCGGCGACAGGTCGGCTTTCATCCTCTGACCCTAACCTGCAAAATATCCCCATTCGCAGCGAAGAAGGGCGCCGAATCCGCCAAGCGTTTATTGCCCCAGAGGGTAAGAAAATTGTCGCGGCAGATTATTCGCAAATTGAACTGCGCATCATGGCGCATTTATCTGCTGATGCGGGTTTGCTCGATGCTTTCAATAATGCGCAAGACATCCACCGTGCCACTGCTGCCGAAGTGTTTGGTGTCGCACCTGAACAAGTCACTAACGATTTGCGGCGTTCTGCCAAAGCTATTAATTTTGGTCTGATTTACGGCATGTCCGCGTTTGGATTGGCGCAACAACTGGGCATAGGGCGAAATCAGGCGCAAGCTTATATCGACTTGTATTTTACTCGTTATCCTGGCGTTAAAGACTACATGGAAAGCATCAAAGCCCAAGCTAAACAACAAGGCTATGTTGAAACCCTGTTTGGTCGCCGCTTGTATTTGCCGGAAATTAATGCCCGCAACGCCGCGCGTAGGCAATATGCCGAACGCACCGCGATTAATGCGCCCATGCAAGGCACGGCGGCGGACATCATCAAGCGTGCCATGCTGGCCACCGATGCGTGGCTGTTACAGGCACAACCCGATGCCAAAATGATTATGCAAGTGCATGATGAATTGGTGTTTGAAATCGCTGTTGGGCAGGTAGATGTTTGTATTGCGGCAATCAGGCAGCGTATGTGCGATGCCGCCATCTTGGCTGTGCCGTTGATCGTGGATGTAGGTGTGGGCGATAACTGGGATGAGGCGCACTGATGTTATATAGTTCGGTAGATGCTGTTGCACTTATGGTTGAGGAAAGTCATGGCATCGTCAGGGAGCGTGATAGCGTTTCCTGACGTTGCGTGCCAGTCTTTTATCATCGCCCCCTAACCCCGTTTTTTCAAAGAGGAGAGTTAAACATACGTTTTCAGGTATTGGCGGCACAGGCTTAACCTTACTCTGAGCCACAATATATTCCTGAGAACTTTAGCTTTGGTACCTATCACAAAGTATTTGCTCAACCCGCCGTAAATCAGCCGCAGTATCAACACCCGCGGGCGGCGTTTTAGCGACAACTTGTACCAATACACTTTCACCTTGCCATAAAATCCGTAATTGCTCTAAGCATTCAATTTGCTCCAAAGGCGATGGTTGCCATTGGCAATAACGTTTTAAGAATGCCACCCGATAGGCGTACAAGCCAATGTGGCGATAATGGGGCATGAGGGGTGAAAGTTGTGATTGAGTTTTGGCAAATAGTTCCCTATCCCAGGGAATAGTCGCGCGGCTAAAATACAGCGCATAACCTAGATGGTTTAACACGACTTTGACGGCATTGGGATTAAATAACTCCTCTGCATCTTGAATGGTGGCTGCTAGGGTGGCGATACCGGCTTGCTGCTGCCCAGCTAACGCCGCCGCTAGATCACGAATATAAGTGGGTGGGATTAACGGTTCATCACCCTGTAAATTAACAATAATTTGTTCATCCGACCAGCCACACAGTGCCGCCACTTCAGCAATGCGTTCGGTGCCGCTTTGATGATCAGCACGGGTCATTACGGCTTTTATGCCCAGCGCATTGACGGCATCAAAGATGCGTACATCATCGGTTGCCACTACCACTTCATCGGCATCCGCTTCCAATGCCCGCGCGCAAACATGGGCAATCATGGGTTTTCCTGCAATTGGCAATAGCGGTTTCCCGGGCAGGCGTGTGGAGGCGTAACGGGCGGGAATAACGACTTTAAAGGCGGGCATGCTTAATGCAACGCATCATATTCTTCAAGGCTTATTCTTCGGGCTTCATCTTCTAGCATCACCGGAATGTCATCGCGAATCGGGAAGGCTAAACGATCCGCTTTGCAAATCAGCTCTTGCTGCTGTTTTTGGTAGCGTAACGAGCTTTTGCAAATTGGGCAGGCGAGTATTTCAAGTAAATTGGGATCCATGACGCTTCTCTTGTAGTAAGGTTAATAATTGTTGGGTGAATTGCGAATTAAGTTCCACGCTAATTGGCACGTACCAGTGTTGTTGCGTAGCAAAGGCGCGACATTTTACGGCATCTTTTTCGGTCATTAAGAGCGGCAAATTATCGTCAAACTGTAAGTCGGCTGCTTGAAATTGATAATGATCAGGAAAAACACTGCGCGTATGGTTTATGCCTAAGGCGGTCAATAAATTAAAAAAACGCTGCGGATTGCCTATAGCGGCGAGTGCATGGACGGGTATATCGCAAAAATCGGCTAACGGTTTTTTTTCGCCGGATTGTAAATTAAGGGCAATGTTTGCCTTAACGCGCATAGCAAATTCAGTTTGTTGCAGTGGCGCACCATTCACCACCACAAAGTTAAAACTGTGCAAGCGCTCAACCGGTTCTCTTAACGGCCCTGCGGGTAAACAAAAACCATTGCCAAAACGGCGTTCACCATCAATGACCGCGATTTCAATATCCCGTTGCAAAGCGTAATGTTGCAGTCCGTCATCTGAAATAATTACATCGCAATCGGTTGTTGTTAATAACAGTTGCGCGGCTTTGCTGCGCACCGAATCAACCGCGACGGGACAATTGCTGTGGGTTGCGATCATCACGGCCTCATCGCCAACCTGTGCGGGATTGCTGTCAGCAAAAACCCGTTGCGGTCGTTGCAGAGATTTTCCGCCGTAACCGCGACTGATAATACCGGGTTTATAGCCGGCATTGCTTAAAAGCTCAGCCAGATAAATGACTAACGGTGATTTGCCGGTTCCGCCTACGGTAAGATTGCCGACGATGATTACCGGCACCGACAGTTTGACTTGCTTAACAATGCCGATTTGGTAGCAAAATCGCCGCCAATAAACGGCAGTTTTAAAAATAACCGTTAATAATCGTAGCGTAAAAGGCGGCTTAGCCTGTTGATACCACTGTTTTTCTAACCAATTTTGCCAGGATTGCGTCATTCAGCTTGGCTGGCATCGGGTTGTTTGGCAGTAAAGGTTATGTGGCTAAAGCCAAGTTCACTGGCGACATCCAATGCACTAATCACCGCTTGATGCGGGGTTTTTCCATCCGCGCTGATCACAAAAGGCATTTCATGGTCTTGTCCGGCCAGTTTTAGCAAGGCATCTTGCAGCCCTTCAAGATTTTGTTTAGCCAGTTCATGTGGATTGCCATCTTCACCGAGCAAAGCATATTCACCTGCTGCGTTAATCACGAGCACAATTTTTTTATCTGCATCGCTTTGTTCGGCGCCTTTGGCTTCCGGCAGCTTAATTTTTAATTCGGCTTCATGATTAAAAGTAGTGGTCACCATAAAAAAAATCAGCAGTAAAAATACCGCATCAATCATCGGAGTGAGGGAAATATCCACTTTTTCTTTTTTGCGGCGATGAAAGTTCATGTCGGTTACTCTCGGTCGCCGTGCATTACATCAATCAGCTTAAGGGCTTGTGCTTCTAAATTAAGCACATGTTCATCCACCAGCCCTTCAAAATAACGGTGAAAAGCCAGGCAGGGAATGGCGACAATCAAGCCGGCGGCGGTAGTGATTAAGGCTTCAGAAATACCGCCTGCCAATATCGCCGGATTGCCCGAGCCTTGGGTCATGATGGTATTAAATACCTTAATCATGCCATCGACCGTACCCAGCAACCCCAGTAAAGGTGAGATGGCGGTAATGGTACCCAGAGTATTTAAAAAACGGTCTAATTCGTGCGTCACTTGGCGACCGGCATCTTCGATACTTTCTTTCATGATGTCACGACCATGATGGCTATTGATTAATCCTGCCGCCAATATTTCACCCAAAGGCGAGCTGTTTTTTAAGTTATGCAGGCTGGCATCATCAAATTGATCGGTTTTTGCAATCTTCCAAATAGGGGCGGATGGTTTAATTAAGTCAGGCGGGATAATTTTCTTTCCCTGTAACGACCAGAACCGTTCGACAATAATGCCCAACGCGATAATGGAGCACAAAATGATTGGTAGCATTAACCAGCCACCGGCTTTTATTAAATCAATCACAGGTCATCCTGAAGAAATATTAAAAATTAACGAATATTTTAACGCAATGCAAGCGGTGTTGTTTTGTTTTTAATGGAATGTCATCGCCATGTCATTTAAATTCTGCATGATAAAGCCTAATTACGTTATCAACAGGAGTATAAACATGCACAGTTCGGTGTTGAATCGATTGAAATATTGGGGTCTTGATAAGAATTTAGGGGCTATTTTAGTTGGCGGTGTGGTTTTCAGTTTGTTGATTAGTTGGGCGGTGGAAATGTTGGTAAAACTGCTGTTTGGTTGGGGGTGATTAGCGATTTTCAGCCTGACAGTGTGATTTTTTTTGGAGCAAATTATGATGAATTTAACAAGAGACCTTATGCAGGGTTTTATTATCTTAATGGGTATTTGGCTGTTTGTTTCCGGCGAATGGGGAGCCTCATCAATGATGTTTGCAATTGCGACGCTATTTAACATTTGTGTAGCAATGAAGCCTGGGTTTCAGCGTCAGGCTTAGCTCTTTACATCAAACCCATGTGCAAAATTATGCAATAGACAAATCACCACCACCCCTGCGAAAATTAAGGCAATTTGCTGTAACGAGGTTTTCATATCGGTTTTTTTATGCAAGGACGGAATCAAATCTGCAACCGCGATATAAATAAAACTAGAAGCGGCTAAAGCCAGAAAATACGGCAAGCGATCTTGTAAATCTGCCAGACTGAAATACGCTAATACCCCCCCTAAAACAGTAGTGAAGCTGGCGAGTACATTGTAAAAAAGCGCTTTGGACTTGGAATAACCGCTTTCCAGTAAGATCGCAAAATCGCCGACTTCCTGCGGAATTTCATGCGTTGCCACTGCTAAACTGGTGACGATGCCGAGTTTAACATCGGTTAAAAATGCCGCCGCGATCAGGATGCCATCTACAAAATTGTGGATGCCATCACCGATCAAAATTAGCGTGCCTGCGGCTTGATGACCGTGACCCTGCGTATGGTTGTGGTCATGCGCATGGGCATCTTCGGTGTGTGCTTCGCAGCTATGTGAATGGCAATGCCGCCAAATGAGTAATTTTTCCAGGATAAAAAAGCTTAACAAACCCAACATGATGGTCGCGGATAAGCCTTGCATCTGCTCGGGGCGCACCGACTCAAACGCATGCGGAATCAAGCCCCAAAACGCCACCGCCAACAACGCACCAATGGCAAAACTAATGCCGTGTGGCAATACTTTGGCACGTTGCGCTTCCGGTAACAATAAAAACACCGAGGCCGCCAGTACGCTCAATACGCCGCCTACGGAGGTAAAGATGATAATTAAAACCAGTAAGCTCATAAGGGGTTTAGTCTCTCCAGATTAAAGTTGCCATCCGACCGGTTTGTTGGTCGCGGCGATAGGAAAAAAAACGGCTCTGATCAGTTACGGTGCAAAAATCGCCGCCGTAGATCTTAAATACGCCAGCATTTGCGAGTTCAATGCGGGCTAATTGGTAGAGGTCGGCGAGATAATGCCCAGTAC
>JABFRM010000333.1 GCA_013141155.1 Methylococcaceae bacterium | reverse complement strand
TGCTTTATAAATGTATTGATAAAAATTAATTGCACTGATGAGGAGTTGAATCTAAGTTGTTAATGTGACAGTGTTCGCAACAGATTAGCGTAATCTTCTGAAACCTTAATATCATTTTCTTTTAATTCATTAACACGCTTAACCGCGTTAATGACCGTAGTGTGGTCACGCCCACCAAACGCATCGCCAATTTCCGGATAACTGTGTGGTGTTAACTCCCGCGCTAACGTCATGGCAATTTGACGTGGCCGTGTAACTGACTGCCGTCTATTTTTAGACGATAAATCGGCTATTCTAATTTTAAAATACTCAGCAACTGTTTTTTGAATATTGTCAATATTAATTAATTTGTCTTGTAACGAAATTAAATCATGTAGCGCTTCTTTGGTAAATTCAGTGGTAATTGGTTTACCTGTAAATTGCGCGTTTGCAATTACCCTGCGTAATGCGCCTTCCAAATCACGGACATTGGAAGGAATTCGTTTAGCGATAAAAAACGCCACTTCCTGGGGTAAATCGACATTTACTTGATGCGCTTTCTTTAACAAAATGGCGGCACGTGTCTCAAAATCAGGTGGTTCAACCGCCACAGGCAGTCCCCAACCGAACCTGGACTTTAAGCGATCCTCCAGCCCTACAATTTCTTTAGGGTATTTATCACAGGTCAAAACCACTTGATGTTTTTTTTCTAACAAAGTATTAAACGTATGGAAAAACTCTTCTTGAGAACGCTCTTTACCGGCAAAAAACTGAATATCGTCAATTAATAGCGCATCGACACCACGATAATATTCCTTAAAAGTGTTAATAGAATTTTGTTGTAATGCTTTAACCATGTCCTGCACAAATTTTTCAGAATGCAAATAAACAACATTAGCAGAAGGATTTTTTTCTAAAATGGCATTTCCAATGGCATGCATCATATGGGTTTTGCCCAAACCGGAGCTACCATAAATCAACAATGGATTATATGCTTTACCCATATTTTCAGCTACTTGCAAAGAGGCTGCCTTAGCTAACTGATTGGATTTTCCTTCCACAAAATTTTCAAAAGTGAACGCACGATTTAAAAAATTGGGCCGAGATTTTTTGGTGGCAAGTATTGCTGAAGCAGGCTTGTTAAAATTTTTTGGTGGGGTAGATTGTATAGAACCAATTTCTAATTGTAGACTAAAGGTTCCACTCGAAAAATCATGGATGACTTCCTCAATTTTTTTTAAATAATGCTGTTTAACCCAATCCAATACAAATCGATTAGGTGCCAATAAACGAATTTTATGTTCAGCTTCCAGTACTTGTAGAGGTCTAATCCAAGTACTGAAATCACCAGCGGAGATTTCATTTTCAAGTTTAGCAAGACAATTAGTCCAAATTGGATTCATTTAATGTACAAAAAAATAATGCAGGTTAAAATCACTTAGCCGAAAAGGCATCACAATATAATAAAGATAAGCTGTGGATTGACTAGCAGAAGTATTTATTCTATCATCCGTAGTCTTTTTTATCTGTTTTTTGTTAACGCTCGACCCTATAGGATTTCACACTCATGAAAAGAACTTATCAACCAAGTAAAATTAAACGTGCCAGAACTCATGGTTTTCGCGCAAGAATGGCGACCGTCGGTGGACGCAGGGTAATTAATGCGCGTCGAGCAAAAGGCCGCGCAGCATTAACTGTTTAATTGGAACAGGAATGTTATAGCTTTCCTCCGCGTTTAAGGTTACGAAAACCTGCTGAATATAAAAAAGTATTTTCCAACCCGTTAAAATTTAATGACCAGTATTTTACGCTGTTGGTCAGCGTGAATGAACTTGAATTTTCGCGCTTAGGGTTGGCGATTGCCAAAAAAAATATCCGTAAAGCGGTAGACCGTAACATCCTTAAACGCGCCATCAGGGAAAGCTTCAGAATGCACCAACAGCAACTTGGTACGCTTGATATTGTGGTGTTAGCAAGAAAAGAGGCTCTAAACATACCGTTGGTACTATTAAGAAATTCTTTGCAAAAACAGTGGTTAAAAATAATATCCCGATGCAATTCATCCTCGTAAACCTGATAAAGTTTTATAAATACTTTATAAGCCCATTGCTAGGTAGTAGGTGTCGTTTTTATCCCAGTTGTTCCAGTTATGCTCTTGAAGCGTTGCAATCTCATGGCGCTTTGTTAGGTCTATTCCTCACCTTTAAAAGAATATTACGGTGCCATCCGTTTCATCCCGGTGGTTTTGATCCCGTTCCAGAAAAATTTGGTAAATAAGAATGGATAATATTAGATTTGTACTGATCATGGCTTTTGCAATGCTGTCAATTCTGCTTTGGCAAGCATGGCAGTTGGATTATGGCCCAAAGCCCCCAATAAGCGCTATTGAACAGCCCATCGTAAACACTAAAGCCGATTTACCGACTGAAGGTGCAGGCGCAGCTTCAACAGAACCGATGAATCCCGCATTACCGATTGTTGAAACAACAACAGGTCAACTGATTACCGTAAAAACGGATGTTTTTAATGTAGAAATTGATACCCAAGGCGGTACACTGGTCAATCTTGACTTAATTAAATACCCTGTCGATAAAAAAAATACCGCAGTTAATAGCATACGCAATAAACTGGGTTTTTCAGACAGTGAAAAAAACTTAACGCCCATCCGTTTATTTAATAACCGTGCTGAAGATTTATTCTTAGCGCAAAGTGGTTTAATTTCAAGCAACGATTCCGCAGCGGCTGCCAACCATCATAGTGTATTTGCAACCCCTCAACAAACCTATGCGTTAGCAGAAGGACAAAATACGCTGGAAGTTCCCTTAACCTGGACGGATAATCAGGGACTGGTTGTAACCAAATTATTTACCTTTACGCGTGGTGATTACGCAATCAATTTAGAACAAAAAATCAGCAATAAAAGTCAAAAACCTTGGAGCGGTAGACAATATACCCAATTTGTCCGTACACCTTATGTCGATCCTGCCGGCAATAGTTTTATCAGAACTTATGCAGGTGGCGTAGTTTACACAGAAGAAAACAAATATCAAAAAGTTAAATTTGAAGATATGGCGGATGAAGACTTAGCCCTCACCACCACGGGTGGTTGGAGTGCCATGATCCAACATTATTTTGCCTCCGCTTGGGTACCGCCTGTTGATCAAGAAAACCACTTATACACCAAAGCATTAGGTGCAGATAAATTTGTTATTGGTTCCTACTCACCCAATATTAGTGTGGCGCCTAACACCGACGCGCAATTAAAAGCACAATTATTTGCAGGCCCTAAAATCCAACCCTTGTTGCAAAAAGTAGCCAAAGGCCTTGATCTAACAGTTGATTACGGTTGGTTAACCATAATTGCTAAATATATATACCAATTACTTAACTTCATTCACGACTATATCGGCAATTGGGGGTTTTCAATTTTAGGGGTGACCTTATGTATTAAATTACTGTTTTTTCCTTTATCGGCGGCTAGTTACAAATCAATGGCTAAAATGCGGAAAATTCAGCCCAAATTAAAAGAATTACAAGATCGTTACAAAGATGATAAACCATTATTTAATCAAAAAATGATGGCGATGTACAAAGAAGAAGGCGTTAACCCCTTAGGCGGTTGTTTACCAGTATTAGTCCAAATTCCGGTCTTCATCTCCCTGTATTGGGTACTGGTTGAAACCGTGGAATTAAGGCAAGCGCCTTTTGCGTTATGGATACAAGATTTATCCGCACAAGACCCTTACTACATTTTGCCGATTTTATATGGTATTACCATGAAAATTCAGCAAGGGCTTAATCCTGCACCGATTGATCCCATCCAGGCCAAAATAATGAAAATGTTTCCCATCGTGTTTACTTTTTTCTTCTTATTTTTCCCGGCCGGATTGGTTCTATATTGGATCATGAACAACACCTTATCCATCATTCAACAATGGTATATAACCAAACACATTGTTGGCGAAGAAAAAACGCCTGTAACCCATTAGTTAAAACACAATTGTAGTAGTGGATTTTCAAGCCACCGACACGATCGCAGCAATAGCTACACCGCCAGGAAATGGCGGTGTAGGCATTATCCGCATATCTGGTGCCTTGGTCACCCGCATCGCCGAACAGTTACAACCTACCCCCCTCTTAATCCCCCGACAAGCCCACTTTTCAAGCTTTCGCGATCACCACGGCGACATAATCGACTCCGGCATCAGCCTTTACTTCCCCGCACCCGCCTCCTATACCGGCGAAGATATTTTGGAATTACAAGCCCACGGCGGCACCGTCGTCCTTAATATGCTGTTACGTCGCGTCATAGAACTCGGCGCAAGAATCGCTAGGCCCGGTGAATTCACCGAACGCGCCTTCCTTAACAACAAACTCGATTTAACGCAAGCCGAAGCCGTCGCAGATTTAATCACCAGCAGCACCGAGCAAGCCGTGCGTTCTGCGCAAAATTCCCTGCAAGGCGTATTTTCCGAAAAAATCAATCAACTGGTTGAAGACTTAACCAGACTGCGCATATACATCGAAGCCGCCATTGATTTTGCCGATGAAGAAATTGATTTTTTAAATGAGGGCGGTGTCGAACAACAACTGCTCGACCTATTAACGCGCATTCATCAAATACAAGGCACCGCCAAACAAGGCCGCTTATTACACGACGGCATAAGCGTCGTCCTCGCGGGCAAGCCCAATGCCGGAAAATCCAGCTTACTCAATGCCCTCGCCGGATTTGATGCCGCCATTGTCAACGAAATCGCCGGCACCACCCGAGACATCATCCGCGAACGCATTCAACTAAACGGCATGCCCCTGCATATTATTGACACCGCAGGCCTTCGCGACAGCGACAACGCCGTAGAACAAGAAGGCATCCGCAGGGCGCATACCGAAATACAAAAAGCCGATAAAATCTTGCTGTTAATGGACATTCAAGATGCCGATCCACAAACCGCAGCCACGCTGTTACAAACAACCAACAACATCACCGAAGTCTACAATAAAATTGACCTCCTTGGCTTGCAACCCAGCATAACCAACACCCCAACTAACACCAAAATCTACCTATCCGTTAAAACCGGTGCCGGTATCGAATTGCTCATCCAACATCTTAAAGACAGCGTCGGTTTTAACGAAAGCACTGAACATGTCTTCATTGCCCGCAGCAGGCACATTGAAGCCTTAGCTGAAGGTCATACAGCCGTCAATAAAGCTTTAGACCTACTGCGTATCAGCCAAACCGGCGAATTGGTCGCAGAAGAGCTTAGATTAGCCCAAAACGCTTTAAGTGCAATTACCGGGAAATTCACTTCCGATGATTTATTAGGCAAAATATTTTCCAGCTTCTGTATTGGAAAGTAAATTCGCAAAATCATTAAAAAGCCCGGGGAATTACAATCACCGCCTATCATAGGCAGTAGGCGCGAATGAATTCGCGCTTTTAAACACCATCTACACAAATCAATTCTCGTCCATCCGCTACTGAATGCTGTATTTAAAATTCCCACGCCACTATCCCTATTTTCTAAAATAAGCACACTAAAACGCTAAAAATCAAGGTGTTTTATAGCCAATACTTAACTGAAAAGCTAGACTGGCTGTAAAATATCCTCTTACTGATTCACCCTCGCCTAGCTTACACACTTATGACCCAGACATCACGCAGTCTCCGGCCCATAATTATCACTTTAATATTGTTTTTGGCGGTATTGACTTGGGCGCTAATGCAACTTAATGAGTGTCCGGTAAATGCCAACGGCCTGCACAGCGATTGGTTAACTCCAGTAACATAGTCGGGCGATAGGTATGTCAGGGGTAATACTTGTACTAATGTTTTATTCAAGCGTTTCAATCGGAATTGCAAACCTCGACCAACAGAAAGTATTCGTAAACAAAATTAGCTCAATAGCTTACATTTGAATTGATGGGCTTCGTTGCCTCAGCCCATCTTACTCACAGCCTCTAAAAATAGTTTAACTTATTAAATCATTACAGACATTGCTACCTAAACTGCGCTAGATGCTGACGTCTTGAAAAACCCACCAAACCCATCAATGCCGAACCCAACAGCCAGATTGCAGCAGGCACCGGTATAGCACTGACATTTACGATCGTACTTTCAGAATAGTTAGCAATTATGTCAGCTCCATTTGAGTCCAACAGAATAGGATTAAAAAAACTAACCCCACTGCTACCCGCAGTAAGGGCAGTAAAATCGATAGTAGCCAATATGCCAGAACCCGTTACGCCAGGGATTGCACCATTTAATAAGTCACTGGTATTGCTTATCGTACCGTTGGCATTATCAATTGTGCCGCCAATAAATAGCGTTGAACCGCCTGTAGACAAAAAGCCGCCTTCGGAAATACTGGTTGCGGAAATGACACTGGGATCATAACCGAGATCAAATTGAAAAGCGTACAAATCACTGATCTCGCTCACATTAACGTTAAGCGAGAATGACTGGCCGACGTTTACCGTGGAAGTCGAAGGGGTAATGGAAATGACCGACGCTTGAATTGGTAGCGCAAACAAAGCCACTAAACCAGCAAGCATCAATTTAGTTAAAATGTAGTTATTCATAAAGGATATTCCTACGCAAGGTTAATTTAGCTTAAGATTAGCAGGTGCTGGAACTGCACCGGTATTAGTGATTCGACAGGTGACTGTTGCAGGTAAACTACGCGACACCACCATCAAATCCCGGATATTGACCACTTTGTCATGATTCACATCCGCCCGGTTATCAAAACCTGCTTCCCCGAGTTTTTTACCAAAAGCTGCACGCACAATGGCAATGTCGGCACAGTTCACTTGATTATCTCCATCCAAATCACCTAAAACGGTATTGCAGGGAATTAAGCCAACCACTGTGGTAAATGAAGTGACACCGGTAAAGGTAGCGCTCATGCCATCAGCATTCACTGTTCCCTCAACGGCTTTGCCCCCAATACCAGTATTAGCAATCAAATTGCCGCTGACCGCATCAGTCCGATACAGCACCAGTTTTGTACCCGCAGCCATTTGGTTCAACAACGGCAACACCAAGGTAATCCCGGGGGCTGGTAGAGGCTGGGTGGCGGGCGGATTAAACTTAATGCTCACATAATTTGTAGCGTTGGTAGGAAAACAACCGGGCATCGGCAAATTTAAATTTGTGCTTAACACATCAATACTCACGCCTGTTGGGTTGTTAAGCACACCGCCAGTGGCGCTAATACTGGCACGATCCCCGAAGGTAGTATCAGACACCGAGCCGCCCGTCGCTGGATCACTAATAATGCCATCGTCGGTGGTCGAAGGTTTAATTACTTCCACGCTGGTTGGTATGCCTTTCGCGGTTAATTGGGCGTTATCGTAGCTTACCCTGTTGCCTACCGCATCAGTAATATCAACTTGACTTAATAACCACGTCCCAGCTTCGCTGTATTGCGGCAGAGAAAGCGTACCGGTATAAGTGCCATTGGTTGCTGTTCCGGAAAGTCGGGTTTGCATATAAGCACCCAAAGTGGAATAGGTACTTGAAGGTTTTTTAAAGTGAAAAATGGGGGGTTGTGAATTTGGTGTGGACCAGTAATCATAGTTGGTAGGAATCCCAGATAGATTATCTGTGGCACCCAACGTTACCTTAATAGCTTGGTCAGCCGCAGTCGTATCCACAAAATTCGGGCTAAAAGTGAGACTGTTTAGCTCTGGTGCTTGAGTGTCAGAAGGAGTGGCAGAAACGTTAAAGGTTGTTGGAAAACCTTTAACTTGCAAAACAGTTTTGTCATAGGACTGATGATTACCCACGGCATCTTGTACACCAAAAGCACTAACCGACCAAATCCCTGCTTCTGCATATTGCGGTAGGGTAAGCGTCGTTTGCCAAACACCTCGGTTGACGGCACCTGAAAGCTGCGCAAAAGGACGGTAAAACGGATATTGTCTCTGCGATTGTTTTCCACTTGGGCTTGTTAAAGTAACAAAGCTATAACAATAGCCTCCACGGGTACAAAAATCCACCCCAGCTTGGTCATCGGACAAGCCAATTGTAAAGGTAAGCATTTTTTGCCCACTGGAAACATCAATGGATGCGGGAGTAAAATTAAAACTGTCTAATTGTGGCGGGGTCACATCTTGCACGGTAGAGATGACATGCAATTGTGTCGGAAGCCCAAGGGCTGTTAATTGCGTCGCACCGACAGATGAATGATTACTCGTTTTATCTGCTAATGAAACATAACTAATGACCCAGTCGCCCGCTTCCGCTAATTTTGGAATCGTTAACGTGCCTTGATAATCACCATCAAGATTAGTGCCGGAAATTAAATCAAGATAAACATAACCCTGTTGCCCATTTGAAGGACTATTGTAATTCATGTAAACATAGCCGATCCCAGCTAAATCATCCGTCGCATGGATGTTGACAGTGACGGTGGCCGCACCTGTAGTGACATCCACACTGATTGGGGTAAAGGACAGATTGGTAAGTACCGGCGGGGTGGTATCTTGAAGCGTTCCCCCATTATCAACACCGCCAGCGGCATGAACGGACCGAACAGGAAAACTAAGCATAACACTTAGTAGCATGGCTACGCTGAAGGTAAGTGGCTTTTTGCTAATTTTTATCTGCTTAATGGAAAGCATGTCATATTTCATGGCTTCACTCCTAAGATTATTAAAAAATGGATATATAAATTAATTTATTTTCGGGATAGCGGGATAGCGGGATAGCGGGATAGCGGGATAGCGGGATAGCGGGATAGCGGGATAGCGGGATAAATTCTAACGTTTACGTTATGGCATGTCAAATAGAGCCATCGCTGAAAATTAGGAAGCAGAGCGGTAGCAAAGTAATAATTTTCCTGATTAGCCGGATGCTTCAGCCATCCCCGTCATAGGGATGTGAATAGTTGACTTAGCATCTTGCCTAAATCGAGCGGCACGGGACTGGAAAGTTACCATCCATGGCTTTGGATTCCGGCATCCCTGCCGGAATGACGAGATTTTTGGAGCTGACTGAAGCATCCGGCTAATCAGGAAAATTTTTAACCTCCAAATTTTAATTTCAAAGTTAAAATCATGCGTGTTAATCCAAATTTAAAAGAAACTGCTGAAGGTAAGGCAGCTAGAAATCAATTAGCCTTATGGCTAAAATTATATGCGGGATTAAATAGCACAGAGAAGCCAGTGGTATAAAAATCAAAATGATCAAATTTTGATAATCAACTATTTATAAATAATAAGATATGTTCTTAAAACTCTATTATTACTATTAGTAAAGCTTTTTACTGTACATAACTGCTTTAAACCTATATAGGTAATGCGCTAGCGCAAGCAATAACCCTGTGTAGGAAATTACCATAACCTGTAAACAACATGTGGATAAATGAGGACTAAAAACTTACCCGCAGCTTATCCACAGTATAAACAGCCGGATATTCATACCCCCTTGCTTGCTAATAGATTTAATAGAGGGTTTTTTATTAATAGTGTTTTATATTAGTAACTTAATATAATGCATTGTTACAAAATGAAATATACAATAGTTATTTTGTACAGTTGATAACCATTCAAAATAGAAAAGATGTACTGTGAAAAGAAGCCGGTATTACCACTGTATTTTCAAATCGGCAAATAAGTAGTTGTTCAAAAGTCTTTTAACACAATAACTAAGGCTTGACCGTTCGTCCTGAGCTTGTCGATGGATGAACGGTTAAGCCGATAGTACATGAGTGGCTCATGTGCCATCGGGTATGAATTTTCCGTTAGTCAAAATATTAAAAAATATATGGTTAGCTACTTATGCCTAAACTGAAGATAGAATCAGCAATTATTGATTAGATGTGAAATATGAATTGACGTAGAGATTGGCGTATCTGTTACGATTTAAAACGGCAGGTTAGCGAAAGTATTTAGGGGGGGGTAAAAATAGACCTGATTAGCAAGATGCTTCAGCCAACACCGTCATAGCTGAAGCAGCTTTATAATCAGGAAAATAGATGAAGTGATTAAACAGACTCAGCTTTTTAATTAAATTTGTGTTAGGGGAAGGATAAGCCAAAAAAGTACCCAATAGATTAGGAGTTTGGGTATTTAATTTCTTTGGTAATTACTTAAGCGAATATAGATAAAATGTGTTTACAAATAACGTACATTTTAAAAATAGAGATTAGACTATTTAGTTTAATAGTTTTTGATTTACATGGTGCCCAGGGACGGAATCGAACCGCCGACACGAGGATTTTCAGTCCTCTGCTCTACCGACTGAGCTACCTGGGCTTATGTAGATAATTAAGGGTGTAGCGTTACTCAACAATTCCCTAAGAAATGGTGCCTCAGGCCGGAATCGAACCGGCACGGTGTTACCACCGCGGGATTTTAAGTCCCGTGCGTCTACCAGTTCCGCCACCAAGGCATTTCTTAAGTATCGGTAGAGCTGTATATTGTATAGTTTCCTATATAAATTTCCTAATCATTTTTTTAAAAAATAATTAGGAAAATGATTTTGATTGGTTTTTCTAAAAAATACATTCAAAATCAAACATTAAAATAAGTGACTTAACAATGGTACTGAGTATTTCTACAATACTTAAAGGCAGTCATTGCAACTTATTTAAAAAATCAGTCGATTGGTTTTTCATGCTGAGTAACGCAGGCGGGGTGGGTTTGATTAAGCAATTATGCCGCGGGTATCAATTAATATTTTTTCTTTAAAGTCATTGGCTTTTAATTTTTTAAAGGGTTTGTGATCGACCAAGAGCAAGATAATATCCGCACGAGTGATGACTTCTTGATACGGCAATAATGTAAAGTCTTTATGGTGGGTAAGATTAGGTTCTGCGACCAGTATGTCGCCAATATTTTCTTTTTGAAGGTGTTTAACAATATCTACAGCAGGCGATTCGCGTAAATCGTCAACATCGGCTTTAAACGCCAGCCCTAGGCAACCAATGACCGGACGTTTGAATTTGTCGGCACTGGTTTTGACTTTGTTGATGACCCACTGTGGTTTGGCGTCATTTACTTCCCGTGCGGTTTTTATTAAGCGTGCGTATTCTGGTGCCCTGGCAACAATAAACCAGGGATCGACGGCAATACAATGTCCCCCAACACCTGGCCCTGGTTGTAAAATATTTACCCTGGGATGACGATTGGCTAGTTTAATAAGTTCCCAGACATTAATATTTTCTTTATCGCAAATTAATGACAATTCATTGGCAAAAGCGATATTCACATCGCGGTAAGCGTTTTCTGAAAGCTTGCTGAGTTCAGCGGTTCTGGCATCGCTCCCCAATACTTCACCGCGAACAAAGGTTTCGTAAAACTCAATGGTTTTTTGTGTCGATATTTCATTAATGCCGCCGACAATGCGGTCATTGTCCACTAATTCAGTGAGGATGCGACCGGGTAAAACCCGCTCTGGGCAATGTGATACAAATACGTCAACGCCAACGTTATGCCCATGATCACTTAAGATTTTTGCCACGACCTCATCGGTGGTGCCAACCGGACTGGTAGATTCCAAAATAACGATATTGCCAGGCGCTATATAGGGGGCAATCATTTTGGTTGCCGATTCCACGTAGGAAAGATCGGGGATATGATTATCTTTAAACGGCGTGGGGACTGCCAAAATAAAAATATCCGCTGCGACCGGTTTCAGTCCGGCTTTTAAATTGCCGGATTGGACAGCAGATTTAACGAGAATATCGAGATCAGGTTCAACGATATGGATTTTGCCTTGATTGATGGTGTTGACGACATGTTCTGAGGTATCAACCCCAAACACTTCAAAGCCTTTAGTACCTAAGAGAGAGGCGGTTGGTAAGCCAATATAGCCTAAGCCAATGACACATATTTTGGTTGTCGATGGTTGCATAGTGAGTCTTATTTAAGGTTGCAGGTAAGGTTAAATTGCGTTGATCGAAGTATAGCCTGACCTTAAGGCAATACAAGAGGCTACCTGATTAGCAAGATGCTTCAGCTAACGTCAAAAAAACCGTCATTTCGGCAGGGAAGCCGGAATCCAGAGCCAGGGACGGTACAATCCAGATACATTGCGCTCGATTTAAGCCCTATGCCAAGTCATACATTCACATCCGTGTGACTGGATACTGGCTTCCCTGCCAGTATGACAGTGTTGGCTAAAGCATCTTTATAATCAGGAGAGGCTAAGGGTTAACTGCTTAACTTGATCTTTAACATTTTATTGACTTCCTCTGGATTCGCCTTGCCTTGCGATTGTTTCATCACTTGCCCGACAAAAAAACTGAACACTTTTTCTTTGCCGCTGCGATATTGTTCCACTTGATCGAGATTGTCATTGATGATTTTATCAATAATGGCTTCAATTGCGCCGCTGTCGGTGATTTGCTGTAATCCTTTAGTCGCAATAATATGATCAGCGGTCACGTCGTTTTGCCACATTTCCTCAAACACTTGTTTGGCAATTTTACCGGAAATGGTGTTATCACTAATTCGCGCAAGCAAACTGGCAAATCGTTTAGCGCTGATTGGCGCATCGTTAATTTCTAAATTGGCTTTATTCAGTGCGGCTAATAAATCGCCCGTGACCCAATTGCTGCATAGTTTGGCATCGCAACCTGATTTGTTAACGACGGCTTCATAAAAATCCGCTAAATCGCGGGAAGCGGTGAGCGTGGTCGCGCTGTCTTCATCTAACTGGTAATCAGTCTTAAAACGCTGTTTTTTGGCAGCGGGCAATTCGGGCAAGTTCGCTTTTATGTTTGCCAGTAAGCTGGGTTCGATGATGACCGGCAGTAGATCAGGATCGGGGAAATAGCGGTAATCGTTGGCTTCCTCTTTGCTGCGCATGGGGCGGGTTTCGTCCTTGTTGGCGTCATATAGCCGCGTTTCTTGGACGATTCTGCCGCCGTTTTCAATCACTTCAATATGCCGTTCCACTTCATAGTTGATGGCTTTCTCGACAAATTTGAAAGAGTTAATGTTCTTGATTTCGGTGCGCGTGCCAAATGCTTCTTGGCCTTTGGGACGCACCGACACGTTTGCGTCGCAACGGAACGAGCCTTCCTGCATGTTGCCGTCAGAAATGTCGAGATAGCGCACCAGTTCATGGATTTTACGCATATAGGCGACCGCTTCCTTAGCGGAACGCATCTCGGGTTCAGAGACAATTTCCAGTAACGGCGTGCCGGCACGGTTAAGGTCAATGCCAGTCAAGCCATGAAAATCTTCGTGTAAGGACTTTCCCGCATCTTCTTCCAGGTGTGCGCGGGTGATGCCGATGCGTTTAGTGATGCCATCCACTTCAATGTCCATGTGTCCATTACCGACGATAGGCAAGTCCATTTGGCTGATTTGATAGCCTTTAGGGGAATCGGGGTAAAAGTAATTTTTACGCGCGAAAATGGAGTACGGCGCTATTTCAGCGTCGATGGCACAACCGAATGTAATCGCCATTTCCACTGCGGCGGCATTGAGTACCGGCAATACGCCAGGTAGCCCCAAATCAACCGCACACGCTTGGGTATTGGGCTCCGCGCCATAAGCGGTGGCGGCGCCGGAAAATATTTTCGAGTGGGTACTGAGTTGGGTGTGGATTTCAAGGCCAATGACGGTTTCCCACTTGTGCCCTTCGGGGTAATCTGTTGCATGTTGCATGGTATAGCTCCTTATTCAAAACCGATGGGGGTGCGTTGATGCCAATCGGTCACTTGTTGATAGCGGTGTGCGATATTCAGCAAATGCGCTTCACTAAAGTAATTGCCGATAATTTGCAGCCCGACTGGTTTGTTTTGCACAAACCCCGCAGGGATGGACATCGCCGGTAACCCTGCCAGATTGATAGCGATAGTATAAATGTCCGATAAATACATTTGGATAGGGTCGCCGCTTTTTTCGCCGATGGCAAAGGCGGTAGACGGCGTGACCGGCCCCATGATCACGTCCACTTTGGTGAGTGCTTGGGTGAAGTCTTCAGTGATCAATCGGCGTATTTTTTGGGCTTTCAGGTAATACGCATCGTAATAACCGGCTGACAGCGCATAAGTACCGATCAAAATACGGCGTTTGACTTCTGCGCCAAAAGCTTCGCCACGAGAACGGGTGTATAAATCCGCCAAATCGACAGGATTCTGGCAGCGATAGCCGTAGCGCACGCCATCGTAACGAGATAAATTCGCTGAACATTCTGCTGGCGCAATGATGTAGTAAGCCGGAATGGCATACTTTAAATGCGGCAGGGTGATTTCTATGACTTCCGCACCGAGCTTTTTGTATTCATTGACCGCCGCTTCGATGGTGGCGGCGATGTCTGGGTTTAAGTCGGCGGTGAAAAACTCTTTCGGCAAACCGATTTTTAAACCTTGCAAACCGTTGTGTAAACCTGCGCTGTAATCCGGCACGGTTTGTTCGCTGCTGGTGGAGTCTTTGGGGTCAAAGCCTGCCATCGTTTGCAGCATAATGGCTGCATCTTCGGCGTTACGGGTCATGGGGCCGCCTTGGTCGAGGCTGGAGGCGTAGGCAATCATGCCATAGCGCGACACCCGTCCATAAGTTGGTTTAAGGCCAGTAATACCGCAGAGTGCCGCCGGTTGCCGAATCGAACCACCGGTATCCGTGCCGGTTGCGCCTGCGGCCAAGTATGCCGCCATTGCTGCCGCCGAGCCACCGGAAGAGCCGCCCGGAACGCAAGTGGTGTCCCAAGGGTTTTGCACCGCGCCGTAAAAACTGGTTTCATTGGAAGAACCCATTGCGAACTCATCCATATTGAGTTTGCCGAGCATGACCGCGCCCGCCGCGTTAAATTTATCTATAACCGTGGCGTTGTAGGGCGCTATAAAATTATCCAGCATTTTTGAGCCGCAAGTGGTCTTAACCCCTAGCGTGCAAAATATATCTTTTTGCGCCAAGGGGATGCCCGTTAAAGCGGTGGCGTCGCCTTTGGCTAAGCGGATATCGGCTTGCTTAGCTTGGGCTAAGGCTTGTTCTTCGGTAATGGTGATAAAGCAGTTGAGACTTTGATGTTGTTTGATACGGTCAAGGTAGATTTTAGTTAATTCTTGGCTGGAAAATGCGCCAGAACGTAAACCTTTGGCTAGTTCTGAAAGGGTTTGTTTATACATAAGGATTGATGACTCGTTTATTCAATGACTTTGGGGACTAGGTACAATCCAGCTTCAACTTGGGGCGCTATCGCCTGAAAGTGTTCCCGCTGATTGGTTTCGCTGACCACATCAGGACGCAGGCGCTGTACTTGGTTCAACGGGTGCGCCATTGGTAATATGGCATCAGTATTAAGCGTGTCCATTTCGGCAACTAAATCGAGAATGCCTGACAAACTGTTGGCATAAGCCTCAATATCAACGGTGTTGATACCTAGGCGCGCCAAGTGCGCGATTTTTTTGACCTCATCGGCGGTTAATGACATTGATGGCTCCGTTAAAGCAGGGTTAGGATTGGCGTTTAAAATTAAAGCTTTCAAGGGCTACTGGTGAATGAATGAAGCGGTTAGGCTTCATTCCTCAGGTATTTTTTTAATTATGATACTTTATATCTTGCCCAAATGCCTGCTTGATTGATAAAGTAGCACTATTTTTCTCGCTCAAGGATACTGGTAAAAATGTTCAAAAGAATTCGCGGCCTTTTTTCTAATGATTTGTCTATTGACTTAGGAACAGCTAACACCCTGATCTATATTCCTGGGCAAGGTATTGTGTTAAATGAACCTTCAGTGGTCGCTATCAAAGAGGATCGGATTCGGGGTACAAAAAGTGTTGCGGCGGTTGGTATTGAAGCCAAGATGATGCTCGGCAGGACGCCGGCTAATATCACGGCTATTAGGCCATTAAAAGATGGTGTTATTGCTGATTTTGCAGTGACTGAGCGGATGCTGCGCTATTTTATTGAGAAGGTACATCAGAATAAATTATTTCGTCCGAGTCCGCGGATTTTAATTTGTGTTCCCTGCGGCTCAACGCAGGTTGAGCGACGCGCGATTCGTGAGTCTGCGTCAATGGCGGGTGCCAGGGAAGTATTTTTAATTGAAGAGCCTATGTCCGCTGCGTTAGGTGCTGGGATGCCGGTAGATGAAGCGACCGGTTCAATGGTGTTGGATATTGGTGGGGGTACTTCTGAAGTGGCGATTATCTCGTTGAATGGTATTGTTTATTCGTCTTCCGTTAGGATTGGCGGGGATCGTTTTGATGATGCGATTGTTAATTATGTGCGTCGTAACTATGGGACTTTAATAGGGGAAGCTACCGCTCAAAAAATTAAACATGAAATTGGGACTGCTTATCCTGGTAGTACGGTTCGGGAAATGGAAGTTAATGGACGGCACTTAGCCGAGGGTATTCCGCGTAGTTTTATGTTAAACAGCAATGAAGTTTTGGAAGCGATGCAGGAGCCTTTATCTGGCATTGTAAGTTCAGTTAAGCTGGCTTTGGAACAAACACCGCCTGAATTGGGGTCTGATGTTGCCAGCACCGGCATTGTATTAACAGGTGGCGGGGCTTTATTGAAAGATATTGATCGTTTGATTGCGGTAGAAACCGGTTTACCTGTGCATATTGCCGACGATCCTTTGACCTGTGTCGCTCGTGGTGGTGGTATCGTGTTGGAGATGCTGGATAAAAAAGGCGCTTCGGCTTTTTCACTGGAATAAAGGGTGGATTAAGCGTTTTTTATGTAAAGTTTGACTTTTTCGCCGTTTGTTTGAGTGCGTTCTGGCGGTTTAAGCGTTGCGAATAAATGTGAATACAGGCAATACCCATCACCGTTGTTTCTAAATCAAGTGACTTAACTATAGCGATGCTTTGCTTTATATTTGCAAGCAAAGCTTGCCATTCGTTTTTCTGCACTGCTATTCTGAATTTGTCGGTTTTAAATCCTATAAAGGTGGTTAGTTATTAAACTTTTGTTTGCCAAAGGGCCGTCAATTAATACGCGTTTTTTAGTGGCGGTACTCTTATCGATTGCACTTTTAGTAATAGATCAGAGTAGTGCGCGGTTAGCCAATATGCGGGCGATGCTGTCAATATTGCTTTACCCTATTTTATATGCGGTTAATTTACCCTCCGAATTCTTTAATGAGATTAATGGCTCGGTATCGGCTTATGTTGATTTGAAAGCTGAAGTCGGTAAGTTAAAAGAACAACAATTTGTTAGCGATACCCGATTGCTAAAGTTTGAAGCATTAGAAAAAGAAAATATTCGCTTGCGTTCGTTATTGGAAAGTTCCTATAACATCGGCGAGGAATTGATGGTTGCTGAGATTTTATCAGTTAACCTCTCTCCTATTGATCATGTGGTGTTGGTCAATAAAGGTTCCCGTTTTGGCCTGCATATAAAGCAACCGGTATTGGATACTCAAGGTGTCATTGGGCAAGTTATTCGGACATTGCCGCTCAATTCTGAAATCATGTTAATTACCGATCCGAATCATGCCATTCCTGTGCAGGTTAATCGCAATGGGCTGCGTACCATTGCCGTCGGCAGCGGACACCTCAATCGTCTGGTGTTACCGTTTCTCCCTAATAATGCGGATATTAAAAAAGGCGACTTGTTAATCACTTCCGGTCTGGGGGGGACTTTTCCGCAAGGCTATCCGGTTGCGGTTGTAGATGACTTCCAGGTGCAGCCGAATAAGCAATTTGCTTATATTTCTGCTACGCCGAAAGCGGCGTTGGATAAAATCCGAGAAGTTTTAATTGTCTGGAACGATGCCAAGTCAATTTCTTTAAGTTTGCCGTTATCGATACCACCTACATTGGATGGAGAGGTTTTGGCTCCGGTTACTCCGGTAGCCCCTGTGAATGATCAGAATTTAAAGCCAGTCGAGCAGAATAGTCCCCAGGCGTTCGATCAATTGCCAAAGGCGGCTATGCAACAGGGGGTGGGTAATATCAATAAAGTGTTAACAACACCGACCACCGGTAGTGAACAAATGGGAGATGAAGGTGAGTGATCAAAATTCGTCGGATCTGTTTTTTTATTTGTTTTCGGTTATTGTTGCAATGGGATTGAATGTGTTGCCCTTGTCACCGGCCCTGCAATTTTGGAATCCGGATTGGGTTTTATTGGTGTTGATTTTTTGGCTATTGGCGTTGCCGTATAAATGGGGCATATTCAGTTCGTGGTTGGTTGGGTTGTTAATGGATGTATTGACAGGGCGATTATTGGGGCAACAGGCGCTGATTTTTGCGATAGTAAGTTATATTTGCTTGAAATTTTATAAACGGGTGCGTTATTTTCCTATTTTGCAACAAGCGTTATTTATTTTTTGTTGCCTAGTGTTGTCGCATACCTTGGCTTTTGGCATCAATAATATTCATAATCCAGCCCATTTTGGGTGGGAATTTTTACTGCCTGTTATTAGTGGTACGCTCATTTGGCCTTTTGCTGGTATGGTCTTGCGCAGTATTAACCTTAATCAACCTGTTGGATAAGCTATTGAACGCGCAGTGATACTTGTTTTGTGTTGGCTAACGGGGTTCTAATTGTCTTTAATCTACAGTCATCCTTCAAAGGGTTGAGCGTTTATGTCTGGTTATGTTTTAAAAAATTCGCTTGCTGAGCAGCGTATTTTTTTAAGTCGCATTATTGCTGCGTTTGTTTTGATTGTGGTGTTAAGTGTTGGATTATTGGTGCGCTTGGTCTATTTACAAGTGGTGGGGCATACTCATTATGCAACTTTGGCAAAGGAAAATAGCATAAAAATAGCGCCTTTAGCACCGACGCGCGGTATTATTTATGATCGTAACGGTAAAATTTTAGCGGACAATATCCCTTCTTATACACTGGAGTTGGTTCCTGAGCAGGTCCCCAATATGGATGAAACGCTGCGTAACTTAAAAAACTTATTGGACATCCCCGAAGAAAAAATCGAACAATTTCGAGAGCATTTGCCGCGTAATAAGCGTTTTGCCACTATCCCTTTATTACTGCGCTTAAGTGAGGCACAAGTTGCGGCTTTTTCGGTGGTAAGGCCTTATTTCCCAGGGGTTGATATTCATGCCGGTTTAGTGCGCTATTATCCTTATGGGGAATTGGTTTCGCATGTGGTGGGGTATGTCGGACGGATTAATGAGCAGGAGCTTAAAACCTTACCTGAGGCGAATTATCAAGGCAGTTACCATGTCGGTAAATCCGGCATCGAGAGCGCTTACGAGGTGGATTTACACGGCACGACCGGTTATGTCGAAAATGAAACCAATGCCCAATCACGACCCATTAATATCGTCAATGAGTTTGATCCGGTACCCGGCATCAATTTGCATCTAACTTTGGATATAGATTTACAAAAAACCGCTTACGATGCTTTAGAAGGCTATAACGGCGCTGCGGTTGCCATCGCAATTAAAACCGGTGAAGTGTTGGTTTTTGCCAGCCGCCCAGGCTTTGATCCTAATCCGTTTGTGTATGGCATTGGCTCGAAAGCCTATAAAGATTTGCAAGAGTCGGAAGATCAACCCTTGTTTAATCGCGTGTTGCGTGGGCAATATCCTCCGGGTTCTACCATGAAGCCTTTTGTGGCGTTGGCAGGATTGGAAAATGAGGCGATTAGTTTTCAGCATCGGGTATTTTGTCCGGGCGCTTATCAGTTACCTAATTCGCCGCACAAATTTCGCGACTGGAAAAAGGGTGGGCATGGCTCGGTCAGCATGGAAAATGCGATAATAGAGTCTTGTGACGTGTATTTTTATAGCTTGGCGCAAACCTTAGGAATTGATAGACTGCATGACTTCTTGCAAAAATTTGGCTTTGGGGAAGAAACCGGTATCGATTTGAAAGGTGAAAAGCCTGGCTTGTTACCGTCGCGTGAATGGAAACGCAAAACCCAAAATCAAGAATGGTATCCTGGTGAAACGGTGATCACCGGTATTGGACAGGGCTTTACGCAAGTAACGCCGATGCAGCTTGCGCGGGCTACTGCCACGTTAGCCAATCGCGGTAGGGTGGTGCAACCCTTTTTGGTTAACCGGGCATTGAGTCCGGGCTTGGTTGCGCCAGCTACTTTTCCGCGCGAACCCTTGATACCCTTAAAAGACGCCAATGTGACTAACATTATTAATGCTATGGTTAATGTTATCCATAGCGCTCGTGGCACCGCAAAAGCGCTGGGATTGGGTTTACCCTACAAAATGGCTGCCAAGACTGGAACGGCGCAGGTGTTTACGGTTAAACAAAAAGAAAAATATAACGAGGATCAAATTAAATTTAAATTGCGCGATCACGCCTTATTTATTGCCTTTGCTCCGGCTGATAACCCTCGACTTGCGGTGGCGGTTATCGCTGAAAATGGTGGGCATGGTGGCTCAGTGGCAGGGCCGATTGCCAAAAAAATAATAAATCAATACCTCGGGATTAAATAAAAGATGCAGCTTGAAACTAACACAGAAGAATTTGTGGTGCATTCATGGTTGGGTGATTTCTTGCGCAAATTACATATTGATATTCCTTTATTTCTCGGATTACTGTTGATTTCTGGGTTAAGTTTTGCGATTTTGTACAGTGCCAGCACCCAAAACATGGATGTTTTATATAAACATCTGGTGCGCAGTGGTTTGGCGTTGGTGTTTATGATTGTGTTGGCACATATTAATCCCTATCAGTTTAAGCGCTATTCATTGTTTTTATATGGTATTGGGGTTGTTTTGCTGCTTGCGGTATTGGTGATGGGCGAATTTGGAAAAGGCGCGCAACGCTGGCTGGATTTGGGGTTATTTCGTTTTCAGCCCTCCGAGATGTTGAAAATATCCACGCCGATGATGATTGCCTGGTACTTATCCGAACATGTTTTGCCGCCTAGAGGCAAGCCTTTAGGGATTACCGTATTGTTGATTACGGCGCCAACGTTGTTGATCGCTAAACAGCCTGATCTAGGAACGGCGTTACTGGTTGCCAGTTCGGGTGCGGCAGTATTGTTTTTTGCCGGATTATCTTGGCGCATTATTGGATCGTTGCTTGCCTTTTTAGGAGCCTCAGCGCCAATATTATGGCAATTTTTGCGTGACTACCAGCGTAACCGTATATACACTTTGTTAAATCCTGAAGCCGACCCGATGGGGAAAGGTTACCATATCATCCAATCAAAAATTGCCATTGGGTCAGGCGGCATATCCGGCAAAGGCTGGTTAGGCAGCTCCCAATCAAAACTGGATTTTTTACCGGAAAGTTCGACAGACTTTATTTTTGCAGTCTTTGCCGAAGAATTTGGCTTATTTGGCTGCTTAGGGTTGTTGGTTTTATATTTATTGATTATTTCGCGTTGTATTTATATTTCATTACAAGCACAAGACACTTATACACGCTTGTTGGCGGGAGGATTAAGCTTTACTTTTTTTGTTTATGTGTTTGTTAACATTGGCATGGTAATAGGGATATTGCCGGTTGTGGGGGTGCCTTTGCCGCTAATCAGTTACGGTGGCACCTCTATGGTTACCTTGTTGGCTGGTTTCGGCATTTTAATGTCTATCCATACCCATAGAAAATTATTACCAACTTGAATAATTATGTTTAAAAGCCAGTCGCTTAAACGGTATGTTTTGCTATTGACGGTGCTATTGAGTGTGCCAACGCAAGCGGCGATAGATAAGACTTTACTGGTAAACGAATTTGTAGAACAAATGGTCGCCAAGTATTACTTTGAACGCCCGCAAGTGGAAGCCTGGCTAAACGCGGCGGAAATTAAACCGGCGATTTTGGATGCCATCAGCTCACCCGCAGAAGGGATGTCTTGGTATAAATATCGCAAAATATTTATGACCGAAAAACGCATTGCGGGCGGTGTCGATTTTTGGCAAAAAAATGCCGTGACACTGGCGAAGGTAAGTAGTCAATATGGCGTACCAGCGGAAATTATTATCGCGATTATTGGGGTTGAAACCCAGTATGGTGGCAATGTCGGCACTTATCGTGTGCTTGATGCTTTAGCAACTTTAGGTTTTGCGCATCCGAAACGGAGCGCTTTTTTTCTGAGTGAACTTGAGCATTTTTTGTTGTTATGTCGCGAGGAACATATCGACCCCACGCAACCCCTAGGGTCTTATGCGGGCGCGATGGGGTTGCCGCAATTTATGCCCAGTAGTTATCGGGATTTCGCAGTTGATTTTGAACAGGATAAACAGCGCAATATTTGGACAAACCCAGCGGATGCTATTGCCAGTGTCGCGAATTATTTTGTTAAACATCAGTGGCAACCTGGGGCTGAAGTGTTTGTGCCGGCGGTAGCGGAAGGCTATGAATATAAAGTGGCTATCCGTAACGAATTGGAGCCAGATTTGACTACTAACGATCTGCGACGTTTGAAGATTGGCGTGATGGACACCTTGGCTGCTGATGGCAAAGTGAAATTATTGGCTTTTGAACAAGAGTTTGATGAGGATTTGTGGTTGGGTTTGCATAATTACTATGTTATTACCCGTTATAACCGCAGTCCCTTGTATGCTATGGCGGTGTATCAATTAAGTCAGGCTATTGCCGATAGGCGGCAAATAAAAACCGCGTCGGGCGAGAAAAATTTACCGTCGCTTTAGCTTAAGGCATGACCCTTTTTAAAGTAAGTTACTAACTAAAATTCAGTTTTTATAGAGGCCTTAAAGGTTAACAATGAAACACATAACATCTACGTTTATTTTACTATGCAGTTTTTTTATGGGCAGTTTTCAGCCATTGCTTGCGGTGGAGGCAGTGCCAGCGGCAAAAGATGTAACAGCCACCGCCGAGGCAGTCAATGCAGTGAAAGGCACCGGTAAAATTGTGATTCCAAATCCACCGCAAATTGCTGGAACCAGTTTTATTCTGGAAGATTTTAACAGCGGTAAAGTACTCGCTGAAAAAGACGCGGATTTAAAAGTCGAGCCGGCTAGCTTAACCAAAGTTATGACGGTATATGTGATTTTTAATGAGCTGAATAAAGGCAGCTTAAAAATGGATGAGTTGGTTACCATTAGTGATAAGGCCTGGCGCACTGAAGGCTCCAGGATGTTTGTCAAAGTTAATGAACGCGTGAAGGTTGAAGATTTATTACAAGGCGTTATTATTCAATCCGGTAATGATGCCAGCGTTGCCTTGGCTGAACATGTCGCTGGCGATGAAGCGACTTTTGCAACGCTGATGAATCAACATGCTGCACGTATCGGCATGAAGGATTCGCATTTCACCAATAGTATGGGGTTGCCAGGCCCAGACCATTATTCCACCGCCCGTGATTTGGCTAAATTAGCCAGAACGTTGATTAAAGAATTCCCACAATATTACCGTTGGGATTCACAAAAAGAATTTACCTATAACAAAATAACCCAGCCTAACCGCAATCTGTTGTTATGGCGCGACCCGTCAGTAGATGGCATCAAAACCGGTCATACCGAAGCGGCTGGCTATTGTATGTTGGCTTCTGCAAAGCGCAATGATATGCGCCTGATTTCCGTGGTCATGGGTACCGCCAGCGCTAATGCGCGCTCCGATGAAAGCGAGAGCTTATTGAATTATGGCTTTAGATTTTACGAAACCCACCGTCTTTACACCGCAGGTCAAGCGCTCAGTGAATCAAGAGTCTGGAAAGGTGACAGCAAAACTGTACCCATAGGATTTCGGGAAGATTTTTATGTCACCGTACCGGTACGGCATTTTAATGATTTAAAAGCGACCATTAACGTCGATAACAAAATTATGGCGCCGGTAGCCGCAGGCGCTGCTATGGGCAAGGTTAGCTTCGATTTAGGCGGTGACCCTTATTTTGAAGCCCCCATCGTTGCACTTAAGGCGGTGCCTGTCGGCGGGTTTTTTAAGCGGATTTTTGATGAAGGCTTAATGCTGGTGAACGGGCAGATTGGCAAATGGTTATGAGTGAACAAACGGTTTACCTGAATGGCGTTTATTTGCCCTTGCAAGATGCCAAAATTTCGGTTTTGGATCGGGGCTTTTTATTTGGTGATGGTGTCTATGAAGTGATTCCAGTTTATAACGGCCACATTTTCCGCATTCAAGCGCATTTACAGCGTCTTGATAGGAGTCTAAAGTCAATTCGTTTGCAAAATCCGCACAGTACTGCCGAATGGTTGGCTATTTTTGAGCCGTTTTTAGAGACCAGCAAGGATCAATATTTCTACCTACAAATAACCCGTGGCGTAGCGCCCAAGCGAGACCATGCGTTTCCAGAAAGTGTCACGCCAACCGTCTTTGTGATGTGTTCGGATATTAAGCCTTTTGAGGGAAAACAGGCGGGCATAAAAGCGCTAACCTTGGATGATACCCGTTGGGAAATGTGCCATATCAAGGCAATCACCTTACTGGCTAATATTTTATTACGCCAGGAAGCGCTTGACCAGGGCAGTGCCGAAGCCCTGTTAGTCAACAAACAAGGTATCGTGACGGAAGGTGCTGCCAGCAATGTTTTCGCGGTTATTGACGGGGTTTTGGTGACGCCTTTAAATGATGGCTCGATCTTGCCGGGCATTACCCGTGATGTGATTTTGGAATTAGCCAGACGTAATGGCATTGCCTGCCGCGAGCAAGTGATTACTTTGCAAACCCTTAAAACAGCGAGTGAAATTTGGGTGACCAGTTCTACGCGTGAAATCATTCCGGTTATTTCCTTAGATGGTGAGCCAGTAGCCGATGCCAAGCCTGGGCCTATTTTTAAAGAGATGGATGCTTTATTGCAAAAAGAGAAGAAGCTAAGCTGATGGACGATGAAACCACCTTATTAGAGTTTCCCTGCCAATTTCCCATCAAAGTTATGGGGAAGGGTGATGTTGAGTTTGAGCTGTTAGTTATTGAGTTGATCAGCGAACATATAGATAACCTTGATCCTAGCGCGGTGAAACGCCGCCCCAGTAAAAGTGGCAATTATTTGGCGATAACCGTCACTATTGAAGCGATAAGTAAAAAACAGTTGGATGCTATTTATCAGTCTTTATCCGCACACCCGCTGGTATTAATGGCGTTATAAAATCGTCACTCTTCTTAAATAAGCAATTGCTTCCGCGAACATAATGAAAGATAAATTACTGCAACGATTTAATGCGCTATCAGAAGATGAGCAAGCGGTCGTGCTTGCGCTGTCAGTGATTTATGCCCCTATATCGCAAACTCATTTGCAGGAGTTATTAAAAAAAACGCCTGAATTGAAGTTGCGCTCACCCTTAAATGTCGTGCGGGATAGTCTGCAAAAATCCCAAATTATGACCATTTCCAGTGACGGTTGGCAGTGTCATCAGCAAATTTCTGAGGTATTGGTTAAACAAGCGGCACAAAAGAGTTGGTTTAAGCAATTGGCGGCTTTAATTATTGCGGATCGCAATTATTATTATCCGAATCGAATCAGTGTTTACCATGCCATAAAACAACTACGGGTATTTTTGTATCAGGGTAATGAACTGGCTTTTACGGCCAATATTGAGCGTTTTCTTGCCGATTATCCGCAGCATTTTGCCGAAGTTATCCGCAAGCTCTTTTTTGATAACTATGATGCTGCCTGGTTTACAGCGTTATCAGAGCCGATTCGATTCTTGGCGTTAAAATATTATATTGATCTGTATAGCGTACGATTATTAGATTGCACGGAGCAAATGCAGCTACTGGAACAGTTTTTTGGCGGGCGTAAGCCCAATAAACAAGCTATCGTGCATACGTTAATTGAACAGCGGCTATACCGTGGCAGTTTTAACGATGCTGAAAATTGGTTAAGCGGTGATTTATCTGCTGATGGTTTGAAATTATTCGCGACCCTGCGGTTTTTTGAAAACCGTAATGATGAGGCAGTTGATTTATTTACTGCCGCACTTAAAGTCTATCGCAAAGAAACCGGCAAGCGTTCCGCTACGTTTAACGGCTTATCGGGCTTTATGTTTAATATGGCGTTGCTACGCAGCCGTAGCGCCGCCAACATGACACTCTTAAGGCAATACTTATCATCCAGCATTAAAAATACCGGTAACCTAGATGCTTTTTATTTGCTTAATTTAATCTTGCAAGATGGTTTGGATCTTTATCAAAGCAAAGTCGCAATTGATCAAACCAAGTCGTTTTTAAGAAGCAGTGATTTTCCCTATGAACGCTTGTTTCAGGTATTGCTGCTGTATTGGTTGGGTGAAATTGATCCGATCATTAACAATAAGAAAAATGCGGCTTTTTTAGGGCAACTCGCGGATTATTGTCAGCAAGCACAACGCTTGGGATATGCGTGGTATGCGGCAGTAAGTGCCGCGATATTACAACGGTTAGCCTATAAAAATGAGGCCTGTCAGCAAATTGCCAAGCGCTATAGTCAGTCGCTGTTTAATGAAACCGTTGATTTATTGCCACAAGTTTCAGCATGGGAGCGCGCTTTAGAGGCGTTAACTTATCTAAAATCTGCACCGTCTGGCGTAGCGGCAGCGCATGAATTACGCCTGATTTGGACGTTGAATCTTGAAGGTGGCGTGCTGGAAATTGAGCCTAGGGAGCAAAAGCTGGGTAAAAATGGCAATTGGTCAAAAGGGCGTCCGATAGCTTTAAAACGCTTGTACCAAGAGCTGGCAGACTTTGATTATTTGTCTGAACAAGATCGCAGCGTCTGTGCCAAAATCGAACAAAGCAAAGAATATGCCTATTACAGCAATTACAGTAAGGAGGTCTATCATTTTTCTGATAACGCGGTGTTAAAACTAATAGGTCATCCCCAGGTATTTTGGGCAGAGCAACTACAGTATCATTCACCTGTTGACATCAGTATTGCCGAACCGCAGTTACTGGTGAAGGAACAGCAAGATCAGCTACATATTTCGCTGTATCCGCAAATATCCCAGCAAGCGATCATTGCGCAAAAAACTGCCAGTAATGGCCTGTTGTTAACTGTCATCAATGATCAGCATCGGCAAGTGGCTGAAATTTTGGGGAAGAACGGTTTAACCGTACCTGCCAAAGCGCGTCAGCAAGTGATTGACTCCATTTCCTCCATTGCCTCTATGTTAACCATACAGTCGGATATTGGCGGCACTTCCAGTCATGCGGAAACAGTAATTGCCGATAGTCGCTTGCATGTGCATTTGCAGCCAATTGGGCAAGGGATTCAAGTCGAAATTTTTGTACAACCCTTTCAGGACGGCGGGCCGTTGTATAAGCCTGGGAGTGGCGGTGCAACGGTATTGGCGGAAATAGACGGTAAGCAATTACAAACACTACGGGATTTTTCCCTCGAAAAACTGTATTTAACCAATCTGCTGCGTGAATGCCCTGAACTTGAGGCAGAGCGCGACCTAAAATGGTTATTGGATGATCCTGAGTTAGCGTTAGAAACACTGTTGCATCTGCAAGAGCTGGGCGAGGATGTGATACTGGAATGGCCTAAAGGCAAAAAAATTAAGATCAGCCGTGAGGCAGGCTTATCGCAAGTACAATTTTCGGTGCGCAAAGAAAAAGACTGGTTTAGTGTGGAAGGGGATTTACGCATTGATGACCAGCAAGTGCTGGATATGCAGCGTTTAATGATTTTATTGCAGGATTCGCCAGGTCGATTCCTGCGGCTTGAAGACGGTGAAGTGATTGCATTGACTCGCGAATTACGG
Organism: Methylococcaceae bacterium; assembly: GCA_013141155.1. Lineage (GTDB taxonomy): Bacteria > Pseudomonadota > Gammaproteobacteria > Methylococcales > Methylomonadaceae > SXIZ01. The sequence goes on along the minus strand of JABFRM010000333.1, from coordinate 2,679 downwards.
CAACGATTAGACGATTTATCGGGTTTGGGCGATGTGCATCATGACAAAATTCGCTTTCACCCCCTAGCCGCGCAAGCCTTGGATGAAATAACCACCGGCATGAATATTAATGCCAGTAAGCCGTGGCAGGAGCAGTTGCGTAAACTTAACGAAACCGGTGATTTAAATCCTGTCGTCCCTTCGACATTACAGGGTGAGTTACGTGATTACCAACGTGAAGGTTTTCAATGGATGAGTCGATTAGCCCATTGGGGAGCTGGTGCTTGTCTGGCTGATGATATGGGTTTAGGCAAAACTGTCCAGGCGCTTGCCTTGATCCTGGCACGCGCACCCAATGGCCCCACTATCATTTTGGCGCCTACTTCGGTGTGCATTAATTGGATGGAAGAAAGTCAGCGCTTTGCGCCGACGCTCAATGTGCAACAATTTGGCACCGGTGATCGACAGGCCATGCTCGATGCCGCAGGCCCTTTTGATTTGATTATTTGCAGTTATGGCTTGTTACAAACCGAGGCGGATCGCTTGGTTGAAAAGCAATGGCATACCCTGGTTGCAGATGAAGCACAAGCCATTAAAAACGCCCTAACCAAACGCTCTAAGGCGGCGATGGCGCTGCAAGCCGATTTCAAGTTGATTACCACCGGTACCCCGATTGAAAACCATTTGGGGGAGCTTTGGAATTTATTTAATTTCATTAACCCAGGGTTGTTGGGTTCTTTACAAAAATTTAATGAGCGCTATGCGCAAGCCATAGAAAATCAACACGATTTGGGTACGCAGAAACGCTTAAGGAAACTCTTGCGGCCGTTTATTTTACGCCGCCTTAAAAATGACGTTTTAACAGAGTTACCCTCGCGTACGGAAGTGACGTTACACATAGAATTAAGCCCAGAAGAGCGGGTATTTTACGAAGCCTTACGCCGCTCAGCGTTACTGTCTATGCAGCAAGCAGTCGGCGCGCCAGGGCAGCAACATCTAAAAATCTTGGCGGAAATCATGAAATTGCGCCGCGCTTGTTGTCATTCGCGGCTGGTGATGGAAACCAGCACCCTGAGCAGCGCAAAATTGCAGGCATTTGAAGAGCTGGTGGATGAACTACTGGAAAATCGCCATAAAGCCCTGGTGTTCAGTCAATTTGTAGGGCATTTAAGCCTTATCCGTGAATTGTTGGATAAAAAGGGTATCCGTTATCATTATTTAGACGGTTCAACACCGGTTGCTAAAAGAAAAACGGCGGTGAACGCCTTCCAGGCTGGTGACGGTGATTTGTTTTTAATCAGCTTAAAAGCGGGTGGCACCGGTTTAAATTTGACTGCTGCCGATTATGTCATCCACATGGATCCCTGGTGGAATCCAGCAGTAGAGGATCAAGCCTCGGATCGTGCGCATCGTATGGGACAAAAACGCCCGGTGACGATTTATCGTTTAGTCGCTAAAGATACTATTGAAGATAAAATTGTTGAGCTGCATAAGCATAAACGTGATTTAGCCAATAGCTTATTAGAAGGCGGCGAGCTTAGTGGTAAATTATCTGTTGACGATATGTTGGCCTTGATCAGGGATATTGATTAGATCTTACTGGGAGCGTGCAATTTAAAGAATTCTGTTTCGCTGATAATGTCGCGATTGTTTTCAACTCTATCCAGATAAACCAAGCCATCCAGATGATCGATTTCGTGTTGTAAAACTCTTGCAGGAAACCCTTGCAATTCCAGTTGCTGTAATAGTCCTTCTGCATCGGTAAATGTAACGCCGATGTTTTGATGGCGTGGGATTAAGGCTCTAATCCCCGGAATGCTCAAGCAACCTTCCCAGTCTTTTTCCAGGGCTTCAGATAATACGCAAAACTCAGGATTAATCATAATAGTTGCAGGCATTTCAGGTGCATGAGGATAACGCGGCGTTGGCCTGGAGGCGACGATAATCATGCGAACCGATTCATGTACCTGCGGCGCTGCTAAACCAACGCCTCCGGATTCATTTAGCGTATGTAACATATCAGCCATTAATGACCTTACACTCCCGGTGTCGAATTGCTGAATACCCTGTGCAGTTAGCCTTAAAACAGGCTCCCCTAATTGGGCAATGGCTTTTAGTTGTGGCATGTTATAGCCTCCAATAACGTTCTTGTTTTCATAATTCATCTATGCCTTGATTGGCCAATTGATCCGCCAATTCATTGCCAACGTTGCCAGAATGTCCTTTTATCCATATCCACTTGATAGTATGTCTGACAACTGCGGCATCTAAACGTTGCCAAAGGTCGGCATTTTTTACTGGCTGTTTGGTGGCGGTTTTCCAGCCGCGTGTTTTCCAATTGGGCAGCCATTCGGTGATGCCTTGCAATACATATTTTGAATCGGTATGTAAGTGTATTTCGCAGGGTTTTTTTAAAGCGTCTAAAGCTTGAATGGTGGCCATTAATTCCATGCGGTTATTGGTGGTATCAGGATCGCCACCATATAATTTTTTTTGGATAGCGCCGTAGTGTAATGCAACCCCCCAGCCTCCAGGGCCAGGATTGCCACGGCAGGCACCGTCGGTATAAACATGTACGACCGTATTTTCGCTTTTTACGCTAGTATTCGTATGCGCTGGATTAGTCATCATGATTGATGTGTTGTGTAAGTTCAAAATGACTTTGGATCGCCAACTGCACAGGATTGGTTAGAATAGGTG
>JABFRM010000051.1 GCA_013141155.1 Methylococcaceae bacterium | reverse complement strand
CCCGTAAATCATTAAATAATTTACGGATACTTTGTTTCATACCATAGGTTGTCAGGTTATTGGCCATTTCAATGCGACTGGTTTTAATCAGTTGATCAATTTTATGGGTGGCAAACGAATCAATCAGCATCTTCGCCTGTACGGCAAAAATATTGCGGCTGGCTTTAAAATTTTCAATATTTGCTAAGTATAAGTTTTGTCCATCACGGGTTTCCGCCAGTAACTTACCGGTCATTTCACTATTATCGAAGTCTATTTTTTTGAACTCTTCCAGTTGCTTACGGGCATTATTCAGTTGCGATTCGGTTAAACTTACAGAACCCCTGATTAAATAGCCAATTTCCCGATCAATTATAGTGATTAAAATTTTGCGGCGTTGTTTAAGAATTTTTTCCGATAAATATTCTTCCAAAGTTCCTAAGCGACTCTTTTCCAGTAAGGTTCCATCGGATTTAACTTTTGCCAGCAACGCTTGTTTTGCGGATATAGGAAAAATAGCCTCTTCTTGAATATCCAGCGATTTAGCCGAGAGGGTGACTTGCGAACGGATAGCCGCTTCAAAACCGCCTTCTCCCGATAAATCATCCCACATCGAGTCGATTTTATTTAACACGACAGCTAAGCCTTGCTTATTATTGCCGCGCGCGTTACAAACATGACTGCGCCACATTTCCATATCACTTTTAGTGACCCCCGTATCAGCCGCCAACACGAAAATAATTGCTTGTGCACTGGGTAACATGCTTAAAGTTAACTCGGGTTCAGTGCCTAACGCATTCAAGCCTGGGGTGTCTAAAATAGCTAAGCCTTCCATGAGTAAAGGGTGGGGGAAACTGATTAAGGCATGACGCCAGCAAGGTATTTCAACCTTTTCTGGATTAGTGATACCTTGTTCAGCCGCTTCACGATCACTCCATAAACCCAGCTTAATAGCAAGTTCACGATCCACCAATTTGGTTGCGATCAACTCCTTAAAGGTTTTTTGCATTTGTGTTGGCGAGGTGCAATCCAAGTCAATTTGTACCCAACGCTCCGGTATTTGTTTGAATTCATTTAATGAAATATCTTCAAGGCGACTTTCGATGTTGAGTAAACGAATATAGCTGCCACTGGGATCATAAAAAATCTCAGTCGGCGACATGGTGGTACGGCCAGGGGCGGAAGGAAGCAGTCTGACGCCGGTTTCAGCAAAAAACAGGGCATTAATCAGTTCGGTTTTGCCTCGGGAAAATTCGGCGACAAATGCCAGGGTTATACGGTCTGCACGCAGGCCATGTAACATATTGGCGATTGAAGCGGCACTCTGTGCGTCGTTTAAGTCATATCGTTTGCGCCATTCCATGTACATTTCAATTGATTGCAACAATTGATTACGCCATTGCGAATATTCGTGCAGTTGATGTTTAAATTCCAGATGACTCATAGCGAACCTTGTTTATGCTAACGTTACATTAAATAATGGGTATTTAAAGATTTGTGCTTAAGTGTAGTCCAAATTTTAATAACTGCCAGCGAGTAGCGATTAACTTTTTATGCCGTAATGAGATTGATAAGCGTTGATACCCAGTAGTTGATCACTAAAAACTGGGGATGCTGCCAAAAATTCTATAATATCAGCCAAGCTAATGATGGCGATAACGGGCATGTTAAAGGTTTGTTCAACCTCAGTAATGGCGGAGATTTGGTTTTGTCCTTGCTCCTGACGATCCAGGGCGATGAGTACGCCCGCCGGGATAGCCGCCGCTGCTTTAATCAGCAACACAGATTCCCGCACCGAAGTACCTGCGGTGATGACATCATCTAAAATGAGTACCTGACCTTTTAAAGGCGCACCAACTAACGTGCCGCCTTCACCATGTGTCTTGGCTTCTTTACGATTAAACGCCAGCGGGATGTCGATGCCGGTCAGCGCGTAATAGGCGATAGCCGTAGCGGTGACCAGGGGAATGCCTTTATAAGCAGGGCCGAATAGGACATCAACAGGGAGCTTACTGTGAATTAAGGTCTGTGCATAAAACTCACCGAGCTTGGCAAGTTGCGCACCGGTATTAAATAAGCCGGTGTTAAAAAAATAAGGGCTGATCCGACCAGATTTAAGTTGAAATTCGCCAAATTTAAGTACGCCGCAGTCTAGGGCATATTGGATAAATGCTTTTTGATAATCGCGCATGAGTTAGTAGAAGTTGGAAGAAAAAAATTGTAGCGTTTTTCGAGTTACACTGCCAAGCAATTATACCAGAATGAATTTTTCCAGGAGTGAATCCAAAAAATTCCACCCTTGTTCCGTACAGGTATACCGGTTTTTTTTATACTCAAGCAGTTGTTCTTGCAGGCATAAATTCAATCCAGGCTCCAAACTGCTTAAGCCAAGTCCGGTTCGCCTCTGAAAATGTTCAGGACTAAAACCCTGCTTTAAACGTAGTTGATTCATTAGAAATTCTAGCGGCAGTTCTGCAGGCAGAATCGCTGTGGTTAAGCTGACAGCCACGTAATCGCGCAAATAATGTTCGGGATGTTTAGGCTTACTGCTACGCATAATAAGATTTGGCAGTGCCAGGCTAATTTTACCGTGTGCGCCTGCGCCAATCCCTAAGTAGTCGCCAAATTGCCAATAATTGAGATTATGCTGGCATTGCCGCCCTGGTTGACTGTAGGCGGATATTTCATATTGCTGAAACCCTTGTTCGGCGAGTATGGTTTGACAGGCTTGCTGGGTATTAAATACCTCATCATCAGTGGGTAACGGCGGCGGATATTTATAAAAAAAAGTATTGGGTTCCAGCGTTAATTGATAGAGCGAAATATGCGTCGGTTTTAAACTAATGGCAGTAGCAATATCCTGCTGGCTACTGAATTTTTCGGCGTCCGGCAGACCAAACATCAAATCCAGATTAAAGTTATCAAACCCTGCTTGATGGGCAATGGTAGCGGCTTTTTGCGCTTCGGAGGCATTATGCACCCGCCCTAGCCGTTTCAGCAATGTGTCATTAAAAGTCTGAATACCGATGGATAAACGGTTAATACCCAACGCCCTGAACTCTGCAAACTTATGGCTTTCAAAAGTGCCCGGATTGGCCTCCAGGGTAATTTCAGCGTTATCAGCTAAAGTTGTTTGCTGTTTAATGCCATTTAACAGGCGTTCAAAAGACTCTGGCGCAAACAGGCTGGGCGTACCGCCGCCAATAAAAATACTTTGAATGGGTCGGGTGATTTGAAAGCGTTGCAAATCAGTCTGCAAATCAAGCAACAGCGTGTCAATATAGGCTGATTCTGGCGTATCTCCTTTGACTTCATGAGAATTGAAATCACAATAGGGGCATTTTTTAATACACCAAGGAATATGAATATAAAGACTTAAAGGCGGTAAGTTATTCAGAGGGGTAGATGCAAAAAGAGGATGAAGCGAGCCTGCCGGTCAGTGGTTTTCCAACCGGCAGGGGCGATTTAAGTTTAATTAATCGGGCGATGTCCACGATTTCTCAAACAGGTATTATACGTTCTTTTATATTGTTCATCCGATTGAAAACCTTTGGTCGCACCGCCGCCTAAACCGCCAGCAGTAGCCCCTATCATTGCGCCAGCAGCAGGGTTGCCCGCAAGTGCACCGATTGCAGCCCCGCCTGCGGCACCCATTAACCCACCGGCCCCCATGCCTATGGCTCCTTCCTTGACTGCATCACCGGATGCGTGCGAAGCCAGTTGTTGGCATTCAGCCATATCTTGATTCAAACGATAGGCATTGGGGTTGCCATAGGTATCAACCGTGGGCGTCCAGCCACGTTGTTCGGCACAGCCGGTAATAATCAATGTTGACAACAATAAAAATGTCATTTGATTTTTCATGATGCACTCCTGAGCTGGTTAAGAGGGTGACAGTCTAGTGTAAAATGTCTGAATACGATCTGAATGAAGCCTTAAAAATACCATAGCCATTTTTTGACTGGCCTTAATCCATTTTGGTCACGCTGTTTAAACGGATTGCACGTATTTAAAGACCTGCTTTTAAAAAGAGCGTTTAAGGTATACTTTTATAACACGCACTGCTTTTTAGCTTAACAAAACGTTCTTTATACCGAACCTCATGACACTTTTTTATTATGGATAGCTTATGACCCCTGAATTAACGACTGTTGAAATAGCGCCGCGCAGTACGCATCACTACTCGATTATATGGCTGCATGGTTTGGGTGCGGACGGGCATGATTTTGAAAGTATCGTCCCTGAACTCAGATTACCGCAACAAGCCGCGACACGCTTTATTTTTCCTAACGCCCCCATACAAGCGGTTACCGTTAATGGTGGTCAAGCGATGCGGTCTTGGTACGATATTTTAGACCGATCCTTGCATCATAAAGTCGATGTCGCGGGCATTTATCAATCGTCCGCGCAAGTGGCGCAACTGATTGATGGTGAAATTGCCGATGGTATCGCGCCTGCAAACATCTTGCTCGCTGGTTTTTCACAGGGCGGAGTGATCGCCTTACATACCGGATTGCGTTACCCGCAACGCTTAGCCGGTATTATTGCCTTATCAACCTACCTACCGACGCTGGAACAACTAACCATGGAAGCCGCGCCTGCCAACCAAGACTTACCCATTTTTATGGCACATGGGACTGTCGATCCGGTGGTGGCAATTCAAGCTGCCAAAGAAGATTATGCCGGATTATTAGCGCGACATTATTCGGTGCAATGGCAGGAATATCCTATCCAGCATAGTGTATGTGCAGCAGAAATTGCCCACATCGCCGCTTTTATTAATAGCGTTTTTCATTAACCCTAACACTGACAGTCGGAATAATTTTATGCAAAATATTATGCTGCGAACTGTCCTAATAGGGCTGATCAGTCTGCTATTACCAGTATCAACACATGCAGCGGAACCGATGACGGTACCCATATTTGTTAAATACGGCCTAATGCAGCAAGTGATGTTACAGCAAATGTTTAAAGGCCCAGGACACACCGCGATTTATCGAATCGACCGCTCAGGGTGTAACACCGTGACCTTTGCAAGTCCGCAACTGTCAGGCATTGAAGGTCTAATGCAGGTGCGCGCCAATGTATTGGTCAAGCTTGGCGTTTCAACTGGCGAAAAAAAATGTTCGGCATTAAAGCATTGGTCAGGTCGGGCGCGGGTAAAAGGCAAGCCAATCATTATCGGCGCAGATTCCCAAGCCGTACAATTTAAAGTGATGGATGCCGAGGTGTTTGATGTTAACGGCAAACAATTGAATAATGCGCTGATACAAGCTGCATTAGAAGGTCAATTACACCCCTTATTAGACCAGTTTAAGATGGATTTGAAACCTAATTTGCAACAATTAAAATCGGTATTACCGTTTATGTTGCCCAGTTATTCCCCCACACAAATTGATCAATTAATTGCCAGCGTCCATTTAGGAAATATCCAGGTGCAAAATAATGGTTTAAACATTTCAGTGCAAATACAGATTTAGATTCGACCCATAAGTGCAGCGTAACGGTGTCATTTTATAACCGCGTTGGAAGGGTTCGCCAATATAGTTCAGCGCTTTTTCAATCCGGCCAAAAATGAGGAAGCTTATGAAAGGCTATAAACAGCGATACAAAGATACCAAATCAGGGCATTAAAGAAAGCGGAAAGGTAATTGTCGTTAATCGGTCAGGATAGTTCACGCTGGACACTGACCCAGCGTCCAATTGCGCTTAAGAATATGCAAGGCTATCTGCTGATGAGTGTAGTCTTTTCATTATCCAAACTTGGCTATATTTTTTTTAAATTCAAGTGCTTGTCCGGTCGTTTTGAGGCTACCCATAAATCTGTCTTAAGAAGCGTCCTGTTTTATTAGGCAATTGACCAGCCCCACCACCTGCCGTGAAAACAAGCCAATCGTAAGCGTCAGGCCGTCCCACCTACTCAGCCTGTTCTTTTGCAAATTTGATTGCTGCGATCTGTTCAACGGCAAAAGGCAGCAGCTCATCAATGCGGCTGTTTGGCCAGACTGGCAGTTTTCCC
>JABFRM010000220.1 GCA_013141155.1 Methylococcaceae bacterium | reverse complement strand
GCTATGTCTTTTTGCAGCATTTCCGCTTTCTTTAATGCCTCAATCTGGTATCTTTGTATCTCGGTTAGCTGTTTATAGCCTTTCATAAGCTTCCTCATCTTTGGTCGGATTGAAAAAGCCCTGAACCATATCAGCTAACCCCTTTCAATTCTGTTAAAAATGAATTGCACTTATTAGTTGAATCTAAGCTATGAAGAACAGGAAGAAACGCTGGCATTATTAAAGCTTTTGGCGCTCGGCAACCGCGAGATCGAACAAGGCAAATTCCGTGATGCTGAATTGGTCTTTTCTGAACTCGACAGCGTTGATTCGCCGTGAGTTTCAATGTTATCATTTTAGAGTCAGCCGAATATGACCTAAGAGAACTTAGGCGTTACATGGTCAAGAATTTTTCGTTGGAAACTTGGCAAAATACTTATAGCAAAATAAAGGCGGTTATTCGACATCTGAAAGATTTTCCTTAGCTGGGCGCTATCCCAGATGAATTTGAGAAGCTCAATATCAGCCAATATCGGCAAGTCCTCTCTGGGATGAATCGCATTATCTATGAAGTACGACAGGATACTGTTTATATCCATATCATCGTCGATGGCAGGTGTAATGTGAAAACGCTGCTGACAAAACGGCTTTTGCGGATTATTTAGGAATGAAACACAATACCTTGTACAACCGCCCCTTCTCCCTTTGGGAGAGGGTTGGGGAGAAGGAAGTAAAATGCTCAAGTTATTGTGTTTCATTCCTTAAGCCATATCCTTAATTGGTTGTCCCGCTGGTATGGGATGCCGACTGCTTGCTAACCATCAACTATTGCCCATCCCCGTGCTAAACATCATTTGGATTACCTTCTTCCTCGCCGCTTTTGCCTGCGCCCTGTTTAAAACCCTGATTCTCGGTGACCAACTGATTTTCAACCAAATCATGGCAGCGCTGTTTGATATGTCAAAAAGTGCTTTTGAAATTTCCTTAGGGCTAACGGGTGTATTAACCTTATGGCTGGGCATTATGCGGATTGCCGAAACCAGTGGCAGTATGCAGTTACTCACGCGGGGACTTACACCGTTGTTTAGCCGCCTAATGCCCGATGTGCCTAAAGACCATCCGGCATTAGGGGCAATCGTCATGAATATTTCCGCCAATGCTTTAGGACTGGACAACGCCGCCACGCCACTCGGCATCAAAGCCATGCAGGAATTGCAAACGCTTAACCCTAATCCCGACACCGCCACCAACGCGCAGATTTTATTTCTGGTGATTAATGCCTCTTCGGTGACCTTATTCCCTATCGGAATTTTCACTTACCGCGCGCAACTCGGTGCAGCAAGTCCGACCGATGTGTTTATTCCTATTTTAATCGCCACTTACATCTCAACGATGGCAGGGTTATTGTCAGTTGCCTATATGCAAAAACTCAACCTATTGGACAAGGTGGTGATGGCGTACCTCGGCGGTTTTACGCTGTTGATTGGTAGCATCGTGTGGTATTTCTCCACCTTAACCCAAACTGAAATGCTGGCGCAATCGGCATTCTTAAGTAATAGCATTTTATTTACCTTGATTATCGGGTTTATTGCCAGAGCGATTCATCAACGCATTGATGCCTATGCCGCGTTTATAGAAGGCGCGAAAGAAGGCTTTCAAACCGCGATTATCATCATTCCTTATTTGGTTGCCATGCTGAGTGCAATAGGCGTATTCCGTGCCAGTGGCGCGTTGCAAATCATCACCGATGGCATACGCTGGCTGGCGCACCTTGCAGCGTTGGATGATCGCTTTATTGATGCCTTGCCCACTGCGCTGATCAAACCCTTCAGCGGCAGTGGTGCGCGGGCGATGATGGTGGATACCATGCAGACTTTCGGCGCAGATTCGTTTGCAGGGCACTTGGCGTGTATTGTGCAAGGCAGCACCGAAACCACCTTTTACGTTATCGCCGTGTATTTCGGTGCCGTAAAAGTCAAACATATTCGTCATGCGGCCGGGTGTGGGATAATGGCTGACTTTTTCGGCGTGATTGCCGCCATTTTCGTTAGCTATTGGTTCTTTGGATAAATGTTAGTACACCTTAAAACACTCGGTTGCCGCCTGAATGAAGCGGAATTGGAAACATGGGCGCAAGCCTTTCAAACTGCCGGACATCAAATCACCCCCACCGCCACTGCCGCGCAGTTGGTGGTGATCAACTCTTGTGCGGTCACGAGCGATGCTGCGCGAAAATCTCGGCAACTGATTCGTCGTGTACATCGCGACAATCCCCACGCTAAGTTAGTGGTCAGCGGCTGTTATGCCACGTTGAATCCTGTCGAAGCAGCCGAAATCATGGGTGTTGACATGGTGGTTGCCAATCAGGATAAAGCGCAGTTAGTGCATAAGGCTTTAACCGAACTGAACTTGGACAGTATGCCCGCCATGTCTACCGAACCCGGTGCAGTGGCGCTGTTCAGCCGTGGTCGGCAACGGGCATTTGTGAAAGTGCAGGATGGCTGCCGTTATCGCTGCACGTTTTGCATTGTCACCATTGCCCGTGGCGATGAGCAAAGCCGCCCATTGCAAGAAGTGATAGATGAAATTAATACCTTACACGCGCAAGGCATCCAAGAAGTGGTGTTGACCGGCGTGCATTTAGGGGGCTATGGCGCGGATTTGGCGTGCAGTTTGAGCGATTTAATCAGCGCGGTTTTGACCCATACCGATATTCCTAGGTTGCGCTTGGGTTCATTGGAGCCGTGGGAATTGTCACCCGCATTTTTTGAGTTGTTTGCCAATCCACGCCTGATGCCGCACTTGCACTTGCCGTTACAAAGCGGCTCGGACACAGTGCTGCGGCGCATGGCAAGGCGTTGTAAAACTGAAGAATTCAGTGCAATCGTCGCCCAACTGCGCAAACAAATTCCGCACTTTAATGTAACTACCGATATTATTGTCGGCTTTCCTGGGGAGACCGAACAAGAGTGGCAGACAAGTTATGACTTTGTTAAAGCTATAGGCTTTGGACAACTGCATATTTTCAGTTATTCCAAACGCGAAGGGACGAAAGCGGCGGAATTGCCGGATCAAGTACCTGAGGCCGTCAAAAAACAACGTAGTCAGCAATTACATCAATTGGGTGACAGGCTGAAGCAGGATTTTTTCAAGCAGCAATTGGGGCAGGAAGTAGCGGTATTGTGGGAAGGTTCAGAGGATGCCGTCGAACCACCCGCATTACGCTTTGGCTATACGCCCAATTATTGCCGCATTGCAAGTAACAACAAAACACCTTCGACAAATAGCAATCAAATTAGCAACTGTCGCGTTGTTTCGACAAGGGAAAACTATTTGTTAACTGTGTAAACAACCATAAGGGAATCGCAAGGGATTACCTCCTACCAATAACCTTAATAAAAAAACGATTATCTATTTTCACTCCAAGCTTCAATGAAAAATAGCTTCAAACGAATAACCGCTGTCCAGCAATATTTCTTTTAATTTTTTCAAACCATCCATTTGTATTTGCCTTACGCGTTCGCGCGTAACGCCAATCTCTTGCGCCACATCTTCCAGAGTTGCCGCATCATGACCACACAAACCATAGCGCCGACATACGACTTCCCGCTGTTTTTCCGGCAATTGAAATATCCAGCCAGAGAGATTGTGTTTCAAGGAGTTTTCCTGAATACTTTCACCAGCCGAAAGGGTATCGTCATCAGTCAAAGTGTCTACCAACGGCTTTTCAAAATCAATACCGTAAGGCACATCCACCGAAACCACCCGCTCATTCAGCCTAAGCATTTTTTCAACCGTATTGACGGGTTTTTCTAGATAAGTTGCTATATCAGTCGCAGTGGGTTCGTAATCAAGCTTTTGCGACAAATGCCGTTGCGCTTTTAAATATACGTTCATTTCTTTAACAATATGAATAGGCAGCCGAATGGTACGGGTCTGATTCATAATGGCACGTTCAATAGTCTGCCTAATCCACCAAGTTGCATAGGTTGAAAAACGAAACCCCCGTTCCGGATCAAATTTCTCAACAGCACGAATTAAGCCAAGATTACCTTCTTCAATCAAATCAAGCAGTGGTAAGCCTCTATTTAAGTAGCGCCGAGAAATTTTTACCACTAACCGTAAATTACTTTCAATCATAATTTTACGCGCTTTGGCATCTCCTTGCAGCGCGAGGGTTCCGTATACCTTTTCTTCCTCAGCCGTCAATAGCTTAGATTTACTTAAGGCATTTAAATAAACGCGCGTTGCATCGAATTGATAGTCAGCAGCAGAGTCGGCAGTGGTTATTTCGTCAAATTTAGATTCGTCCAATATCTCATGATCCACCTCATCACTGATATCGACATCCAGATCCAAATCCAAGTCGAGATCTAAACTATCGGTTAATGCACGCTGTAATTCAGTGCTATGTAATTCTATCAATTCTTCGTGCATTTTCTTCTCCGACTGATCGGTGTAGCTGCCGTCATGACGTTACTGTGTTGGTAAATAGAGCAAAGGATTAACTGACTTACCATTTTTTCTGATTTCAAAATGCACAGAAGGTATTCCTGATGCAGATTTGCCGCAACGCGCGATATTCTGTCCTTGGATCACTTTTTCACCCTCTTTGACTTGCAAAGAAGCATTATTCGCGTACGCACTTAAATACGCCTTATCATGTTTAATAATCAACAAATTACCGTAGCCAATCAAGCCATTACCGCTATAAACCACCTTACCATTAGCTGCCGCGTATACTGATTCGCCAGCCTTGCCTTCTATATCGATGCCTTTATTACCTGATTGCGTAAAAGTTTTTAATAGTTTACCTTGGATCGGCCATTTCCAAAATAACTTTAACATCTTTTCCTTATCTTTTGAAACACCTGACGTTTCCTCCAACGAATTTGATGATTTCTTCGGTGTTGTGACAGGAGGGGGAATCGCAGCATTAACGGCAGGCATTGCCGGATTTAACTTAATTAACTTAGCCGGCGGCTGAAGGGGCGAAGTTGGATTCATTGGTTTAATATTAGGCGCCTGGTTCTGCTCAACAACAGCGGCAGTGACTGGCGCTTGCATACTGTCATTATAATAGGAACCAGGGTCATATAACTTAATAAGCTGCCCTATCTCCAATCTATACGGCTTAGGAATGTCATTCCATCTCGACAACACCGAATAACTCAATCCAGAACGGTTAGCAATCGATTTTAGGGTATCACCTTTTTTGACAGTATAAACATTGCGGGCTTTTGAGGCTGTTTCTACAGATGGCTTGAAAATTTGCGGCGCTTTAGGAAGCGGATTATTAAAAACAGGCTCTTCGGCACATCCCGACAAGAACACCATTAAAATCAGCAATAATCTTAATTTTAAATTAGCCATAACACCTTTAATTTTTCAATAAACAATCTTTAGCCAAATTAATTTGACTTGCCAAATAATCCGATCCACCACGATCAGGGTGCATTTTTTGCATTAGTTTTTTATGTGCCAAAATAATATCCTGTCTTGCTGCTGGCGGCGTTAAACCCAAAATCTTATACGCCTCTGCGACGGTCATTTTATCGCGTACGGGTGTCTCATACTCAGCCGAACGCTGTTGGTGCTTAGTGTTTGTAAACGACTGCCAAAAACGCTGCAACTGCGGGACGTACCGTAGCAATAACGGTAAGCTTCGCACCACAAAGGTCACTATGACCCCAACCATTGCCGCCACCCAGGCTAAATGTCCAGTCAACCCCAAAACCAGCAGTAGCGTACCTGCAATCAACATTAGACTGGTTTTACTGTATAATTGACGCAAGGAAAAACCTGAGGCCAATAACTTACGCCCCAACGTAAACCCTATTACAATCAAAAATATCAGTAAATATAATCGAATCAATTCACTCTCCAGACACGACGCGTTAACACCAACTGATTTTGCAGCACCACTCTATATAATAACTCAGAATAAAACAACTCACGACAACCGCCACCGAAAATTAACCTTATGCGCAATGCACAAGTTCCTATCCTAGGCTTTGCCGCTTATAGTGG
>JABFRM010000127.1 GCA_013141155.1 Methylococcaceae bacterium | reverse complement strand
ATCCGCATTTGGTCGATGATTTGTTGGCGAATAATGTTGAAATTAAAGCGCAGCCGCCTGAGCAACCTTCTTTATTGATGCAATTATTGGTTTCGTTTGGGCCGATATTGTTATTGATAGGGGTATGGGTGTTTTTCATGCGGCAAATGCAAGGTGGCGGTGCCGGTGGTCGTGGCGCCATGTCCTTTGGTAAAAGTAAAGCACGTATGCTCGAGCAAGATCAGATTAAAGTGACTTTTGCCGATGTTGCCGGTTGCGATGAAGCGAAAGAAGAAGTTGAGGAAATGGTTGATTTTCTGAGAGATCCTGCTAAATATCAAAAACTCGGTGGCAAAATTCCGCGCGGTGCGTTGATGATAGGCCCCCCTGGTACAGGTAAAACCTTGTTGGCGCGAGCAATTGCGGGCGAAGCGAAAGTGCCGTTCTTTACTATTTCTGGCTCAGATTTTGTGGAAATGTTTGTCGGTGTTGGTGCCTCGCGGGTACGCGATATGTTCGAGCAAGCCAAAAAACATGCCCCGTGCATTATTTTTATCGACGAGATTGATGCTGTCGGTCGTCAACGCGGCGCTGGATTAGGGGGTGGTAATGACGAACGCGAACAAACCTTAAACCAGTTATTGGTTGAAATGGACGGTTTTGAAGGCAATGAAGGCATAATTGTCATTGCCGCCACCAACCGCCCTGACGTATTGGATAAAGCGTTGTTAAGGCCAGGCCGATTTGATCGCCAAGTAACTGTAGGATTGCCTGACATCAGAGGTCGTGAACAAATACTCAACGTACATTTGAAAAAAGTACCCGCAGATAATGATGTCACGCCAAAATTCATTGCCCAAGGCACACCGGGTTTTTCTGGTGCGGATTTGGCGAATTTAGTCAACGAAGCCGCTTTATTTGCCGCACGGTTTAACAAGCGCGTAGTCAGTATGTCAGACCTTGAAAAAGCCAAAGACAAATTGATCATGGGCGCAGAACGGCATTCGATGGTGATGGGCGAAAAAGAAAAGAAAATGACCGCTTATCACGAGGCAGGCCATGCAATTGTCGGTCGTATAGTGCCGGAACATGACCCAGTTTATAAGGTCAGCATTATGCCGCGTGGTCGGGCTTTAGGTGTCACCATGTTTCTACCCGAAACTGATCAATACAGTGCCAGTAAATGTAAACTGGATAGCATGATTTCCAGTTTATACGGTGGTCGTATCGCTGAAGAATTGATTTTTGGTTGGGAGCAAGTCAGCACGGGTGCATCTAATGATATTGAGCGTGCCACTGAGCTGGCGCGCAATATGGTCACCAAATGGGGCTTATCGCAACGTTTAGGGCCTTTAGCGTACAGTGAGGAAGAGGGTGAAATATTCTTGGGTCGTTCGGTAACGCAACATAAATCCGTTGCAGACGAAACCTCACATACGATTGATGAAGAAATTCGTTCTTTTATTGATAAAAATTATCAACGTGCGGAAAAAATCTTAAAAGAAAATGAAGATATTTTGCATACCATGGCTGCTGCATTAATGAAATATGAAACTATTGATAAGCTTCAGATTGATGATTTAATGGCGCGCTTGCCCGTACGAGATCCGCAAGGGTGGGATGATAGCACCCCCCCGTCGGGTGGTGCAGAAGTGGATTATAAAAAAGATCAGGTAGCCAAAAAACCTAAAACCTCAATAGGATCAACTGCTGAGCAAGGTTGATTTTCGCTGGGTTCGTTATAAAAAGGGGAGGCTTTGGCCTCTCCTTTTTTATTTATAGTGATACGATATTGTAAATTGTAATTAAACTGAAGCCTTAGGTTGAAAAATAGTTTTAAAATGGAGTTAAGCATGACAAAAAAATATTTTGGTACAGATGGCATAAGAGGGAAAGTGGGCGAATATCCCATAACCGCAGATTTTTTTTTAAAACTGGGTTGGGCGACTGGACGGGTTTTTGCCAATGAAGGCCATGGTTTTGTGCTAATTGGTAAAGATACCCGTATCTCAGGTTATATGTTTGAATCTGCTTTAGAAGCGGGTTTGACTGCTGCGGGTGTCGATACGCGATTGTTGGGGCCTATGCCGACGCCAGGGGTTGCGTATTTAACGCGTACTTTGCGTGCGCAAGCGGGGATTGTCATTAGCGCTTCGCACAATCCCTATTATGATAATGGCATCAAGTTTTTTTCGGTTGCAGGGACAAAATTGCCCGATGACTTAGAACACAAAATTGAACATTATCTTGATTCACCGATGACTACGGTTGATTCGGCGAATTTGGGTAAAGCAAAGCGCATCAGTGATGCGGCTGGACGCTACATTGAGTTTTGCAAAGGCAGCATACCAACGCAACTCGATTTTCAAGGCTTACGGTTGGTGGTTGATTGTGCCAATGGCGCTACTTATCATATTGCCCCACACGTTTTCAGTGAAATTGGTGCGGAAGTGATTAAAATCGGTACCGAACCGAATGGTTTAAATATTAATGATGCGTGTGGAGCGACAAGTCCTGGTAAATTAGTCGCAGCGGTTGTGGAAAATCGCGCAGATTTTGGCATTGCCCTTGATGGTGATGGCGATAGGCTGATTATGGTCGATCATAAAGGCGAAGTGGTGGATGGTGATGAATTGCTTTATATTATTGCTAAATCAAGATATGACAGTGGTAAGTTAATAGGGCCGGTAGTTGGAACCTTAATGACCAACCTAGGCATGGAGCACGGCCTGAAGCGTCTGGGTATTGACCTGGTCAGGGCAAAAGTCGGTGACCGCTATGTGATGGAAATGCTAACTAAACATAACGGTGTGTTGGGTGGTGAAGGTTCTGGGCATATTATTTGCTTGGATAGAACGACTACCGGCGATGGCATTATTGCTGCGCTACAGATTATGGCCGAAATAAAATTGACGGGTAAAAGTTTGCATGAACTAAAATCAGGCATGCAAAAATATCCGCAAGTATTGCTTAATGTGAAAACCAGCAAAAAAATCAATCCTGATACTAACGAAACTTTACAAAATGCTGTGCAAGCAGTTGAGCAAGCTTTGGGGAATACTGGTAGAGTGCTGCTGCGAGCCTCCGGAACCGAGCCACTTATTCGTGTGATGGTCGAAGGTCAGCAGGAAGATCAAGTTAATAAATACGCGCAACAGTTGGTTGATGTAGTAAAGAAAGCAATGGGTGCTTGAAATAGAAGCTATTTGACTATATCATACGCTATTTGATTCGTGTGGGGATAATGATGCGGCAATCACTGGTAGTAGGAAATTGGAAAATGAACGGTACGCGTGCGAGTGCCGAGATGCTCGCCAAAGGGATTGTTTCTGGGCTAGGCTCTAATCCCGCGGCAATTGCGATTTGCGTACCCTACATATATCTTTCCAGTGTGGCTGAAATCGTAAAAAACACCCGCTTAGCGCTTGGTGCACAAAATATCGCTGATAAAGCTTCCGGTGCCTATACGGGGGAAATATCTGCTGCTATGTTACAAGAGGTTGGTTGCAAATATGCGATTGTTGGACACTCCGAACGGCGCAGTTATTATGGCGATACTAACGAATCTGTTGCTGAGCGCTTTTGCCAAGCCCAAACGCAGAATATCATCCCCATTTTATGTGTCGGTGAGACCTTAGAGCAGCGAGAACAAAATCAGACTTTTGCAGTTATTGATGCGCAGCTTGATGCCGTTATTAATGTGGCTGGTATTGCGGCATTTAATACGGCTGTGATTGCCTACGAACCCGTTTGGGCTATTGGTACCGGAAAAACGGCTACCGACGAGCAGGCACAGGAGGTGCATCGTTACATAAGAAATTATATCGCTGCAAAAGATCAAGCTATCGCTGATAAAATACAATTATTGTATGGTGGCAGTGCTAAACCAGACAATGCGAAGGGGTTGTTCGCTATGCCTGATATAGATGGTGGCTTGATAGGCGGAGCTTCGTTGGATGCGGACTCCTTTTTGAAGATTTACCATTCGAGTGTGTCACTTTAAAATTTATGTACCAATTTATAATAATAATTCATGTGTTGCTGGGTCTGGGCATTATCGGACTGGTACTGATGCAGCAAGGTCGTGGTGCAGATGCAGGCGCTGCCTTTGGTAGTGGGTCGTCGGGTTCGGTGTTTGGCGCGCAAGGCTCTGCTTCGTTTTTATCCAGAACCACAGCGATATTTGCTGCTTTGTTTTTTTCGACTAGCTTGGGACTCGCTTTTTTAAATGGTCAAAGTACGGCCGTTGTAGATTTGATGCAAGCGCCAAAAGTTGAAAAAAACTCAGTTGATATTCCTGATGTTGCTCCTGCCGCAACTAAAGTTACCGATGCGGTACCTTCTATTCCAGTAACAGCAACAGTAGAGTCAGTTAAACCCATGGCAACTATAAATCCAGCTCAGCCGGATCTGGTTGCTCCTAGTGCAGAAAAGCAAAAGTAAAAGCCAATATAAAATTTTAGCCGATGTGGTGGAATTGGTAGACACGCCATCTTGAGGGGGTGGTGACTTAGGTTGTGCCGGTTCAAATCCGGCCATCGGCACCAAATAAGAATTTTGCAAAATGCAAATAAATACAAAAACCTGCAAGTTTCAAGGCTTAGCGGGTTTTTTATTGTCCAACGAAGTACAATAAAATGCAGTAACATTATGCGCTATCCAACTTCTGTAACTGGTGTAATTCTTGCCGGTGGTCTCGCTCGGCGCATGCATAATCAAGATAAAGGCCTGGTTAACTTTAACGGCCAGCCGTTAGTCAGTTATGCTGTCAAAGCAATGATTCCGCTGGCTGCACACATCTTAATTAACGCTAACCGCAATCATGATGCCTATCAACAATTCGGTTGGCCCGTTATTGCAGATCAAACTGATCAGTTTGATGGTCCATTGGCGGGTATCTTAACGGCAATGTCCGCTGCTAAAACTACAATATTATTGGTCATGCCCTGTGATGTGCCATTAATAACCACCGCGCATCTGCATCGATTATTGACCGTTCAAGAGGCGAAAGCGTGTGATGTGGCAGTAGCGTTTGATGGTGAGCGCTTGCATCCGGTATTTTTGGCGATTAAGACCGATTTGCACGACAGTTTAAAGGCCTACTTAGATAGTGGTCAGCGTAGAATTGCTGCGTGGCTGGCGCAGCAGAATATGGCTATTGTTGATTTCAGTGGCGATGCTGAGGTTTTTGTTAATATCAATACTTTGCCGGAATTGGTGGCGTTAGAGTCGCAGTGTCGATCAGAATAGCACTTGTGTGTTAAGTCGCTATTTAACTATGCGCAAATTAGGTTTTTTGGGTGCCGGTGGTTGTGGCAGGGTATCTTGATCAACATCGTTAGGATCAAAAACCATTCCTTTACCATTTTCTTTGGCATAAATCGCTAAAATTGCAGGAACGGGAGCGACGATATGTGTAGGCTTACCTGAAAATCTGGCATTAAATTCAATGGTATCGTTACCCAGCAATAGTCCATGTATTGCTTCTGGGCGGATATTTAAGACGATTTTACCGTCTTCTATAAAGTTCATGGGCAAAATCGCGGCATCGTTCTCTGCATCGACCAACAGGTGCGGCGTTAAGTTGTTATCGACAATCCATTCGTAAATTGAACGGATTAAATAGGGTTTTAAAGAAGTCATTTGGGTAACTCGGCCATTTCTTTTTCAATGTCACTTAAACTGGCTTTAAAGGCTTTGCGACTAAATAATCGATGCGCATAGCGGGTCATTTCGTCGCTAACGGAATTGAGTTCGATGCCGATACTGGGGAGTCGCCACAACAGGGGGGCCATAACACAGTCGATGAGTGCAAATTCTTCACTCATAAAATAAGGTTGCGAGTCAAAAATTGGCGTGGCGGCAACTAGGCTTTCTTTAAGCATTTTTTTTGCGCGTGCTGATTTTGTTTCGCCAGAATGTAATATTTCATCTAACATTAGATACCAGTCTTGATCAATGCGTTTAATGATCATGCGCGTATTTGCGCGCGATACCGGATCCATTTGGTGTAACGGCGGATGTGGAAAGCGCT
>JABFRM010000332.1 GCA_013141155.1 Methylococcaceae bacterium | reverse complement strand
AACCCGAAGAGGCCAATTGTTCTAGGCGTTCGTTTAATTCAGGTGACAAGGTTAAGCTGAGCCGGATGGAGTCTTTGTCGGTTGCCATGATAATATCCTGTGTGTTTAAAAAGCGCTTATCTGGTGTAAATAATACGCTTATTTTGCAAAATATACTAGGTCAACGATGTCTTCATGTCCGAAAACTTCCAACGCCTTGCACTGCCGGATTGACCACCACACCGCGTTCGGTGACGATGGCATCAATCAATGCCACAGGCGTGACATCAAACACCGGATTCCAAGCACTCACCAATGATCCGGGGTGGTTATAGCTGGCATGAAGCAATTCACGGGCTTCACGTTGCTCGATTTCGATGTCATCGCCATTGGCAATCGTCCAATCAATTGTGGAAGTCGGCGCAACTACCATCATTTTGACACCATGTTGTTTGGCTAACACCGCCAACGAGTAAGTACCGATTTTATTGGCGGTATCGCCATTGACCGCAATGCGATCTGCGCCGACCACAATCCAGTCAATCGCGCCGCTACGCATTAGCCACGCGGCAGCGGAATCCGCGACCAATGTCGATGCAATGCCTTCTTGCGCCAATTCCCAAACAGTTAAGCGTGCGCCTTGCAGCCACGGCCTGGTTTCGCCTGCATACACGGTTTTCAGGCCACGTTTCCAAGCGCTACGAATAACGCCTAATGCCGTACCATAACCACCTGTGGCCAATGCACCGGCGTTGCAGTGGGTCATTACGCCTTTTGCGCCTGCCAACAGGTCTGCACCCAATTCACCCATGCGTTGATTGGCGGCAAGGTCATCGTGATGGATTTTGATGGCGAGGGCTTGTAAGGCGGGGCGGGGATCATCAATGGCTTCTGCCAAGGCTTGCCGCATTAAATCTAACGCCCAAAATAAATTCACTGCTGTTGGGCGTGAGGCTGCCAGTTGTTGGATGTCGGCTGCAATGCGTTCGCGCCAATCGCTAGTACCTGCTTGAAAATGTTGCTGTGCCGACAACACCACGCCGTACGAAGCGGCAATGCCAATTGCAGGCGCGCCACGCACGCGCATGGTGGCGATGGCTTCGGTAACGCCAGTGGCATCAGTGTAGACATCGTAAGTGATGGTTTCTGGTAGTTTGCGTTGGTCGAGGACTTTTAGGGAGTTGCCCGTCCATTGCAAAGCTTGTACGAGTGCGGGTTGGGAAGTAGTAGTCATTGTTGATTAAAAATGAGAATTAGTTGAATAATATTAGTGGTTTTACAGCTATTGATTCTTCTGGATGCCTGCGTAACATCAGTTGATAAAAAAACAACCTATCCTGTTAGGTATTCTCGGAAAGGCAGATCAGCGACTAACGCTTGACCAGGGCTCGCTAACCAATGCCAAAGCTGATTTTGTGAAAGTTTCCCTTCGCAAATTCGTAGCAAAGCTTCGCCAAGATCATGACTTTCAACGACACTTAATTTGCCACAAGTTGCAATTACCATTGGCACACTTGGATCAACACCCGGATGACACAATGTGACACAGAAAGTATCCCCGTAACCATGAATTATCGCCGCAGCAAGAACCTCTGTTGCTTTGTTGTAGTCAACAAGACCATCGCCCTGCTTGGATTTGAGTTCAATAATAAGAGCTGGTGAATCTTTGAGAAGAACTAAATAGTCAGGTGCACCGGTTTTGCTTTGATCATCTAGCCTTTCAAATTGAACACCTAAAACCGTCAAAATATTTTCAAAGACTTGCTCAAACTCAGTACCTTTTTTATTGTAATAAGCGCTGACCAAATCAATATTACTACAACTTCTAGCTCTTTTTAAGTGCCTTTCAGCCGCACGCTTTCTTTGATTCATTTTCCAGTCTCGACAAGCGTCCCGAAGCCAATTGGCTTTAGCTTGGGGGGCTGGCTTGACTTTAGCGAATGCTTTTATTCTCGCTTCGCTGGCTTCTGGCGAACTCAACATGACTTGTTCTGGTGTTGAATAACCAAGGCCGCGTAGCGCAATAATTTCATGGCGAAATAACCTAAATGCTGCATTAGGGATATTTAGGCTTGTCATCCATAGTGTATCATCGGGCAATCCTTCTGCTGCTCGAATACCGAGCCGCTGGATAACACGCGGTAATTTCCTGAGCAGTTCAATTTTATCATCGGCATTGCGAAGCACTTTGGGTCTGCAAGAATTATGTACTGCTAAATCTGCTGAGGCGGCAATGATTGCTGAAAATCCTTGTAAAGCCCAGACGAGATTTCGGAACATTTCCCCAAGCATTCCCGCACTCAAGCTGGGAAGACTTTTCTCCAATTTTGCAATTTCAACTCCATCGACCCAATCCATACTCAATTTCGCGGCGTTTATCGGAAAAATGTCTGCGTGCCAAACAGGTTCAGGCAAGTCATCACGGAAAACATCCGGGTCAAATAAGATAGATTGACCTAATGGCCATGGCAAAAAACGAGTTGCTGGTTTTCCATTACAAGGTCTAAATTCTGGCGAAGAAAAACAAGTGCAGAAAAGCAAGTATGCGAAACGATACATGTCTCCAGGATTGTCAGGTTTAGGCAAATATTGAACAAGTCGTTCAGCTTTATCTACAACATAGTTCAGCAGAAAAATTCCCGTTTCAGGTAATAAGCCGCTATAACCGATAGCTTTACCCACCGGAGTG
Organism: Methylococcaceae bacterium; assembly: GCA_013141155.1. GTDB lineage: Bacteria > Pseudomonadota > Gammaproteobacteria > Methylococcales > Methylomonadaceae > SXIZ01. The sequence continues at coordinate 3,364 of JABFRM010000332.1, read as the reverse complement.
ACAGATAAAGCCCCCGTACTGGTCTCAATGAGCAGCCCTTCATCAAGTAATTCGTCAATAGCAGCGGATAACTGTGTAGGCCATCGTGAGAAACTTGTACTATTTCTATCTTGTTCTCGTAAGGCACTTAATGTTGTACATATCAGTTTTTCCAAGCTATATCTTGAGTTGCACAATCCTGATGCCACAAGCTGTAGCGCAAGCTGGTTAAATCGCTGGGGCATAACACGCGATTCAAGCGACGGCATTGCGCCCAGATCGAGATACCGCTTCGCGTTATAGATTTCAGTTGCAGTTTTAGCTAAGAATATGACACGCCCCTGTTCGTGTTCAAAGCCCATTCGTCCTACGCGACCTGCCATGTTGTGAAATTCTGAGGTTTCAATAGGAAAATAAGCCCGTTTATCGCTATCCCATCGCTCCCAAGTTGAGTTGGACCGCCTTTGGAGAACTGAGGAAGAAGTTGTTCCGCGAGATCGTACATGTCCTGTTTTTTCATACAGAATACGATAATTGGCACAGGTTTGACTTTTTGATTAAGAAGAGAAATCAATATCGACACCGGATCAAGATTTACTCCTGTTGGACGCGGCAAATTTTCTTGAATGTTTTCCGGCTGCTCTGATGTAACGGTAGCAATTCCGTTTTGACTCCAGCATTCATAGCGTAGATGTTTTTCTCTGGCATGTTGAGTTACTAAAGTTACACCCAGCCAATTTGCAAGATCATTCGCATCTCTTGACTCTAAAACAGCCGAGAGTCCGACAAACTGCTTCCAGCCAGCATTACGGATCATCGTCAAAAGAATTTCAACGTTCTGCCCTCTGGATTTATCCCCAATTAGCTGAATCTCGTCACATACAACAACTGTCTTACCCATATCTGTTGGGATGCCTGATGCAGATAACAGTGCCAAGTATTTCTCATAAGTCGCCACCAATAGAGGAACGCTAAGAGGGTCAGTTGGAGTATCACCCTCTACATTTACGACATAGTCGCCAGTAGCGATAACAAGAGCAGCCCCATTAGTATCCAAAAACTTATCCAATAATATAGATTTGAAATCATCAAATTTCTGTTTGGCTAAAGCTCTGTGAGTTACCAAATAAACCGTATTGCAGCCTTTCTCAATTCCTTTGGCGATTGCCCATACTGCGATTTGGGTTTTACCTGTTGAAGTAGGGGAAACTACTAACAAACTTTCGCCTTGACCCACTCCTGCTTCAAGTGATGCGTATTGTGCATCTGTTAATGCTGGAGTTCCGTCAGATTTAAAAACTAGGTTGCTTACAATTTGCGTTGAAAGGCCATGATTTTCTGGAAGGTGGTATTTCATTTGTTTTCTCTGCAACGTGACAAAGTAGAAAATATAGCGCAACTGATACCGAGGTGCTGAGAGCTATAGTCAAAACGGTAATCACCAGACATTTGCCGCTATTGGTTTGCCGATAAAGCGCTAATATTTTATCGTGGTTAAAATTCCAAGGGGTTGGGAATTTTGGTGCGTTGGCTAAGCCATTTGCGATTGTATTGACGGTTTTCAGTCTGCCGAGATGGGTTGCTGCTTTCTACTTTGCGTGTGCTAAACAGCAAAATAGCGTATCCATAAAGGTTTTTCATCTATACATAAACAATTGTCATTGTAGCAGCAAAAACGTGATCATTGATTGCCCCAAGATTTGTGAAACGTTGTCAGTCCATCGCAGGAATTGCAAAAAGCCAAAGTATTGGCTGAGGTGGTTCATGGTTTGGTTAAAAATGCTAAAGTAATCATAATTTGACTATTATACACCGGACAACCTTATGCACATTGACACTCTCATCCACGCCCGCTGGATTATTCCCGTAGAACCGACGGCTGTTTGCCATGAATATCATAGTCTGGCAATTAATGACGGCAAGATTATCGACTTACTGCCAACGGTCGAGGCGGAGCAAAAATACCAAGCCACCCACGTTGAGCATTGTTTACAACATGCGTTGATCCCTGGCTTGATCAATAGCCACACCCACGCCGCCATGACGTTGATGCGTGGCGTTGCGGATGATCTGCCATTAATGGATTGGCTGCAAAATCATATTTGGCCTTTGGAAAGCAAGTGGATGAGTGCGGCGTTTGTAAAAGACGGCACGGATTTGGCGATTGCCGAAATGATCCGGGGTGGGACGACGTGTTTTAACGACATGTACTTTTTCCCCGACATTACCGCGCAACAAGCTATCCGCCACGGCATCCGCGCCAGTGTTGGGCTGATCTTGATTGATTTTCCGACGGTTTGGGCGGACAACAGCGATATGTATTTGGAAAAAGGCTTGGCGCTGCATGATCAAATGCGCCATCAGCCGTTGATTACTACGCCGTTTGCGCCCCACGCGCCGTATACGGTATCAGACGAAGCGTTACAACGCATGCACACTTTGGCAGATGACCTGGAACTCCCTGTTCACATGCACGTTCATGAAACGCAAAACGAAATTACGCAGCAATTGCAACAAACGGGTCAACGGCCTTTGCAGCGCCTACAAAAACTGGGGCTAATCAATCCCTCGTTTATCGCCGTACACATGACGCAACTCAAAGACAGCGAGATCAAAATGTTTAGCGAAGCAGGCGCACATATCGTGCATTGCCCAGAATCCAACCTCAAACTCGCCAGCGGTTTTTGTCCGGTGGCGAAATGTTTGGCAGCGGGTATCAATGTTGCACTGGGTACGGACGGTGCAGCCAGTAATAATGACTTGGACATGTTCGGCGAAATGCGGACTGCGGCATTGCTCGGCAAAGGCGTGGCGGAAGATGCCAGCGCCGTGCCTGCGATGACGGCTTTAACGATGGCGACCTTAAATGGCGCGAAAGCGTTAGGTATTGAACATATAACCGGTTCCTTGCAAATTGGCAAAGCGGCGGATGTAGTGGCGGTTAATTTGGACGAGCTGGAAACGCTGCCGATTTATGACCCGATTTCGCATATTGTCTATGCCGCCGGTCGTCAGCAGGTGACTGATGTGTGGGTGGCGGGTAAGCGTTTGTTAAAACAGCGACAGCTGACGACGCTGGATGTGGCGGATTTAAAATTGAAAATGACACTTTGGCAGGGGCGTTTGCAGGAACGTGTTTAAATTTATTGTCCATGTTTCGATGAAGGTGTTTTATTCACTGCATTTCAAATAGCGCCAGAAATTATTTACTAATAAGCACGATTAGCCCGAAAAACGGGTGTTTGGTCGATACCTCCTCGCTAGGAGCCTGTCGGACAGGATTTGGCATTCTTAGCATTGCTTAGCCATTACGGATTTTTAGTGGCAATAATTCTTCGGTTCATTAACTGACTTATCACTATTTCACTTTGAAATGGCGACGTTT
>JABFRM010000234.1 GCA_013141155.1 Methylococcaceae bacterium | reverse complement strand
ACTTTACTGTGAGAATACTTATTTAAATAGAAAACATTATGTTTACATGATTAACTTGCCAAGCCTTTAATTTTCAAAACTATTCGCGGATACTGTTAAGTTGAGCCACCCCCAGGGTGATGGATTGATATTTACGCTAACGTAAAATAAATTAATCTTCAGATAACTTTAAAAAACCCATAGGATATATGTCAAAAAATATTCACATATTATCGGACGTAAAAAGCCAAAGTATTGGTGACGACACGCGTATTGGACCGTTTTGCGTGATATTAGCCAATGCTAAAATCGGTGCTAACTGTACTATTTGTGCTCAAGTGTTAATAGAAAAGGATATTGTTATTGGCGACAACGTTACGGTTAAAAGTGATGTGCCGCTTTGGGATGGATTGAGGGCTGAGCATAACGTTTTTATTGGCCCTAACGTCACGTTTACCAACGATAAACTCCCGTACACTGTTCTGCGTAAGGGCTGTTCTATTGGTGGGGGCCGCGGTTATCATACCGAATACAACCTTTGGCTTAGCTGCCATGGTGGGAGAAGTAGTAACGCGCTCTGTGCCGGATCGCACCGCAACGGTAGGCAACCCAGCCAGAATTATCGGCTATGTGGGGGCGAATGATGGGTTCAAACCGCTTGCCCGAGATTCGTAAAGCCAGACAAATATTGGGAAGGACGTTGATATTTCGTGATGCTAATGAGCATGATGCTGCATTTATACTTGAATTGCGTACCGATAGCCAAAAATCACGTTATCTTAGTGCAACCACCGCCGATCTTGAAAAACAAAAAACGTGGCTTAATTTGTATAGTAAGCAAAATGATCAAGCCTATTTCATTATTGAAAATTTGCAAGGTGAGCCATTAGGCACCGTGCGTCTTTATGATGCGCAAGGCCATAGTTTTTGTTGGGGAAGTTGGATATTAAAAGTAGGTGCGCCGTCAACAGCCGCCATAGAGTCTTCGTTAATGGTTTATGCCTATGCTATTGATCATTTAAAATTTCAGTCTGCGCATTTTGATGTGCGTAAGGGTAACGAAACGGTATGGCGGTTTCATGAGCGATTTGGGGCGATGAGAGTCGATGCTACGGAACTGGATTATTTATATCGAATAAGTGACGAACGAATTTTTGAGGCTCAAAAACGGTATAAAAAATATCTTCCTCTACCTGTAATCATAAATTAAGGGCGTTTCAACATGCAGCAAAAAGAAACTAATCATGCTTTTATAGCAACTTCCGCCCAGATCATGCCAGGTGCGTATATTGGTTTAGACGTTAAAATTAACGATGATGTAACGGTTGGAGCAAATGCTGCGATTCTGGGAAAAGAAGATAACTTATCAACGGTTGCTGCTGAAATTAGGGCTGGCGCGGTCATTGGTGCAAATGCAACTGTTTTAGCGGGTGTAATCGTTGGCATACGGGCGCAAGTGAAACCCGGCTCTGTTGTTACTCGATCCGTCCCGCCTTTGGCGATTGTTGAAGGCAATCCGGCGATTATAACCGGATATGTTTCAACTGCGATTGATATTGGCGCGGCGCATCAAGTTAAGGATGAAAAAATAGCAACAAAGTGTTCAAAAGTTAAAGAGGTTACTTTACAACAATTAACTTTGGTTTCTGATTTGCGAGGAAACCTTTCGGCTGGAGAATTTGAAAAAGATATACCCTTCAAATCCAAGCGCTATTTTTTAGTTTTTGATGTGCCAACCGCAGAAACAAGGGGTGAGCATGCGCATAAAATCTGTAAACAATTTTTAGTGTGCATAAGGGGCAGTTGTAATGTTGTTGCTGATGATGGTTATAACCGAGAAGAATTTATATTAGATTCACCGGCGAAAGGACTTTACCTTCCCCCAATGACTTGGGGAATTCAATACCACTACTCACTTGATGCTTGCCTATTGGTTTTTGCCTCTGAATATTATGATTCGGCTGATTATATTCGGGACTATGACCAGTTCATTGTCGCAGTTCAAGAAAATAAATAAACTGGGAAAATATAAGTAATTAACGTGAGGAAAATGCTATGCAAGTCCAAGCCGTAAAACTAGATCAAGGGTGGTTTATTAAAGACCTGCCAGGCTTTGAAGAGATTAAAACTGATGTTATCAATATTGATGTTGACTTAGCTGCTAATCAATTTCACAGTCTTGACTATAAAGAATTAAGAGGCATTGCCATTATGGAAAGATATTTTGAAAAAAGACAGCGAGAAATTCAAGAGCCTAAAAATATAATGGGTTTACAAGAAAAATTTCGTGAGAAATTTGGTATCTCATCCAGTCCTTTTTCAGAATCATTAAGGAGGTTATAAGTGTATCTATTCGATAATAATTTTGTTATTGACATTATTACCGATAGAGCGGGTATTAGTGCTAAGTATTCTGATATTGTTATTTTTTGCTTAAAATATGAACAAGCCTTTTTATCCTCTTCTCAGTTGCATAACCTAAGATTTGTATTTAAAAAACACTATAAAGAGTATTATCAAGACTATTTAATCTTTGAAAAGAAATGCAAAATTATTAAAACGCCATCTTATGTAGATTTTGACGCACCTCTTGCTGAGATAGATATGGATGATTATCTTATTGAGTTGTCTGCTCAATTGGTGAATGCTAAAGTGTTGACGTTGGATAAACAATTCATCGTTATGTCTAACTTGGCGATGCACCCAGATGATTTTTATCAGTTGGCATTAAGAGAGGCAGAAAGCGAAAAAATCCCTTTTCTTGATCTAAAAGCAGCGCAGCAAGAATTAAGTTCAGAACTAGAGCAAGGTTTTGATCGCGTCCTCAACTCAGGTTGGTACATACTCGGCGCTGAAGTTGAAGCCTTTGAAGCTGAATATGCCGCTTATTGCGAAGCAAAATATTGTGTCGGTGTTGCCAATGGGCTGGATGCTTTGCATTTGGCTTTGTTAGCGTTAGGCGTAGGGGAAGGGGACGAAGTGATCGTACCGTCTAATACCTATATCGCGACCTGGCTGGCGGTAAGTCAGTGCGGCGCAATACCGGTTCCTGTTGAACCTGATCCCGCCACTTATAATATAGATCCCACGCGCATAGAAGCGGCCATTACTCCCCGCACAAAAGTCATTTTACCGGTGCATCTTTACGGTCAACCAGCGGATATGGAACCCATTTTGGCGGTTTCCCGAAAATTTGGCTTACGTGTGTTGGAAGATGGCGCCCAAGCACATGGTGCACGCTATCAAGGCAAAGCATTAGGCGCACAGGGTGATGTGGTTGCCTGGAGTTTTTATCCCGGCAAAAATCTGGGTGCAATAGGCGATGGTGGTGCCATTACCACCAACGATGCAGATATTGCTGAGCGTATTAGCGTGTTGCGTAATTATGGCTCGCGAGTGAAATATGTGAATGATGTGCGTGGCTTCAACAGCCGTCTCGATCCACTTCAGGCAGCCGCACTAAGGGCTAAGCTTAAAGTATTGGACAGCTGGAATGCGCGTAGGGCCGAAGTTGCAGGGCATTACACTAGGGAGTTGGCAGATACGGGGTTAATATTGCCGTTTGTGCCAGAATGGGCTGAACCGGTTTGGCATCTTTATGTAGTACAACATCCGCAACGGGAAGCGTTGCAACAACGCTTAAATCAACTGGGAATCAGTACCTTAATTCATTATCCAATCCCGCCGCACCTTCAGGCGGCTTATGCTGAACTGGGCTTTGATAAGGATGATTTTCCTATTGCAGAAAAGATTCATCAAAATGTGTTGAGTTTGCCTATTGGGCCTCATCTTGATAAAGCTAGCGTTGAAGTGACTATTAAAGCATTGTTAGCAGTTTCAAAAATATGACTGATAAAGTAAGCTCTTATCGTCGTATCCTGAAAACATCCTCAATCACGGGTGGCTCTTCGGTCATCAATATCTTAATTAGTGTGCTGCGCACTAAAGTGCTTGCAATATTGCTCGGGCCATCTGGAATAGGATTAGTTGGCCTATATACAGGGCTTATGTCTACGGCGACCACAATAGCCAGTCTGGGAATCGGTACCATAGGCACACGCCAAATAGCGGAAGCCATTGGTAAACAAGATGATAATGCATTAGCCATTGTTAGGCGGGCGATGTTTTGGGGTATGTTAATGCTCGCAACGACAGGTGCGCTGGTTGTCTGGTCATTGCGTGAGATACTCGCCGTAAGGGTCTTGGGTGGTGTTGAGCATACACAAATGGTCGGTTGGCTTGCGTTGGGCGTTGCATTTTCTGTCGCTAGTGCATCGCAGGGGGCCCTCATTCAAGGTATGCGCCGCATTGGTGACATGGCTAAGCTGAGTGTTTATGGCGCTATCCTTAATACCGTGTTAGGTATTGGACTTTTATGGCAATGGGGCGGCGTTGCATTATGGGCTTTTATTTTAATCGGGCCACTGTTTAATTTTTTATTGGGTCACTTGTATGTATCCAAGTTACCTAAAACCAAGGCTGTTGATATTAGTTTGCAAGATTTGTTGGCGCAATGGAAAATTTTTTTACAATTAGGATTACCGTTTATGGCTGCTGGCCTAATGCAGACAGTAGTGCAATTGTGGATTCGTGTGTCCGTCAGTAATCAACTAGGTCTAGAAGCAGTAGGCCACTTTCAGGCAGCTTGGGCTATTTCCATGCAATATATTGGTTTTGTGTTGGGTGCTATGGGTGCCGACTATTACCCGCGGCTCACTGGAATCATCCATGACAAAGTAGCGGCAAGCCGATTGGTTAACGAACAAACCGAAATCGCACTGTTACTGAGTGCGCCGATATTCATCGCCATGATTGGTTTAGCGCCTTGGATTGTAAATTTATTGTATTCATCGGCATTTTCTCCTGCGATTGACGTCTTGCGTTGGCAAATATTAGGCGATTTGTTAAAGGTAGTTAGCTGGCCGATGGGTTTTGTCATTTTGGCTGCTGGGGCGGGGAAAACCTTTTTCTGGACAGACACAATGGGCTTTCTGTTGATGGGGTGTTTAGTTGCTGTCCTATTGCCTAGTATGGGATTGCAAATTACCGGGATCGCTTTTCTGGCTTGTTATGTTTACTACTTGCCACTGGTATATTTTTTGGCATGGCGACGCATTCAATTTATGTGGACAAGTGCCGTTTTCTGGTTGCTTGTCGTAACTTTGACGCTTTGTGTTGCCGTGCTGCTATTGTCAACAAATACAGAATGGGGTATTCCTGCTGCAATAGGTTTGTCTGTTGGTTTTGGTTGCTTTGCAGTAGCACGATTGATAAAGATGGTTAATTTGGGTAGGCGCTTGCGGTTAGGGAATTAGTTTTTAAAAAATATTTAAATGTCTGGTTTGAGGCAAGAGAAAATATAAATTTATAAACTTATAACCATGTTGACTAAAATATTTCCCCCTAAATTAAGTAAGGACTGCGAAAACAAATCTGGTTCTTTGATATTTTATAACGTAATAATTTAGGTAAACTGAATGAGATCAAACGACAAAATCGATAATATACCCACATTTATGTTCCTTGATTCGGAATTTGGAGGGGTTTCGTCGTTAGTTATTAGATTATGCCGACAATTTGAAATATCGGGTATTTCATATCAGATATTGGATTATCAAAATGGTCATATTGCTAATCATGTAAGGAAATTTGCGTCACACCTTGGGGTCATCAACTATCTTGATAACATAAAAACCCATGAATTGCAGAAGCTTGTTGGTTCAAGAAATGTGATTATAGGTTTTAATGGACAGGAAAATATATTCGTCAAATATTTTAGAAAAACTGAAGCGAGATTCCTTATTTGGGATGTATATGCACCCTATTGGGAACAAAGGTTTTTAAAAATAACTGATAAACCAAAATTTGATTTTATTAACCATTTTTTTGATAAAAATAAACTTAATTTATTGAAATGGCTATTAAAAAACAAAACCTTAATTTTTATGGACAATACTGGCCCTGAAACAATTAAAAATCTTTATCCAGTTTTAAGTCCCCTCGTAAATCAGTCAAGGATTATTCCGCTACCCGTAGAAACTGCATTAAGGATTGCACCGA
>JABFRM010000274.1 GCA_013141155.1 Methylococcaceae bacterium | reverse complement strand
CCACCAGTAACGAAAAAAAGCAAGAACAACTCGAAGACTGGTATCGCGAGCAATTAAAAGAAGCCGTCCCGATATTGATCGCAAAATGGGAGCCGCTTATGGGCGTGAAGGTGGAAAGGTTTTATGTACAACGGATGAAAACGAAGTGGGGCAGTTGTAGCCCAAGCTCTAAAAGCATCCGGCTCAATACCGATCTGGCCAAGAAGCCACCCGAATGCCTGGAATACATCGTCGTGCATGAGATAACCCATTTGCTGGAGCCCACTCATAATAGCCGTTTTATAGCGTTTATGGATCAGTTCATCCCTAAATGGCGATTGTACAAGGAAGAATTGAACAGGTTACCGGTTAGGCATGAGAGTTGGGGGTATTAAATGACCACTACCGAGTTGTAGTCACTTACGTATATCTAGATTATTAAATCGTAATTATAAATTGAGTTAACAAAATGAATGAAAATCGATATTCCATTAATGACCTTAAGGTATTGGATAAAAATGAGAATCCGATTAAAGAAATTTATATCCGTGAAATATTGGATTCTTCGAGTGCTGAGTTTAAATTTTCAAAGCTAAGTGCACAACAAAAAATTGACATAATTGATGCTGTCGGTCTTGATATCTTGACAGATGTGCTACGTGAGTATTTTAAAAGCAAAGGGGAAAACTGTATTGCCTCTGTTGAAGCCCACTCCGCATACGATAAACTCTGCCGAGATACGGGCAGAAGCTCCAATATAGGACTGGTTGCTCAGCTCGAATCAACTAGAAAAATTAGGGAGTTGTTCAAAAGTAAGCCAGTTGAGTCGCTAACCATCGCTGAACTCGCAGCCTGGAGTTATTCTGATTCTTCCTGTACGTTACGGTTACCCCCGATACAACGATCTGTCGTCTGGAATAACGAGCAAGTAATAAACTACTGGGACAGTTTATTGCGTGGTTACCCCGCCGGAATGATGATGGTTCATCGCGTGGAATTTGATGTTACTTCTGCAAGCAGCATGGCACGTGATTTCGATGGAAATACAAGGGAAGTCAATAAAGATGACTTTGAGCTATTTGATGGTCAGCAGCGCATGACTGCAGTACTGTTGGGTTTGGGCAAAGGGCAAATGAGTAATGGCCGTAAACTTTGGATCGATTTAGTAACGCCTAACGCTAGCTCGAATTTATCTTTCCAGTTACGCATAAGCAGCAAGGGGCAACCCTTTGGCTATAGGACGGATTCTCCAAATCAAAAAATTGAATTAAGTAAAAGGCAAGCCAAGTGGGAAGAGTGGCGAAAGCAATACGGTGAAGATGCAACCCCACAGACAGTATTTGATAGCGCTACTGGTAAAGACTTGATTAATTCATCTCATGCCATTTCATTTTCTGAAATTTGCAATCGTATTCTCAATGAATCTGCAAATGTCACAATCGAATATCTTTCAACTTTGGATGGTATTGATTGTGAAAAAGTGGAGAAATTTGTAGACGCTTTAAAAAATGCGCTAAACATTCCTGTCGTTCTTCAGGAAGTTTCTCATAAAATCGTTGCGGACCAAGTTGAATATATTCGCTATTTCGGACGACTTGGGCAAGGTGGAACCCGACTTTCAGATGATGAATTGACCTATTCAATCATCAAGCTGAGCTATCCATACATTCATGATCAAATGCGAAAAATTATGGCTGATGGTATTGGCCGCATCGCCAGCGAAGTCGATTTGGTTTTGGCGGCTATACGAGTTTCAAAAACTTTGGAGCCATGGGAAAAAGCAAAAGAATGGGAGATTATTGGTCGTCCCAATCCAAAATCAGTTACCCAATTGCATGATAAAAATGCTGTTGAACGAAAATTTCTTGAATTAATCCCAAAAGGTTCTGAAACAGGCCTACTTGAAACATCCCTTAAAAATATACGCGATACTTTGACATACGATATAAGTGATAATCCAAGAGGATTGCCGGCAATGTTATTGGCTCGCCTGCCGCACGAATTAATAGATGTGCTTATTCTTTTTGCTGTTAAACAGGGGAGGCATCATTCGTGGGAAAAAGATGATCGTACGATGCTCTGTTCTTTCACTCTGTATTGGTTGTTTTTTGTCAGAAACCATGAAAAAGCTGCTTGGCGGGCTTTTCAACATGTTAGGAATGAAGGTTGGTTTTTAGGACAAGTTGCAATATACAGACTAATAAGCGAATACGAGGAAGATGACATCGCTTATTTTATTCCTAGGGAGGACGATCTGAATAAATTACAGGATGAAGTAATGTGCGAAGTTGTGAAAGAAGGCTATATTCTTCACTCTTGGGTAGATCGATTTAAAGCAGCTGATCTTGATAGAGATCGCAAGCCAGGTGAAGCTTTGCGTGTACTTTCCACCAATAGAGAGTTGATCCAGCGTGCTCTTATGTGGCTCCAACGAGGTTATATTACAGAAAATTACAGCAATTATGACCCTACCTCTGACCGTGATGATGACCTGCCAATCGATCTTGATCACATTATTCCTCATGATCTCTTCGGCTTTCATTGGACAGATAAAACAAATCGATTGCACCAAGATATTAATACTGATGATGCTATTTCTGCCAATTTTCGCTGGCAACGCGAACTAGTTGGAAATTCTTTAGGGAATTTTCGCTGGCTTGATTCAAGGAAAAATCGTGCACGAGGTAAAGCTGCTTTTGAACCACTTGAAAACAATGCTGATCTTGTTACAAATCCAGGCGAATGGAATAAGATCATCCCGAATGACTTGAAAAAACAGAGTTGGACTAAAGAGAATATTTCAACTTTTCAACGTCTTATTGACTTGCGTACCCTTTTTCTCTACAAAAAAATACTAACTGAAAGCGGTATTGAGAAAATCTTGAAGCCAGAAACGGTTGATAATAAATGTGATATTTAGAGAATAGTGTCTTTACATGTTAATTAAAGAGAAATAGGAATGATGCTTTATGAATACAAGTCGTTTTCGGAAAGTTTGGTATTAAGTTAGTCAGAATGGCCGATAAACAATCAAAGGTGCTAGCTTGGTGGTCTAGCCAGATTTTAGATGAACGAGCTTAGACATAGTTGGGTAAAATTCTAAGTGCATTAGGTGGTGATTTGTCAAAATTTGTCATAACCGCTGCTTATAATAAAAATACAAAGGTATTAGTAGAACATGGTTTCGTATTGTTACTGGGTTAGACTGCTTGTGGAAAACCTACAATTGCCGCCATTTTAGCAGGGAGGCATTACTGCACCGTCAGTGATCAACTTAGCTTCAATGCTGAAAATGGCATTTGCTGCCATAAAAATAGGTTTATCGGTAAATATGGATGATTCACCTGAAAAAAATGATGATGATCTTGCAGTCTCAACGCTGTATCAAAAACTATCTGCCTATTTCTCCCAGCGCATCGTGATGGGTGTTTGCCATTGGATTATTATAATGGGCGGCACGAAACCCCCAATTTGTTCACTGCCATAGGCTTGTTCCTACCAAGGGGACAGTAAACAAAATCCATAATGCAATCTATACTGTCGTGACTTCCCAATAAGAGGTAGTTTATGCCCCGCAACAGCGACCTTAACGCCGTCTCCCGCCAATGGGAAATGTTAAAACTACTGCCCACCAAACCACCAGGAATAACTAGCCTAAACTTACAAAGGGAGTTGCACAAACTTGGGTATAGTGTTGTTAAGCGTACAGTCGAACGCGATTTGCAGGATTTATCTCAACCATTCCCAATCTTGTGTAATGACAAAGGCAAGCCATACGGCTGGTACTGGAATCCAGGGGCAAGTGCCAATTTACCAGCCATTACCTTGGCGGAAGCGCTGTCTTTGCGTTTGGTGGAAGATTTGTTAAAACCTTTGTTGCCGCAAGCCATGCTCAGCAGTTTGCAGGCGCATTTCAACCAAGCTCAGGTCAAACTGAAAAGTTTGCGGCAAGATAACGTAGCAGGGCATTGGAAAGATAAAGTCCGCCATGTGCCGCCAGCATTGCCCTTGCTGCCGCCGAATATAAATGCCGTGGTATTGGATGTGGTGCAGACGGCGCTACTCTATGACCGACAAGTCGAAATTCAGTATGAAGCGGCCAATGCTGAAAAAAGTTCTATTCAAACTTTGCATCCATTGGCCTTAGTACAACGCGGGTCAATTGCCTACCTAGTCGCCACGGCATTCGAATATGAAGACATACGTCTTTATGCACTGCATCGTATACACAAAGTCATGGCCACTGACCATCCCGCAGCACGACCCGCCAACTTTAATTTGGATGCCTATATCGCCAGCGGTGCCCTGCATTTTGGAGATGGCACCTTGCGACTGAAAGCCTATACTAGCCATGAGCTGGCAAATTACTTACGGGAAACAGCTTTATCCAAGGATCAAACCCTGCTGGAAATTGATGATTGCTTTCATCTTACCGCCACCGTTATTGACAGTTGGCAGTTACGCTGGTGGATTTTGTCGCAAGGAGACGGGATTGAAGTAATTGAGCCAATATTCCTGCGGGAAGAAATAGCAAAATGCCTAAAATCCGCTGCGGGAAAATACACTTAATTCACAACACTATTGAAATCAAACGCAGTTAAATGCTGAAGTGATCTGTATGGGGTTCGGGGTTAAGTTAATCGCATAGCCATTACAATGAAACAAAGCTAGTTTGCTCTCATTTCGTCTTATGATTGATTTTAGGCTGTATTCATGAATCTAACTATTTGCAAATGTCCTATTTTGTCGCAAGAGCGAGCTATTCTAGTCATCAATTTTACCGATAACAGAAAATGGATATTCATCATGACTCCCAAGCAACGTGATCAGATAGTAGGTTTGAGTATGAAGATCAGCAGTTTGGATTGTTTTATCAGTAGTCTTCGACAACAGCTTTTCAAGTTGTCTGAGCACTTTGATGCAGACCTTACCCATGATAAAAGTCAATTTACGACCGATGAAATTAACCAGCTGGTATGTTTTAACCAAAGATTATCCAACCTTGAAGCGTATTTGTGTGATTTGGGAGCAAAAGAAAGTGGACATCTGAAAGCTTGTGTTGCCGATCCCAATGATCCATTGGACGATTACGAAATCGACGCAACGCTTTACTATATCTTAGATGAAAATGATCCAACCTTTGATGAAGACGATGACAATATTTTGACCCAGCGAGAGATCAGCATCAAGTGCTCTAATCGAAAATATGGCCTTGGCGATGGTCTGGATCATCGTATGCCTTGTCGCCTTTTTCCGGGAGCCCTAAATGAAGTCCCGCATTGCTGGTTATTTTATGATCTTTACGAACACAGCTATGGCCTGATGCAATCTTCCTTAACGTTGCAAGACTGTTTGCGTCTTGACTCGATATGGGTGGATATTGCAGTACGCCATCAAGCAACCTTAGAGATAAAATCCGGTAAATGGATGCAACCGACAATGACTGACAATCAATCTGGCTAAGTCAGCTGTTGGTTTCTATTGGGCATAAAGCCCTCACTTTCAAGTGATCGTTATAGGGTTGCCAAAAGATTGGGTGTAATGAAGGTTTGTACTATGCTTTGAACGAGTTTATTTGACATTTTGTATGGCGTGTTGAAAATCAAACCAAGTGACAAGAATAGGTTGTCGAATGGTGTTTTGCATCATCGCCCCAGATAGCAGAATTAAACTCTGCGCCCTTGGCGCAACCAATTAATTGCGGTATGTCACTAATTAATGGAATCTTTAAAAATGAAGAAAGGACACACAATATTTTTATGCCTGCTAACTATCCAGAAATAAATTTTTAAAAAGTATTTGTACTTAATTTAAAGGCTATAGATACGGCCTTATGAAGTTTGAATTTATAACGTTATATTGTGTCCCACCTGTATGGAAAAAGAAGACGCAAGGTATCAAACATTGGGGCAACTGCACGAGCGGCGAAAGCAAGTGGCGCGGTTGTATAAACAAGGGATAAAGGTGATGCAGATTGTAAAGATGGTGGGATTAAGTTATCCGACCGTGCGCAATGTGATTGACCTGTTTGCCGAGGGCGGCTGGTCTGCGCTACGCCCCGCAGGCCGG
>JABFRM010000243.1 GCA_013141155.1 Methylococcaceae bacterium | reverse complement strand
GTAACAACTTCCCCCTTTAGTTTTTTATTTATGTTTTGTTAGATTGAAAATCTTATTTTTAAGTGATAATTTTCCGCCTGAAAGCAATGTTCCCGCAACACGCACTTATGAACATGCGGTGCGCTGGATTCAGATGGGGCATCAAGTAACGGTAATTACTGGCGCGCCGAATTTTCCTGAAGGTATTGTCCATGAAGGCTATAAAAATAATTGGTATTCGCTAGAAGAAAAAAATGGCATTCGTATCGTGCGGGTCAAAACTTTTATAACGGCTAATAATGGTTTTTTTAAAAGGGTTTTTGATTTTATTTCATTTATGGTTTCTGGATTTTTTGCGGGATTATTCGAGAAACAACCGGATGTCATTATTGCAACCTCACCGCAATTTTTTACTGCTTGTGCAGGTTGGGCGCTCGCTAAAGTAAAAAGAAGACCTTTCGTTTTTGAAATGCGGGATTTATGGCCGGAGTCTATAATTGCCGTAGGGGAGATGAAAGAAAATTGGCTTTTAAAATGCGTGGAATGGTTGGAATTATTTTTATACCGGCAAGCGGATTTAATTATTGCCGTGACGCAAGGATTAAAAAATAATTTAATTGCGCGAGGAATACCGGCGGATAAAATTCAAATAATAGTCAATGGTGTCGATTTATCTCGATACAGTCCTGTTACTGTTAAGGATGTTGATTTTGCAAAACAATACGCGCTCGACAATAAATTTGTAATAGGTTACGTTGGCAATCATGGGCGAGCGTACGATTTATTCAAAATACTTGAAGCGGCACAGCAATTGCAGGCATACAAGGACGTCGTTTTTATTTTTGTGGGCGGCGGGGTTATGAGGGAAAAACTGTTGTTGCAGTTTAACGCCATGGCTTTATCAAACGTTCGTATTATTGCTAAACAACCGCAACATATTATTCCGCGTATTTTATCACTGTGCGATATTTCATTAATTCCATTAAAAACTCATCCATTGATTATGGGCACTATTCCGACAAAAATGTTGGAATCTTTTTCTATGGGATTACCCGTTATACTTGGGATGCCTGAACAAAGTGATGGTGCTAAAATACTGATGGAGCATGATTGTGGATTGGTCATTGAGCCGGAAAGCGTCCAATGTATTGTGGATGCGGTACTTTATATGTTTGAAAATAAAAAAGAAATTATAAGATTTGAAGGGAATTGTTTGCAGGCGTCAATGAAATTCAGTCGTGATATTTTAGCTAAAAAATATATCCAATTGCTTGAAAATTGTCTGGAGAAAAAATGATTCTAAATGCTTAATTTTTTGACAAATTAAGCATCAAACAGCGGAAGTAAGTAGACAGGGCAGAGTTAAGTTTCACTATATTTATTCTGTTAGGCTGCATAACATTAGTTATTCACAATAAAATTTAAATGAAAATTACTATCTTTGGAACGGGTTATGTTGGTCTGGTGACAGGTACGTGTCTTGCGGAAGTTGGTAACGATGTACTCTGTATGGATATTGATCAAAAAAAAATTGATAATCTTGATCAGGGTATCATTCCAATTTATGAGCCGGGCCTTGAGGCTATGGTCAAAGAAAACCATCAATCAGGACGATTACGTTTTACCAGTGATGCAAAAATCGCAGTTGAACATGGCCTGTTTCAGTTCGTTGCCGTAGGTACACCACCAGATGAAGATGGCTCTGCAGATTTGCAATATGTATTGTCAGTCGCTAAGGCGATTGCCGATCACATGACTGAATATCGTGTTGTGGTCGATAAATCGACTGTGCCGGTGGGTACGGCGGATAAGGTCAAAAAGCTGATTCAAAACACCTTAAGCGCTAGGGGCGTAGCGATTGAATTTGATGTGGTTTCAAATCCTGAGTTTTTGAAAGAAGGTGCGGCAATATCTGATTTTATGAAGCCAGACCGTATCGTTATAGGTACTGATAATCCCAGGACTACGGAGCTTTTAAAAGCCTTATACACGCCTTTTAACCGTAGCCATGAACGCATTATTGCGATGGATGTGCGTTCAGCGGAACTCACCAAATATGCGGCTAACGCCATGTTAGCCACAAAAATCAGTTTTATGAATGAATTGGCCAATCTGGCGGAACATTTGGGGGCAGATATTGAACATGTCCGCAATGGTATTGGCTCGGATAGCCGCATTGGTTACAGTTTTATTTACCCAGGCTGTGGTTATGGTGGCTCTTGTTTCCCTAAAGATGTTAAAGCGCTGGAAAGAACGGCAAAAGAAATGGGCTATCAGGCGGAGCTGCTGGGGGCTGTGGAGCGCGTCAATGATAGGCAAAAACACGTACTATTCGACAAGATTCACAAGCATTTTAACGGACAACTTAAGGGTAAGGCCTTTGCATTGTGGGGCTTATCGTTTAAGCCAAAAACTGATGACATGCGAGAAGCCCCCAGTCGTGTTTTGCTGGAGGCATTGATAGAAGCTGGCGCGACCGTGCAGGCTTATGATCCAGAAGCCTTGGCGGAGGCAAAAAGAATTTATGGTAACAAAACGGGGCTGGTGTTGTGTAATACCCAGATGGAAGTATTGAATAATGCTGATGCGCTGTGCATTGTGACGGAATGGAAAAACTTTTGGAGTCCCGACTTTGGGCAATTGAAACTAAAACTTAAAGCGTCAGTTGTTTTTGATGGTCGTAACCTGTACGAACCAAAGCATTTAAAAGCTGCTGGGTTAACTTATTATTGCATTGGTAGGCCAGTAAACAATTGATGACGTCCTGTCATTATTGATAATCCCTTATGCCATTGACATTTAAAGTGAAAATATTTTGAAAATTTTAGTGACAGGTGTCGCAGGATTCATTGGCTCCATGCAGGCTATACGTCTCTTGGAAAGAGGTGATCACGTAATAGGCATAGATAATTTAAATGATTACTATGATGTCAATTTAAAATTAGCCAGATTGGCACGATTACAAAGCTATCCACACTTTAAATTTTTAAAACTCGATATTGCCGATAGACAGGCAATGGCAGACTTATTTGCCACAGAAAATCTACAAAGGGTAGTGCACCTAGCTGCTCAGGCTGGTGTTAGATACTCCATCACTAATCCGCATGCCTATATAGAGTCCAATATTGTCGGTTTTCTTAATATCTTGGAAGGATGTCGGCACCATAACCTTGAACATTTGGTTTATGCCTCCTCAAGTTCAGTATACGGTGCCAATACCCGAATGCCTTTTTCAGTACAGGACAGTGTGGATCATCCCGTTTCGCTTTATGCTGCCAGCAAAAAAGCCAATGAATTAATGGCACACACTTATAGCCATTTATATAAGCTGCCGACTACGGGATTACGGTTTTTCACTGTTTATGGCCCGTGGGGTAGGCCGGATATGTCGCCCATGCTATTTGCGCGTAATATCATGCAAGGTAAAGCGATTGATGTCTTCAATTATGGCAACCACCGGCGCGATTTCACTTACATAGACGATATTGTTACTGGGGTGACCAAGGTGCTGGATAAGCCTGCTGAGGCCAATTCTGATTGGTCAAGCGAAAATCCTGATTCTGGCAGCAGTACCGCGCCATACCGCGTATACAATATTGGGAGCAATAATCCGGTGCATTTATTGGATTTCATTGGGGCGTTGGAAGACTCGTTGGGTAAAAAATCGATCAAAAATTTGTTGCCCATGCAGCCCGGCGATGTTCCAGATACCTATGCCGACGTGTCTGATTTAATGGCTGAATTTGACTATAAGCCGGATACTTCCCTACAATTAGGCATTGCAGCGTTTGTGGATTGGTATAAAGAAATAGCCACAAAGCTGACTTGATTAGCCAGCCAGTGCAAGTTGATAAGGTTATATTTTTGTTTTAAAAGCCAATCTTAATATTTCTTTCCTGGTAGCCGTGGCTATACTCCAGAACGATCCGTCGAGTTGACGCAAAGGATGCCTGCGGATATTTCAGCGCTGGTGGATGAGTGGGTATCTGCACAAATGCTATTGCACGCTCTTCATAGCGAGCATAAGGAATATTGATGTTTTCTAAACCTATTAATGAATGAATAATACATGACCTCTTCTAATAAACAAACGTTGTTGTATCTTTCTTTGGGCGTTATTGGCATTTTTTTGGCGCTTTTATTTCAACAGGCATTAATACTTTTTTTAAAAGAATGGAGTAGAGAAGAATATAGCCATGGTTATTTGATTCCTTTAATTTCATTGTGGCTGGTTTGGGAAAACAGGGTAGCGTTAGCTAATTTAACAGGTACCGGTAGTTGGAGTGGTTTGTTAGTCATCTTATTGGGCTTACTTTTAGGGGCGGTCGGCAAGTTGGCCACTTTATTGGTCATGACGCAATATGGTTTTATTATCGTTTTATGGGGATTGTGTTTGGCCTATTGGGGAAGCCCGGGGCTCAAGATTCTTTGGTTTCCCTTAACCTACTTAGATTTCATGATTCCCGTCCCCACTTTTCTATTCAACACGTTATCGTCAAATTTACAATTAATTTCCTCTGATTTAGGGGTTGCGATTATTCGTTTATTTGATATTAGCGTGCATCTTGAAGGTAATGTCATTGATCTAGGGACTTATCAATTGCAGGTAGTTGAAGCTTGCAGTGGTTTACGGTATTTATTCCCCTTAGCCAGTTTCGGTTTTTTATGTGCCTATTTTTTTCGGGCGCCGTTTTGGATGCGCTTGTTGATTTTTTTATCCACCATGCCCATTACGATTTTAATGAACAGTTTCCGTATTGCGATCATTGGGATTTTGGTGGATAACTATGGCATTGCGCAAGCGGAAGGTTTTTTGCACGATTTTGAAGGATGGATTATTTTTATCGGTTGTTTAGCGGTGTTAGTTTTGGAGATGTGGCTACTAACGAAATATTTCATGAGGGGTAAGCGGTTTACAGAGGTGTTTGTAGTTGGGGTGGCATCTCCCGAGTTACCTGCTCAAATTAAAAGCAATGACGCTTCATCTGCCTTAAAATTGAGTTTGCCCAAGCCTTAGCTTGTAGGTTGCTTGTTGTTGTTTGTCGCCAGCATTTTTTCTGTAACGCGGGGTGAGCAACACGAGCTGTTGCAACCTCGTGGGCGTTTTGTGAATTTCCCGCTCAAAATTATTGATTGGCAAGGCGTAGAAGTCGGTATGGAGCAAAAATTTGTAGATAGGCTTAAGCTTGATGACTACATTATTGCTAACTATGCGCGCCCAACAGATAAAAATCCCGTTAATTTTTATGTGGCTTATTATAATTCGCAGCAGACGGCTGATTCTGCTCATTCACCTAAAACTTGTATTCCGGGGGATGGCTGGCAAGTCGGTGATTTTGAGCAAAAAGCGATACCTGCTTTAAAAATGCCGGATGGACAGCCGCTATTAGTAAACCGGGTGGTAATTAGTAAGGGTGAGTCAAAACAGTTAGTTTATTATTGGTTTCAACAGCGTGGTCGAATTATTACCAATGAATATTTAGTGAAATGGTTTTTGTTGTGGGATTCTTTGACCAAAAATAGAACGGATGGTGCTTTGGTTAGATTGGTAATTCCGCTGAACGGCACCGAATCCGTTGAACAAGGTGATCAAGCGCTTGAGGCTTTTATTCAGGCAGGGATCCCCTTACTTAAAGAATATGTCCCAAATTGACGGCCATTATGTTAGATGTGATTATGTAGCGCCGCGCTTATTTTTTTAATGATCGGTATTAGGTTACTGTAAATTTCTTACCTTAGGATAAATTTTTTATGACTCACAAAGGAATTTTGTGTTACTGGCCACTATTAATAGCCGCTCTCTTAACTGGCTGCGGTAGTTCAGCCGAAAAGGAAAAAACTTACTTACAAAAAGCGCAAGCTTCCTTTAAGGCACAAAATTTTGACAAAACCCGCGTCGAATTAAAAAACGTTTTACAGATTAACCCTAAAAATACTGATGCGCTGTATTTGATGGCGCAGTTGGCTGAAAAAGATCAGGATTGGCGAAAAATGTTCGGGTTATTATCTGGACTGGTCGCGGAGAAACCTGATTTTATCGAGGCACAGCTTAAGTTGGGTAAGCTGTTTCTGTTTGGTGGCGATTTTGATAAAGCCTTGGAA
>JABFRM010000187.1 GCA_013141155.1 Methylococcaceae bacterium | reverse complement strand
GTTAGCTGTTTATAGCCTTTCATAAGCTTCCTCATCTTTGGTCGGATTGAAAAAGCCCTGAACTATATCAGCTAACCCTTCCAATCCGGTTATAAAATGAATTGCACTTATGAGTTGAATCTAAGATTTAATGCTCAGGCGCCAATTCAAAAATAATTAATTCTGCTGCGCCTTCACCGACATTCTCCACTGACATTAAATGTCCAGATTCCCAAAATACCTCACCAGCAGCGTAGGTATTGGTTCTATTGCCTTCAATCACTTTTAGTTTGCCCTTAACCACATAGCGAGGGCCAGGCCCTGCGTGGGTATGTTCAGGCGTTTTAAAGGCAGGAGGGAAGGTAACGCGGATGGTTTTAGCGTTAATGTTTTTACTGGGCAGCGCCACTTTCTTTTCTAATAAAATTGTTCTTTTTAGGCTGGATTGTTCCTCCGCTGAAAGCGGTGGGATATTGATACAGAATAATGCCGTAAGCATTACCAGGACTGCTCTTGCGGTTTTGATGGAGGTTATGTTTAACATCTGCTGGCCTTTTGGTTTAAGGGTTTAAGGATCATTTGAGGCATTTCATCATTAAAACAGTAGTTAATGCACATTCGTATTTTTTTCAAAATCATACCGTTTTTCCAGTGCGATATTCTAAATGGCCTCAAATTTATTCCGCTCGCTCCATATAGAATGACGGATAACGGATATAAAAAAACCCCGCCTGGATTTTTCCATGCGGGGTTAAAGTTTAAAACAGTTTATGGCCCATTGTCGAACAACAAGTCCTTAGCCGCTAGCGAGAAATAGCACTGTTGGCAGGGCTGTTGGGTTAAGCAGATGTTACTGCTTAGGAGCTGCACAATGGTCGCAAGCGCCGAGTTCTGCATTGGTTAAAGTGAAGGTAAGTGGATTACTATCTGGTACCAATGTCAGGGTGGCTTTATAGTCCATTCCGCCAAACACGGTTTGTGCATACACAAACGGTATTGTTACTAGGCCAGTGGTACTTGAAAAGCTTGGATAACCTGTTCCTGATGCTGATATTTGGTTAACATCTTGAAGTACAAAAGTGGCGGTTTTTCCAACCATTACCATTTTCAAGTCGACTTTGTAATGGGGGTTGCCAGGAAAAGTAGGGACTTCAACTATCGGTAATGAAAGCATGTTGGTAGCAGCATTAAACGATGGTATTGTTTTTTCTTTACAATCACTCTTCGTGCCATTGAACCCTACTTCGCGTATTTCAATACCAGCACTAGGATCGTATACACTTAACACGACCAGCTTAACGGAGCTGACATCTGCTACAGACGGAAAGCCAAAGGTTTGCTTGTCGAGTGTACCCTTTGTTGCTGTAAATTGAGTCGAGCTTGAAATTAGTGTATTAGCCGCATTATAAAATTCAAGTTTAAACTCTTTAATACCTTCAGCGTTAACGTTAACGTCATTCCATAAATCAAAGCTGGTCAGATCAAATTTCCCGTCCAAAGCTAAAGCAATTGTACCGGAAGTAACGCTTCTGGATACAAAGCCGTTAAATGGCGTTATATCGGTGTTGATGCCGTCCGTAATTTGTGCCAATACCCAAGAGGCTTCTGGTTTTAAATTGCTTGACGCAGTAAGGGTATTGCCATTGATTGCGTGCGGTATGCAGTCACAATTGCTTGTTGTGAGCGGTGTTGGTGTAGGTACAGTCGTAGGTTTGGTTGTGGGGGTAGTTACTGGTGTGGTTGTAGGGGTAGGAATGGTCGTGGGTGTGGTTGTAGTCGTAGGAATGGTCGTAGGTGTGGTTGTAGTCGTAGTCGTAGTTTTACCAGTACGTTCGCCATTAAATCCTACTTCACGTATTTCAATGCCGTAGTTAGAATCATATACACTTAGTACAACCAATTTAACTGAGCTAACGCCTGTTACAGTCGGGAAGTTAAATGTCTGCTTGGCTGATGTCCCATTTTCTGCTGCGAACCGGACAGAGGTAGAGATAAGTGTATTTGTTGCGCTGTAAAATTCCAGTTGAAAACTGTCAATGCCTTCAGCGCGGACATCAATATCACTCCACAAATCAAAGCTGGTCAGGTTAAAAGTTCCGTTTAAAGCCAGCGTGATGGTGCCAGATTTAAGGTTTCTGGAAGCAAAGCCGTTAAATGGCGATGTATCGGTGCTGATGCCGTCTGCAATTTGTGCTAATTTAAAAGGGGAGTCTTGTGATAATGCGGTTGACGGGGTAATATCAGTGCCACCAATATATTGCGCTTGTGCATTGGCTGCAAATAACGCTAAACATGAGCTTAACAATATTGGTTTGAGGGTTGGGGCTTGGAAAAGGCGCTGTAACATAATGTGAGTAATTCCTTAAAAAGTGTGAAAGTGGTACGCTATGGCCTTAATCTAGTAGGTGTATTAACCCGAAGAAAATAAGAAAACAGTACCAGAATGATAAATTCAGTCAGATCGAACGCTTGGCGTTTATAGCATTCATCGGCGATAGTAACATATACGCCATGTGTTTGACCACTTTAAAGCTTAGTAGGAAACGCCAGTAATGCAAGGGTGATCGAATATTTT
Organism: Methylococcaceae bacterium; assembly: GCA_013141155.1. Taxonomy (GTDB): domain Bacteria; phylum Pseudomonadota; class Gammaproteobacteria; order Methylococcales; family Methylomonadaceae; genus SXIZ01. Next base: position 3,558 of record JABFRM010000187.1, on the reverse strand, counting down.
CGTTACCTGATCTATGTTCGGCGCCAATCATTTTTAGGCTAATATGTTTAAAATTGTTGCCTCGTAAACCTAATAACTAAGGCTCTCCCGCACCGCAATACGGGTCGCATAGCGTGCTGGCCAATAAGCCGCTATCAGCACCAACAATAGAATCAAGCCCAACCACAGCCAAACTGAAACCAGTGAAAAAGTAAAATCTAGCTGCATACCAAACATGACTTTTCCTAATTTTCGCGCTAACGGTTCAGCTATGGCATAAGCCAGCGGGATGCTCAGCAACCAAGCCATAAACCCATGCAAAAAGCCTTCCAGCATGAATAATTTAAATATCGTGCTGGAGTTTGAACCTATCGCCCTGAGTACGCCAATCTCGCGGGTGCGTTGCAGCACGCCGATAGCCAAAGTACCCGCTAAGCCGATAGCGCCCACGGAGGCAATTAAGCTTGCAAGACTCAATAACATGCTGGTCAGCGGCATAAATTGATTTTGCGTAAACTGCCGATCTTCCAGCTTTGATACCGTGGTGTAAAAATCCAAACCAATATGCTGATCCTGAAAGCGTTGTTTTAAGGCATCGGCGTATTGTTGTTCTTCATCCAAAGTGTTCACCGTCGCTGCCAGTACCGCAAACGAACCAGTATTGTCACTTTGCGTCAATGCCTGTAATTTCTCTAACGGCGCGTAAACCGGTTCAACCGCATAACCGGAACTCGCCAACCAGCGATACAAGCCAATCACTTGCCAGAAGCTATTGCCTTGCTGTGGGAGTTTAACCTTAAGGTTATCCCCCACTTTAATGCCGTTAAGCTCGGCGGTTGCGGCATTCAATACCAGCACTTGTTGCTGGGCATCGCCAGGCTCAAACCAGCGCCCCGCTTCAATCAAGGGTTGATACATTTGGCTATTAACCGGCAATGCCAAAAGCTGCACGCCTAAACTGCCTGCTTGCCGGATTAATTGCTCACCTACTGCCAGTTCGGCAGGCAGACGACGCCATAATTCTACGCCGGTAGTTTGTGGCACTTGTTTCACTATTTCCTCAATCAGTGCTGCGGGTTGATCAGTATTAAAACCCAAGCGCACCGCATAGCGACTGCGCGCCAATTCATTATCTAAAGTTAAGTTAACCGAGGTCAGCATACTCATAATCACCATAAACAAAACTCCGGCGATAATCAGTACACTTTGCGTCCAAAACAACCGTGCTTTACGGCGAAATAAATTACCTAAGGCCACGGCATAGAGGGTTGGAAACCTGCTGAATATTTTTTGCTCCAGCCATATAGCTAAACCATTACGCGCAAAATCCGCCCCCAAGCCATAACTGGCCAGCGCTTCTCGCACCGACATCGAAGCACCTCGCCAAATCGGCCATACTGCGGCTAACAGGGGTGCCAGCAAGCCGCCGATGAGCATACAATAGAGCGCTCGGGTGGAATAGACAAAGCCCTGCAACTCAATATTGAACAAATCTAATAACCAGCGACTGCTCGAATATGCGCCGCCTAAGCTCACCGGAATGGCTATAATCAAAGCCAGCAACGCTAAGATAAATACCTCTCCCAAGTAGATTCGCGCAATCGCCGCGCACCGCGCGCCGATGGCTTTCATCACACCGATTTGATCGGTTTGTTGCGTAATCAACGCGGCAACAGTGTTTAAAATCAACACGCAGCTCAACGCTAACGAAGCCCAGGCCATCAGCGTTAACAGCAAATTAATGCCCACTAAAAACGATCTGCCCCAATGTTTTTCAGGATTTTGTAACAGCGTCGCATTGACCTCGATGCCTAATGCGCTTAATTTTGCCCGACTTGCTGCCGCAACGCTACGGGCTTTATCGGCACTATACGGTGGGGCTACTTGAATTAATAATTGCCGCACGGTTTGCACTGGAATATCAAATACCGCAGCTTCAGCAGGATCTATAAAAAAATGCAACTGCCCGCCGAAAGTCGGCGGCTTCACAAACGGATGGCGAATAATGCCTGCAACCGCAAATGCTGTGGTGCCGGTTGCGGTTTCAAACTCAATTTGATCGCCTGCGCTAAGCTCTGCAAATTTTGCGGATAAGCGTTCGACTGCCAGCGCCTTAGCTTTCGGCCAATGCCCAGACAGCAAGGACAGTTGATCATAACTTTGTCGCGTGTAATCGAGGCGAAACACCACTGTACCCATTTGCCAGTGTTGATTATGTGGGGTTTTATAACGCACGGTAAATTGCGTCAGGGTATCGACATCCGCAACGCCATCCACGGTTTTGATCGGTGCAATAATCGACGGCGCAACGTCAGTTTTGAGCATTAAGCTGATGTGCGAAGGATGCGAAGCTTGATGCGCAGCATCCATATTGCTCAGCTCTAAATCCATCATCCCCAACAAGGTGCCGACCACAAAAATACCGATGGCAATACTGGTCATCGCCAACATCGAACGGGTGGGATGCGCTAAAAGATCGGCTTTGATTTTCGTCCAAGTACTATGCAACGGGCGGCTCCGAGCTTACAGTTTGATGATCGGTGTGGATACGCCCAGCCTCAATAGCAATGCGGCGTGAAGCCGATTGCGCCAGCACTTCATTATGCGTCACCATCACCAGGGTTTTCCCTTGCTGGCTTAAGTGTAAAAATAACGCGAACACACTGTCTGCGGTGTCACTGTCTAAATTACCGGTCGGTTCATCTGCGACGATTAACGGCGGATCATTCGCCAATGCGCGAGCGATGGCTGCGCGTTGCTGTTGACCACCGGAAACCTGGCTAGGCAATTGCTGCGCTTGACCTGCCAAGCCCACTAACGCCAATAAAGCATGGGCGCGTTGCAAGCGGGCTTTTTTCGGCAGTTTACCCACCAAATCCATCGGCAACAGAATATTTTGCAGCAAAGTTAACGACGGTAATAATTGAAAAAACTGAAACACAATCCCGACATTTGCACCCCGCCAAACGGATAATTGCTCTTCTTTTAAATGCTGTAAGGCGCTGCCGCAAACGCTTACTTGCCCGCTACAAGGGCGGTCAATGCCCGTGAGGATATTGAGCAAGGTTGATTTGCCGTTACCCGAAGGCCCGACAATCGCCACAAATTCTCCGGCAAAAATTTTTAAAGAAATATCGTGTAGTACCGGTTGATTGACTTTGCCCAGCGTATAACCTTTGCTGACGTGTTGCAGATGAATGATAGGCATGATTGGTGATGGTTAAATAAAAAATAATTTTACAGGCAATATTTGGATTTTATCATGCGGTATCGCGCATAAAACATAAAATACACGGCGCTGACAGTTCGACTGATGAGCGGGGGAGCGAAAAGACGATGTATTAAAACTGTGAAGCACGTCATAGTTTTCCGCGTCATTTTCCTTGGCTTCTTGAAATATAGGTAGATAACTCTATACTCTAACGTTAATAAAACCTAGGTGGACGCAGCCGCTTTGTGCTTGGTTATTAAACCATCACGTTATGTATTTACCCTCCCAGCCAAAATTATCCAGTTAATCTACTGATTAAATATAAATCAACGAACTTCCGTCATTGCAGTTTGTACAACAGGTCATTA
>JABFRM010000160.1 GCA_013141155.1 Methylococcaceae bacterium | reverse complement strand
TTCGCGCAGGATTAGATCGTTCGCCTTTGTATTCTGGGGTAATTGCAGGCATCGGCCCGCGCTATTGTCCTTCCATTGAAGATAAAGTGATGCGTTTTAGTGAGCGTGATTCGCATCAGATTTTTGTGGAGCCGGAAGGTTTAAATACCCATGAAATCTACCCCAACGGCATTTCAACCAGTTTGCCGTTTGATGTGCAATACGACTTAGTGCGCTCAATGAAAGGCTTTGAAAATGCTGAAATTATTCGTCCTGGTTATGCGATTGAGTATGATTTTTTTGATCCGCGCGATTTAAAATTTTCTTTAGAAAGCAAATATGTGCCAGGATTATTTTTTGCCGGACAAATAAACGGCACGACAGGCTATGAAGAAGCTGCCGCGCAAGGGTTGATCGCGGGTTTAAATGCCGCGCGCTCGGTGCAAGGCTTAGACAGTTGGTGTCCAGCGCGTGATGAAGCCTACATAGGGGTGATGATTGATGATTTGGTCACCCAAGGCACGCAAGAGCCGTATCGCATGTTTACCAGTCGCGCAGAATATCGTTTGTTACTCAGAGAAGACAATGCTGATTTGCGTTTAACTGAACAAGGTCGTAACTTAGGCTTGGTGAATGATGCACGTTGGCAAGCGTTTGAAACCAAACGCGAAGCCGTTGCAAAATTACAAGGGTGCTTAAGCAAAAAATGGGTACGTTTTGAGTCGCCTGAAGCGCAACAAGTGGAAGCGTTTTGGGGTACACCGCTGTTACGTGAAGCCAGCTTGATGGAGTTATTACGTCGCCCAGAAGTGAATGTAACAGAGCTATTAAGCTTTCTTGGCGCGAATGAAAAGCCCGTAGGTGAAACAGTTGAAACTGATGCTGTTGCTGAACAAGTCGCTATTCAAGCTAAATATGCCGGTTACATTGATCGGCAACAAACCGAAATTGATCGCACTAAACGTTATGACCACTTGCGTCTGCCTGAACGGCTTAATTATCCTGATGTACCTGGGTTATCAAATGAAGTCAGTGAAAAATTACAAAAACAGCGCCCCGAAACTTTGGGTCAAGCATCGCGCATTCCCGGCGTTACACCCGCCGCTGTTTCATTGTTGTTGGTACATTTGAAAAAGAAATCAGCCTGATGTCTATAGAGCGTGACATCCTGTCTGCTGGTATCACCGAATTAGGGCTGGCGGTTACAGACCAGCAGCTTGAAAAATTAATGACATTTTTAGGGTTAATTCAAAAATGGAATAAAGCGTATAATTTGACCGGTTTACGTGATGGTGTTGCTATGGTGCGTTTGCATTTGCTCGATAGCTTGGCGGTTTTATCGTATATTCAAGCAGGTCGGATTCTGGATATTGGCACCGGCGCAGGTTTGCCAGGTATTCCGTTAGCGATTTTTATGCCTGAGAGTGAGTTTGTGTTATTAGATAGTAATGCTAAAAAAACCCGATTTGTACAGCAGGCCATTGTGGAGCTAAAGCTAAGCAATGTGGCGGTTTTACACGCGCGCGTTGAAGGGTATCGCCCGGCGCAAAATTTTAATACGGTGATTACCCGTGCCTTCGCCAGTCTGCTTGATATTCAGCAATTAACCAAGCGTTTAGTCAAGGATGGCGGCGAATTGCTGGCCATGAAAGGCTTACCTACGTCAGAAGAATTACAATCCATAATGGATGGTTACACGTTGATACCCCTACATGTACCTGGTGTTGATGCAGAACGGTGTTTAATTCGAATGCAAACCAATACGAAAGGTGTCGCGTGGGAAAAATAATTGCAGTAACTAATCAAAAAGGTGGTGTAGGTAAAACCACCACCAGCGTTAATTTAGCGGCTTGTTTGGCAGCGGCTAAGCGTCGGGTTTTGCTTGTGGATATTGATCCGCAAGGCAACGCTGCAATGGGCTGTGGCGTGGATAAAAATGCGGTGCAATATTCCAGTTGCGATTTGTTATTGGATGCTGTACCTATCAGCGAAGCCATTGTCTACTCTGACGCATTAAAGTTTTCAATCATTGCCGGTAACGCCGATTTAACCGCAGCAGAGGTTGAGTTAATGCAAGCTGCGGGAAGGGAGCGACGCTTGGCGGAAGCGGTGCAGCCTATAAAAGATAATTATGATTATATTTTAATTGACTGCCCGCCCTCTTTAAATATGTTAACTGTAAATGCCATGGTGGCTGCGGATAGCGTGCTTATTCCTATGCAGTGTGAGTATTATTCTCTGGAAGGCTTATCTGCTTTAATGGATACCTTAAAAAATATTAGGGGATCGCTTAATGCCAGTTTGCATTTGGAAGGTATTTTAAGGACTATGTACGATAATCGCAGTCGTTTAACAAAAGATGTATCCGATCAACTGCTTGAATACTTTGGTGATAAGGTTTTTAAAACCTGTATCCCTAGGAATATTCGTTTGGCGGAGGCGCCTAGTCACGGGATGTCGGTTTTAGCTTACGATAAAGGCTCGCGTGGCGCTATCGCTTATATTGCGTTGGCTGGCGAAATGATTAAAAAAGAAACTAAAAAATCAAAAACATGATGGCTTTAAAAAAGCGGGGTTTAGGTCGGGGATTGGATGCGCTGTTAGGCGAGGCGTCTACTCAGGTTGCAAAAAATCAATTGCAACATTTGCCGGTTGAATTTTTACAGCGCGGTAAATATCAACCCAGAAAAGATATTGACCCTGAAAAACTACAGGAGCTTGCAAATTCCATTAAAGCACAAGGTATTGTGCAGCCGATTGTAGTGCGCCGTATCGAACAAAATCGTTATGAAATCGTGGCCGGAGAGCGTCGTTGGCGCGCCGCTCAACTGGCAGGACTTGCCGAAGTGCCGGTGATTGTCAGTGAAGTTGATGATCGTGCCGCCATGGCAATTGCTTTAATTGAAAATATTCAGCGTGAAGATTTAAATCCTTTGGAAGAGGCGGAAGCGTTAAGGCGATTATTGGATGAATTTGCAATGACCCATCAGCAAATCGCAGATTCCGTGGGTAAATCCAGAGCAACTATCAGTAATTTATTGCGATTGCTTGATTTGCAACCTGAGATTAAACTGCTATTATTACGACATGATTTGGAGATGGGACACGCGCGCGCATTGTTGGCGCTACAAGGACAGCAACAGGTTGTTGTAGGCGCTAAAATTGCTGCCGATCATTTAACCGTTAGGGCTGCGGAAAAATTAATTAAGACAATTCTGGAAGGCAAGCCGACAAGCCCCATTAAAACAGTTGATTTAGATACTTTACGTTTACAAGAGCAACTCACTTCAATATTGGGCGCCAAAGTAAAAATTGCACATAAAGATAATGGTCAAGGTAATATAACCATTGCTTATAGCAGTTTGGATGAATTAGACGGGATTATGGTGCATTTTAGGCTAGATAAAACCAACTAAATACATAAGATTTAAAATTAGCATGACTCAAAACACATAGATTTTAGAGAATTGCCGCAGTAGTGACTGCAATCATAATTAAAGAATAAATTCAAATATTTCATGCGAGTCGATAGTATGCAAAAAAAATGGGTAGGACAATTATTGATGGGTTTAGGCTTATCTTTTGCCGTTTCAGTCAATGTAATGGCTGCGAGTGAAGTTGATGAATACTGTAAAAAAATTGCACTTAAACTGGCTAGCGTTAGCTATGATGCTTGTCGTGCTGCAAAATATACTATTTATAAAACGCGTTCGGTAGAAAATGCGCCATTGATCATGAAAGAATTTAAGCCCGCCGCTAATGTGAAAGCACCTAAGGTATTATTTTTGGGTGGCGTTCATGGGGATGAGTATTCTAGTGTTAGTGCCACTTTCAAATGGCTGAAAGCCTTAGAGAGCCATCATAGCGGGAAATTTCACTGGTTGTTTTTACCCGTCGTCAACCCAGATGGTTTGTTACGTGATTCTTCTCGGCGCGTGAATGCAAAAGGCGTTGATTTAAATAGAAACTTTCCGCCTTATGGTGATAAGCAAGCTGCAAGTTTAGAATACTGGAATAGGGTAACTAAAAAAGACCCTAGACGTTTCCCTGGAGATGTACCCATGAGCGAACCTGAAACCCAGGCAATGGTGGATATAATTGAGTCATTTAAACCAGATGTTATCGTATCGGTACATGCACCTTTTGATCTGCTTGATTTTGATGGTGCAACAGATGCAGATGCGCCTAAAAAATTGGGTCCGCTAGAGTTGCAACTACTGGGCACCTATCCAGGGTCTTTGGGTAATTACGCCTGGCTGAAGCTTAAGATACCGGTACTCACACTTGAACTTCCCAGTTCTGAAGTGATGCCAGTGCAAAAAGAACTGGATAGTATTTGGATGGATTTGGTATCTTGGTTAAGGGATGACCTTCCTAAAACGCGTTTAGCATCAAATAGTAGTGCTTTGCAATCTGCGACAATGAAAAATTAGTTTGTCTGGATTGAGCTATAAGCCTGAGAGTTAAAATATTTAATTTGTATACCAAGCTCTTTGCTTGATAATGGGCGATGCAGCTTATACTAAAGCGTTTAGTTATGGTTTGTGTAAAAATAATTTGAGTAAGGAGTTTAAGGTAATGAAAAAGACGATTGTTGCGATAAGTTTGTCACTCTTAATGACAACCGCCTATTCTGTTGAGTTGTCAGATACTGATCAAGCGAAATTTAATACGGCCGTTAAGGCCTACCGCATGAATCAGGGGTCTAAAGCCCTCCAAATATTTACAGAGTTATATAACGATTATCCACAGAATCAGCAAATTAAAAATAATTATGCAGTGGCTTTATTCACAAGCGGTAAGCTTGAGCAAGCTGAAGAAGTTTTATCTTCGGTGATAGAAAGCAATAAAGAAGTAAATATTGCCTATAAAAATTTGAATAAAATTTATGATTACGCCGCTGCAAAAGCTTATTCAAATGCTTTAGGTACCGAAAAAGAAGTTACACCGCAAAAGTTACAAATTATAGAAACGCTTACCCCATCCGTAGCATCAATAAGCGTTGCGGCGAATCGAAGTGGCAAAAGTACGCAATTTGCTGAAAATCTATCCAAGTCAGATGCTATTAATTCAGTTACTGAAACGTCTACAAATGCTGCTACTGAAATAGTTGCTAGCAATGCAACTGAAACCGCTAAAGCACCCGTGCTTAAAACTGTATCAAATGGAGTTACCAATAAAGTGCAATCTTGGGCGGATAACTGGTCAAAAGCAGATATTAATAGTTATGTAGCTAAGGCGCTTAAAGATAATGAAGAGCCTGTTGCGGCAGCTTCAGTTAAGCCAGCAGTTTTAAACCCGCAGACGGTTAAAGCGGATGCAGTTGTGCCGGTTGCGATGAATCAGCCAGTAGTGGGTGCATCAGAAACTCAAGTAAAACAACCGGCGACCGACGACGTTGCAATTGTTGAAGATGCTGTTCGTAATTGGGCGGTGGCGTGGTCTAAAGGCGACGCAGATAGCTATATCACTTATTATGAGCCTACGTTTAGACTGGGTAAGATGTCACATAACCAATGGATTAAAAACAGAAAAGAGCGTGTAACGCCTGCTGAAAATATCCAGGTAAAATTGGCGGATTTAATAGTGACGCCGAGTAAAAACGGTGATCACACGATGATCGCTTATTTTAAACAAAACTATCAGGCTAGTCGTTATCAAGATAATACCTCTAAGCAATTAATATGGAAAAAAATTGGTGATAAATGGTTTATTCAAAAAGAAACTAAGCTTGATTGATAATGATTTTTTCTTGATTGCAAGCAGTGGCGTGGCATAAATTGAGCAGCGTTTATTTTTAAAATCCCTACTTTTGACGGATGTAAAAATATAAAAATCTGTTGTAATATGAGCGGTGATTGGTGTGCGATAAGCTATAATAGGCGTTTGAGTTATTTGACCTATTCGGTATGGGTTATTTGACGGCTGAAATTTTTGATTCATCAAATAAAAGTGGCGTCATATACAATGAAGCCGCTATAAACTTTAACCTTACATTTATGGTTTTTATAAGTTATTTGAAACTATTGAGATGTTGATATGAGCGTTTTTAAAATTAGTTTTTTTGTTTTACTGGTGGTTGCTAATTGTTCGGTGGTTGTTGCTAATCCGTTAGTTGAAGACCCCTTAAAAAAAGGAATTTCTGCTGTCGTCGCGCAAAATGTAGACCAAGGAATTAATCAAATTGATGAGTTGGCAAAAAAATACCCTAATTTTAAATTAGCACAGTATGTTA
>JABFRM010000005.1 GCA_013141155.1 Methylococcaceae bacterium | reverse complement strand
AAACGTCGCCATTTCAAAGTGAAATAGTGATAAGTCAGTTAATGAACCGAAGAATTATTGCCACTAAAAATCCGTAATGGCTAAGCAATGCTAAGAATGCCAAATCCTGTCCGACAGGCTCCTAGCGTTAGTTCCCCGTTTTTTTAAATAACAACCCCAGGTGTAAACGATTAGTAATTTTTAGCTTGCTAAAAATAGATGTTAAATGCGCCTTAACGGTTCGTTCTGAGATAAATAACCTAGCTGCAATCGCTTTATTAGACGTGCCTTCGCCAATGAGTTGCGCCACCGCCCGCTCGCGTTTAGATAAGTTGGCTAACTTGGCATCAACCAAGGCTGGTTGTAAGCTGGTGGTGGAATTTACCAGCGTCGCCAGTACCTTATGAATTAAATGCCGTTGAATCCAAATTTCATTCTGTAAAATGCTTTCAATGGCTTTTAAGATAATGAAATTGGGGACGTTGGCATCACAATAACCTGCCGCACCCGCGGCCAATGCGTCGACTTGATTATCTTCAGGCCATTGTTCGCCAACGATAAGCAACTTAATGGCAGCTTGTTTAATTTGGCTAATTAAAAACGGTTGCTGGTCAATAAAATGGCTATCCAAGATAATTAACGCGTGCGGCCTAAAAGCATCGCTAAGAGCCTCGCTAGCCAGCGTAATTTTGTAATTCAACGCCAGTGCCGATTGCCATTTTTCAGCAATGGCAGGGTATTTTGAAATTAATAAAATTGCATCCATTAAGATAGTTAGCTATCGCATTAACGCTCGTGCAAAGCGTTAGCTTGGGTTTTTAAAATAGGCTTCAGTAAATAATCTAAAACGGTTTTTTTGCCGGTTAAAATATCCACATCAGCGGTCATGCCCGGAATGATGTTCAGTTTCTCGCCATTTTTTACAATATGATTTTGGGTGGTGCTTAGTCGAATTTGATAATAACTTTTGCCATCTTCCGCGTTAACAAGGGTATCGGCACTGATGTGCTTAAGTTTAGCTTCAAGTCCGCCATAAATTGAAAAATCATACGCGGTAAGCTTAATGACCGCTTTTTGCCCTGGCCTTAAAAAGGCGATGTCGGCAGGCAGAATGTTGGCCTCAATCAACAACTCATCTTCAAACGGTACAATTTCCAGCAAATCCATGCCCGGCTGAATCACCCCACCGATGGTGGCGACTTTAAGCTGCTTAATGGTGCCTTTGATCGGTGAAATAACCAGGGCGCGTTTTACTTGATCCTTCACGGTTTCAATAGATTCAGCAATGCGCTCAAATTCGGCTTTGGTGGTTTTTAATTCCGTCACAATCGCCGCATTGAATTGTGCTTTTTGTTCATTAATCTTGTTTTTAGCTTCCGATAAGGCGGCTTGTAAACGAGGTTCAGACAAGCGCGCGGCATTCAATTCTCCTTGCAAATCATTGGCAGAGCGTTTTAAGCGCAATAATTCCACTTCCGACATGGCACCGTAACCGACTAAAGGCTCTGACATTTTGACTTCTTTATCCAGCATGGCATAGCTTTCAAGCAGCCGCTTTTGTTGCGATGCAACTTCAATTAATTCCTGTTCGCGTTGTTTAACCTGTTGTTGCACGGTTTCAATCGTCGAGGCCAATTCCGCTTTTTTGGAATGGTACAGTTGTCGTTCATGTTGTGCCAGGTCAGGGTGGTTTTTTTCAATTTCGCTAGGTAATACCAGATTGGTGTTATGCGCCAGCGCTTCCAGTCGCACAATTGAGGCCAATAACCCCAAGCGTTTTATTTTTTCTTCCTTAAAAGAAGAGGAAAAGCGCACGTCATCCAATCGCACCAAGGGTTGATCTTTTTCAACGACCTGCCCTTCCTTAACAAAAATTTCAGACACGATACCGCCTTCCAAGTTTTGAATGACTTGCAAATGGCTGGAGGGAATAATTTTGCCGGTGCCACGGGTTAACTCATCCAGGGTCGCAAAGTGCGCCCAAACCAACGCCGTTATCACAAATAAGGTAGTGATCCAGAGCAGCAGGTGGCCTCGAATAGGTGAACTGTCAAAAATCGCCGCATTAACATCGTTCATATAAACGCTGTCTTCGGCGGCATCTTTACCGCTTGTTTTTAAAGAAGATATTTTTTTTAACATGATCTAAAATAATGGCTATTACACAATATCTCGTTCTTGCGCCCTAACGCGTGAACGCTACCGTCGTACCTTAACTGGCGTACATTTCCAAAGCGGAGGACTAAATAATTACTAATTGGCGACTTTGATTTGGCCTTGTTTTAAAGCGGTCAATATGTGTTCTTTAGGGCCGTCCGCCACAATACGCCCTGCATCCAAAATAATAATGCGCTCTACCAGGCTGAGCAAAGAAGTGCGGTGCGTTACCAACAATAAAGTTTTACCTTGCGTATGTTCACCTAAGCGTCGTTTAAATGTTTCTTCGGTGCTGTTATCCATGGCATTGGTTGGCTCGTCCAGCAAATACATCGGCGGCGATAACAATAAGGCGCGCGCAATGGCGACACTTTGGCGTTGACCACCGGAAAGCGATGCGCCTCGCTCACCTACCGGCATATCAAAGCCTTCGGGGTGCCTATCGACAAAATGCGTAACGCCAGCAATCTCCGCAGCCTGTAAAATCATGCTGTCATCAGCAAAACGCGACCCAAAGGTAATATTGTCTTTGACGCTACCCACCATTAAAGCAATATCTTGTGGCACGTAACCGATTTGACGGCGAAGATCCGATGGGTCAATCTGCCGAATATCGGTGCCGTCGATTAAAATAGCGCCTTCTTGTGCTTCGTAAAATCCCATAATCAGTTTTTCCAAACTGGTTTTTCCGGAGCCGATACGCCCCAAAAACGCAACATGTTCCCCTGGATTGATTTTAAAGGAAATAGCTTCCAAAGCGAGCATCGGTTGTTTGGGATAACCAAAAGAAACGTTTTTAAATTCAATGCCGCCTTTAAATTGCGGGCGATGCAGGTATTGTTTGTGTTCGTCACGCTCAACTGGCTGATGCATCAGCAAGGTTAAGGAATCCAGCGCCGAACGCGCAGAATCAAAACGGGTCAGCAGCGCTGCAATTTTACTGATGGGCGCCAGGGCGCGGGTGGTGAGCAAGGAGCAGGCAATTAATCCGCCCATGGTCAACTGCCCAGCACTGATCAGATAAACGGCGTACACGACAATCGCGACATTGGTCATTTTGTGCAAAAAACCAGTAAAATTGACTGCAAAACTCGCGTAAAGCCTGGTTTTCAGGCTAAGCCTGCTCATTTGACCGATGGTATCTTCCCATTTTTTTTGCGATTGACCTTCCGCGCCGTTACCTTTAATAATTTCAAGGTTACTGAGGGTTTCATAAAGCGTTGCACCTTTTTGCGCAGAATAACGCGACAAGTCGCCAGTCATTTTTCTTAAAGGTCGTTGCAACAAATAGCCCGAAAGGATAGCGATAGGAATAACCACTAACGGAATAAACACTATATTGCCGCCGATAATCCAAATCACGATCAGAAACAAGATCAAAAACGGCAAATCAATCAGCACAGTGAGCGTTGCTGAGGTTAAGAAGTCCCGGAAGGATTCAAATTCATTAAAATGATTTGCAAACACGCCAACAGAGCTTGGTCGAGCCTCCAGCTTAACGCCCATAACCCGTTCAAAAAGCGTGGCAGATAGTAATATTTCAGCGCGCTTACTGGCAGTATCAATATAATAGCTGCGTAAGGTCTTCATGATGAATTCAAAAATATACACTACGCTAATACCCAGGGCTAATACCCACAGCGTTTCCAGCGCATGATTGGGTACTACCCGATCATAAACATTCATGGTAAATAACGACGTGCTGATGGCAAACAGGTTAACCAGAAATGATGCAACCAGCACTTCACCGTACAGCGGCCAGGATTTAAGCACGACATCCCAGAACCAGTGCAGGCTTTTAGGCGGCTTTTGCTCGCCGCCGCGATGGTCGAAGCGATGCTGTTGTTGCACAAAAAAAGCTGAACCCGTATAACTTTTGGCTAATTCGTTCGCAGTGACGGTTTTAACGCCTTCCTGCGTTTCCGGTATCAACACCGTGCAATTTTCTTGATCGCGGTTGATTAATACACAGGCCTGACCGTCGTTCAGTAATAACACTGCGGGCAAGACCAAATTAGAAATGCGCGGCAATGGACGTTTGACCAGTCCTGCGGATAGACCGGCCCTATTGGCGGCGCGTGGGAATAATTCCGGAGTGAGCAGGTCATTGATTAACGGCAACCCGGCGGTCAAGGCGTCGGCTGAATGTGGTGTGTGTAAAAGTTTACAGAGCGCCACCAGTGCCAGTAGTAAGGGATCATTAAACGCGGCGGGGTTTTTTAAGGCGACGCTATTCATAGGATGAGAGGGTAGGTTGGGTTATTCTAAGTGGTTGATGGTATACAAAAAAAATGTTACTCATTAAAATAGCCAAGGTTAAAATAATTCAAATTTAAGGAATAATAACATGCCCTACGTCATCCAAGATAACGCTGGAAAAATAATCGCGCTTAATGCGACACAACAAGTTCTGCAATCCGTTTGGTTAGATGATGACGATCCAGCGTTGTTACAATTTATCAATCATAGCCCTATTGAAGAGAGCGCGAGAACGACATTAGAACAATCGGATTTAGAATTAATTCGGGTGATTGAAGATTTAACCGATTTATTGATCAAAAAACAAGTATTCACTTTTACCGAGTTACCTACGTTTGTACAACAAAAATTAGGTAATCGTCAAAAAATGCGCACCGATATGGTTTCCCTTAAATCACTACTGAATGACGAAAATGAGGCGGGTATTTTCTAAAAATGGTACTAAGGGACAATTGTTTTTTTGCGCATTTAAACTATCCTATCCACTATAGAACAATCTTGTTAATGTTTACCGGATTTAGACTAAATGAACATTCAAAAAGCACCTGCTCAATCGCTGGATTTTAATGACTTACTGCACGATGACAGTCACGACTTATTAAGTGATTACTTGACCGTGTCGATCTCAAATGATGGACAAAATGCGCATGTGAGTGTTTCTACTGTAGATGAACAACCCGTTGTTTATTCGGCAGTATTTTACGGATCTAAAGCTACTGATTTATCTGAAATGCTTACCGAGCATGATTATATTGATCAGGGTAATGACGGAGGGTGATATTTTTAAGTTGATTTACGCCGTATTGGCGTAAATCACAATGCAGCAAAGGGTTTTAAGTAGAGCGCCACGCTCTGGAAATAGTACAAGAACAACAGATCAAGGGTAATACAATGCAAAGCATAGGAACAGTCGGATCAATACAAGGTAGCGTTAAGGCAATTGCCACTGATGGCACACAACGCTTATTAACCGTTGGCGATCCAGTATTTTTAAATGATCGCATTGTAACCGCCTTCGGTGGTGCTGTCGGTGTCAATTTGAGCAATGGCGGATTTTTTACCTTAGGTGAAAATTCCAATGAAATGCTGGATCGTGCTTTACTCGCTGAATCTAATGATCTACTAAACGGAACCCCGACTAACCCAACCGACTTGGCGCAAGCAGAAACAGTGGCTAACGATGTCGCTGCTATGCAAAAGTCATTATTGGCGGGTAATGATCCCTCGCTCGCGTTGGAAGCTACTGCTGCTGGATTAGGCAACTCTAATGCAGTGGAAAAAGGCGGCAATGAAGGTGGTTTGCCGGTAGTTCGTGCTTACCTCGCACCCGAAGCTACGCCTGATAGCGGTTACCCTACGATTGGCCCTGGCCCGAATACTTTCCTAACCCCCCCTTATACTTACCCGTTGTTGGCGACTAACTTACGGCCGCCTGATACAACTACACCGCTTAATCCAGATTTACCTTTACCGCCACATGATCCGGGTAAATTGCTACCGCCGCCTGATTCAAATAACCCAACGCCACCTAATCCAGATCTGCCAGTACCGCCGGCTGATCCAGTTACGCTATTGCCGCCAATTGACCCAGGTAGCCTGACGCCGCCGATTGACACATGGACGCCGCCACCTGATCATTTGGATACAGATACGGATACAGATACAGATACGGATACAGATACGGATACAGATACAGATACGGATACAGATACAGATACAGATACAGATACAGATACAGATACAGATACAGATACAGATACAGATACAGATACAGATACAGATACAGATACAGATACAGATACAGATACAGATACAGATACAGATACAGATACAG
>JABFRM010000237.1 GCA_013141155.1 Methylococcaceae bacterium | reverse complement strand
TTCCTCTTTGATCATCGCACGGATGATGGCATCGTCTAGCAGGGTTATTTTGGCAACTTCGTGTGAAGTCCTAAAGCCATCAAAAAAATGCAGCAGTGGAATGTGGCTTTCCAGTGTGACCGCATGGGCAATCAGTGCAAAGTCCTGCACTTCCTGCGGCGAATTGGCACACAACATCCCAAAGCCGGTCATGCGTGCCGCCATCACATCACTGTGGTCGCCAAAAATCGACAAGCCTTGGCAGGCCAAGGAACGCGCCGCGATATGGAACACCGTGGGGCAAAGTTCACCCGCGATCTTATACATGTTCGGCAACATCAGCAGCAAGCCCTGCGAGGCGGTGAAGGTGGTTGCCATTGATCCTGCTTGCAACGCGCCGTGGATCGCCCCCGCCACCCCCGCTTCGCTTTGCATTTCCGTCACCTGCGGAACTCTGCCCCATAGGTTTGCCTGCCCCTGCGACGACCATTCGTCCACCCATTCTCCCATCGGCGATGAAGGGGTGATCGGGTAGATGGCAATCACTTCACTGAGCTTATGCGCGATAGTGGCGGCGGCTTGATTGCCGTCGATGGTGAGGGTTTGCAGGGGGTTCATAGGACAGCTCCTGATTTAAATTTCGCAGTTCGCCTTGCTGCACTGCAAGAGGCATTTACGCAAATTCCTGATGTTGACCACACCATCCCCATCTATATCATAAGCTGGATTGGCGGCGCGGTTGAGAGTGTAAATGAAAATAAAATCTGTTCAAATGACGTACTGCCGCCTAAATGGTTGGTCAGTCATTCCTCCATTTTCCCATAGAAACGCACGGTTTGGCTCCCCATAATGATTTGGGGCAGAACCAATCACTTGGTTATAATCGTTAATCGCCATTGCTTGTGTACCATCTAATCCGTTTAGGGTACCCAAGTCCGTCATAACCCCATTTTTCCACAAAAAGGCATGGTTTTGTCCATTGGCAGTAGTGCTATTGCCGACGACCTGGCCAGCATTATTGATCGCTTGGGCAGAAGATGACGTACCCCCAAGTGTTCCAAGATCTATCATTGGGATCTTTGCGAATACCGGTTCAGAAACCCAAAGGGTTCCCCCTGCTATTACTATAAACAACACTAACGATCTACTAAGTGCAAAGCTCGCCTTTTGAATGGCTATAATTTTTGTGTTCATGAAATGTCTTCCTTATAGATAGGGTAGGATAACAAGTTGCGCCTTCTACAAAAGTCGCAGGTCAGTTGAAGTGTTTTTCACAAGGATAAAAAAATAGCATCTTGGTACATTAGTGCAATTGAATTATTTAGGGTATATAAAAACGCTTTAATGCTATTTGATTTTTATAAAGCCCATAATTTCTTCTCGATTCACCACTTCTTTCTCTTGCAGGATCCCCGCTAGTTTTTCCAGTATGGTTTTGTTATTGGCAATGATATGACGGGCGCGGGTTTCTCCTTCTTGCACTAAGGCGATAATTTCAGTATCAATCAGCCGCGCGGTCTCATCACTGTAATTGCGGTATTCCGAAACTTCCGTTTCTAAAAATTGCAGTTGTTGGCGTTTACCATAGGTTAACGGCCCGAGTTTTTTGCTCATGCCTAGTTGGCATACCATCGCACGGGCAATATCGCTGGCTTTTTCAAGATCATTTTGGGCGCCGGTCGAGATGCTACCTAAGGCAACTTCTTCGGCTACACGTCCACCCATTAAAATGGCAATTTGATCTTTCAGCTCATCTTCTGTGGAGAGGAATTTTTCTTCTACCGGCAATTGCAAGGTAAAACCTAAGGCTGAAACGCCGCGAGGAATAATAGATATTTTATGTACGGGTTGTCCAGTGGGAACGTTTTCGGCAATCATCGCATGCCCCGCTTCGTGATAAGCCACGCGACGCTTTTCTTCCGTATTTAACACACGGTTTTTCTTTTCTGGCCCTGCTAAGATTCGATCAATTGCCGCTTCAAAATCTGCCATGCGGATTTTAGTTTGTCCGGTTCGGGTCGCGATAATGGCGGCTTCGTTGGCGATATTGGCAAGGTCGGCACCCACCAACCCGGGGGAGCGTTTGGCGATGGTGGCAATATCAGTATCTTCAGCCAATGGCATGTCTTTGGTGTGCAGTTTTAGAATTTCGATACGGTCACGTAAATCGGGTTTATCGACAATGATTTGACGGTCGAAGCGTCCTGCCCTAAGTAAGGCTTTATCAAGGACTTCTGGGCGATTGGTGGCGGCTAACACCACCACGCCGACAGAAGCATCAAAGCCATCCATTTCGGTGAGTAACTGGTTTAAGGTTTGCTCACGCTCATCATGTCCACCCATCATAACCGGGCCGCCACGCGAACGACCAATGGCATCTAACTCATCTATAAAAATAATGCAAGGCGCTTTAGCTCTGGCTTGTTCAAATAATTCTCGAACTCTCGCAGCCCCCACACCCACAAATAATTCGATAAATTCCGAACCGCTGATATTGAAAAACGGCACTTGCGCTTCTCCTGATACCGCCCGCGCCAACAAAGTTTTACCCGTACCTGGAGAGCCAACCAATAACACGCCTTTGGGCATGCGTCCGCCCAATTTCTGGATTTTTTCAGGGTTTTTTAAAAAATCAATCGACTCTTTCAATTCCTGTTTGGCACTATCAGCACCAGCAACATCTTTAAAGCTGATCTTAGCTTGGGTATCCTGGTGAATACGCGCTTTATTCCCAATATTCAAAAACGACTGCGCACCTTGGGTGGTCCGGCGCATAATCCATGACCAGACCATGGCAAAAATCAAGATGGGAACAACCCAATTAAACACTAGCGTGCTTAACCAGTTCTCGCCGCTTCTAACCACAAATTCCACTTTATTGGTTTGCAGAAATTCTGCCAAGTCGGTCTGAAATAACGGCATCTTCGTAAAATGTTTCGGTTCAGCGTTCAGTTTTTCGCGCTTAAAAATGCCGCTAATATAACGATCAGTAATGACCGCCTTATCAATTTTCGCGCTTTTTACATCATTGATAAATTGGCTATAAGGGATTGCATCCTGTCGTAGTTCTTGTAGGCTATTGAAAAATGAAAAAATGATCAGCAGAATGGCACTAAAAATAACCAATTTATGGTTTAGAAAATCAAACCAGCGTTTATCAGCGGGTTTGTTTGGGTAAGTGTTAGATTCTGTTTGTAGCTCGGATATGCGTTTTTTTAGTGCGTTATAGGCAGTGTTAAAAAAAGCAACCACCATAGTAATAAGATTTTTTAAGGTTTCCATTGGTATTATTCCTTATGCTCTTTATATTCTGATCCTACGTTTAATAAATTTACCTTCAAAGATTAGGCAAAAATTTCGGTAAATGTTCACGAATCTCAGCGGTGCTTAAGGTGGCAATATTTTTACTCAATTCTAAATAAACCTTTTTTTTAACCGCCTCTGAATATTGGATACGCAGCAAACCCATTAAAGAAACGCCTGCAACCACCATCAATTGCTCAAATTTATGGGCATTATGTGCGTTGTTTAAATATGCAGCAATCAACTTGGCAAAAGCTTCGGTTTCATGTTTTTTTGGATCGGTGGGTTGTTCAAAGGCATGTCCTTGCCCAATGCCGCCTGATGCTTTAATCTTGCCGGGTAGATCAGAGGTTAAGTCTCGATCATGCAAACGGCCTTCCGTATGCACCAGGGTATCAATTTCCTCTAAAGCAGCAGAAGGCGTCGCAACCGTAAAAAAACGTGCGCGGGTGTTGTCGGCGACTAATATCCAAGTTGATTTCATGATCGTGTCCTCTTAAGGGTTTGTTATAATTTGACTAGCGTGTGTCCGAAAATGTTCAAGCTCTTCCAGTAAGTCCAGCACCAAAGCAATCCCTGCCAGATTCACTCCAAAATCCCGTTTTAGCCTGAGCGCAGAGCGCACCTTCACCAGACTGGCACCGGAAAATCGCCATGCGCGGACTTCATCTCCATGCGGCTCGATAATGCTCTCTTCCACCAAGCCGATAATCCAGTCGGCATGTACCCCGCAAGCGCGGCAAAGCTGTCCCAAGGTCAGGCTATCTTCTTCCATAACACTTCCTGTATGCACTAACGATAAGTCTTGTGAGTCCATAAGCGTTATACTCCTAACAGGTGACGTGGATTAAAAGCAAGCTGCGCTTGCATGTCCTGATACACCGCTTTGGCTTTTTCAGTGTCTGCGGATGGCAGCGCAATTTGCAATACTACAAAAAAATCACCCGGCACTTTCGTGGGCAGGCCTCGACCTTTTAAGCGCAATTTGCTGCCTTGCCTAGAATTGGGGGGGATTTTAAGATCGACGCTGCCTTCTGGGGTCGGCACTTTGATTTTGGCACCCAATGCTGCTTCCCAGGGCGTAACTGGCAAATCCAGCATGATGTCGTTTTCGACTACACGATAAAACGGGTGCGGGTGGAAGGCGATTTCAAGAATCAAGTCACCTGCTTGCCCCTTGCCGGCACCAGGGTTACCTTGACCAGTCAAGCGAACATGTTGCCCGGGCTTGATGCCTTTGGGGATTTTGATGTTCAAGCTGCGGTGTTTGACCTGTACATGCCCTTGTGTGTCCATGTTCGGCGCGCTTAGGTTGATATTGCGGGTTGTTCCATGAAAACTGTCTTCTAGATCAATATGAATTTTGGCATGGCTGTCTTGTCCGCGCGAATGAAAGCCTTGTTGATGCTTGCCACCGAAATGAACCCCAGCTTGCCCGAACAGTTGTTCAAAAAAATCACTGTACGCCGCACCGGCATCATCGTTGGTAAAGCCACCGCCTTTGAATTCAAAGCCTTCATCCCAATTTGGCGGTGGCCTGAACTCTTGCCCAGCCTTCCAGTTCGCGCCTAATTGGTCATAAGCCGCGCGTTTTTCAGGGTCTTTCAGCACTTCATACGCTTCACCCAGCTCTTTAAATTTGGTTTCTGCGTCCGGTTCTTTGCTGACATCAGGGTGAAATTTGCGCGCCAGTTTGCGATAAGCGCGCTTAACCTCGTCCTGACTGGCATCACGCGCGAGAGCCATGATCTTGTAATAGTCCTTATACTCCATGATTAATCCCTCATATTAGCCAAACCCTATTTAGCCGACTATCAACAATGCCAAATAAGGCGTTAGATTAAACAAGATGATCCCAAGTTTAAACAAAGCCATCCCACCATAATGGATGGCATCAAATTGCTCTTCCCTTAACTGCTTAAACCACTTTCGGTGTACCTGAAAAACCCAGTCATGTGCGAACAGCAAAATGAAAAACCAGGTATACAGCACACTTAAGTTGATTGCCGCACACCATCCCAGCCCTTCACGAATTAATGCCACGGTCATCACACTCCCCCTTAACGTTTAAAATCAGCAGGTTGTTTTAGCGCTTAAACTAACCTGCGGCAATCACTCAAAATTCAAACTGAACTTATTCTTCCTCCGCGACATTAATGCGTTTCGGTTTCACCGCCTCGCGTTTGGGAATAGTAATCTCCAATACACCATGCTTGCATTTGGCATTAATGGCATCAACATTGGCAGTATCTGGCAAACTGAAGCGGCGGTAAAAAGAACCATAAGTCCGCTCCACTCTGTATATAACCCTCTTTTTCGGTTTTGGCTTCAGATTCTTTTTCACCGTTCACCGTCAACACACCTGCTTCCATTCAGTTATTTGTTTTATTCTTGAAACCAATAAGAACACCGTTTGCTTATTTCCACCTCGGCTTCTAACCAATCCTGTAAGGCAAAACCCCACACAAAACCTCGTTGTTCAGATTTAAAATACGCACATTGCGCAACCATTTCCCGAAACACTGCTTCGTTAAGGCAATGATTATCAAGGTTACTAAGCCAATCATGATTAATTTGCATTTTCCACCTCCGTTCACGAGTTAGCATTGTAATTTAATCCATTATTGTCGAAACCAACTCAGAGTGAGTGTACGAATAATGAGTGGAATCGTCAATCAGTCAAATTGGTAATAAATTGGATAGGGAATGGATATATAAAATAACCATTATGGGGTTATTGTTGAAACTATGCACTGGCGTGCCTGCAATGCGCCACCATTGTTATGCGGAAATGACCGGTAACAAATAAGGCTTTTAAGTCAATATCCTTAAAGACGATACGCATAAACTTACCTGATTACCCATAAGCTTCAGCCAATTTGAGCAAACGCCCTGGCATAGGCGGAGTATTCGCCGCAGCGATGAGAAACCGGGGCATCATGGATTGCAGATCGAATCTGCGGTTAAA
>JABFRM010000348.1 GCA_013141155.1 Methylococcaceae bacterium | reverse complement strand
TTTTTAAATCATCTGCAAAGATCAGCGTCGAATAATGTTTGCCTTTAATGTCTTCTATGCTGTAGCCTAAAATTGGAAAAATAACGTTATTTAAAAATGTAAACTCCCCCTTTTCGTTGAGTAAATAAACAATATCAGGGGATTTTTCGATGAATAACCGGTGCATTTGCTCAGATTGCAAAAGTTGACATTGTATTGATTTGTTGGCTTCTTTAAGCTTTATAAGGTTGAATATTTTTGCGATTAACTGCACTAACTCATCAACAATATAAGGTTTTCTAATAAAATCATAGACAAAATCCAGTCGCAAAGCCTGTGTTGCAGCTGCAAATGTAGCGTCTACACTCACAATAATGAAGTGCGCCTCCAATTGGTTGTCTGCAATGTGTTCTAACAGGTTATATCCGCTTAACGTGGGCATAATAGGATCCAACAATACCAGTTTTACCGGATATTGTTTTAAATACGTTATAGCCGCCAAAACGCCATCCACCGCAACAACTTTATAGC
Organism: Methylococcaceae bacterium; assembly: GCA_013141155.1. Classification (GTDB taxonomy): domain Bacteria; phylum Pseudomonadota; class Gammaproteobacteria; order Methylococcales; family Methylomonadaceae; genus SXIZ01. The sequence continues at coordinate 5,748 of JABFRM010000348.1, read as the reverse complement.
CGTGATGCTCAAGAATTTTACTTAAGCTATTCCTGGCCCTTAACTCATTATCAACAATTAATATGTCCATGAATGGCTCTTTAGTATACTTGCCACATAACGGTCTAGAAACTTAAAATGGTGTGCAAACATTAAAAACATTCTAATTGCTATCCTTGTAAAAATTACTGAACTTAAATTAAAATTCTCTGGGTAAGTAAATGTGGAATAGTGTGCCATATTCGAGGGAAGATTCGCAACGTATAGTGCCTTTAAGTTCATTGGCAAGGTTTTTTGCAATGGTTAACCCTAAATCAACAGCGTCTTTGTTTTGGGTATTTTTTAGCGGCTTAAATAAATCCTGCATGGTATCTTCAGGAAGACCTGGGCCGTTATCTTGAATTTGTATTTCAACCCTATTTTTTTTACCGGCTTTAATGTCATCTTTAAGGGTAATTGAAATTTCTCCTCCCGTTGGCATTGTCGCCACTGCATTTTTAATCAAATTAATTAAGAGTTGTTTTAACTTATCTTTATGGGTTGAAATTTTTAACGAATCGCTTTTAAGATTTAAATGCCATTTAATATGATGGGTCTTAAACAGCCCCATCTCAAAGAGTTTAATTAAATCCATAATTAAACTATTCAAATCAACAATGTCGTAGGCTATTTTTAGCTTATCGGGTGAAAAATCAGACAAGCACAAGGCGATATTGCCGACCCTGTTTATTTCTTCCTGAATGATATTTATGTCATCGGCATGTTCCTTGCCTAATTTCAATCCGAGTAAGTAAAGATAATTATTGATAATGCTCAGCGGATTGTTTATTTCATGCCCGAGTTTCTCCGCTAATAAACCAAAGTTGGCTCCCATTGCCGTCAAATCATGCGTATTCTGTTGCGCTGTCAACAATAAATGTTGCAAAATTTGAGCAGCCTCCCCTATAAATAAAGTAATAAACGCTAAGTTTAATTTGATGCGTTTAACATCTGAACGTTGCAGTCCTGCGGCAATAACCCCCAAAACCTGTTCATTATAAACAATGGGAAGTAACAACATATTTTCAGTATTCATTAATTGACAGATGTGACCATCAATAACCGTGGCGGGATCGTTTTTGTCGCGGTTAAATGAGTGTAAAATTCGTCTTTTATGCCACGCTTTGGTGAGTAAGCTGTTTTCAGTATTAATATTGATCGAAATAGCCGACCACGCCTCGTCAATATCCTGTTCATCCGCAATGCCATCAAGACTAGCGGTTTCTGGATGATATAAAAAAAAAGCAACCGCAGAGAAGTTGAATAAGACCTGCATATCTCGTCTTAAGTTACTGACGAAGGCATTGATTTCTTCGGAAGCCGCAAGTGGCGCTTGTGCGGCGGCACTGAGCGCAAAGTTTTTTACGTGTTCACCCAGAAGTTTTTGTAGGGCATCTCGGTGTTCCACTGTTGTCAAGTTACTGACTTTATTATGTGCAGACTTGGAAATGGCGATGCCTAAACTGCCAGCGGATTGTTCAACCAGTGGCTTGACTTCCGCTAACATTGATTGAATAAGTGATTGATTTAAAGAAAATAAGGCATCAATGTTGTTAAAGACAGCATATTGATCGGCATTATCCATGCTTGTTAAGCGGCTGGCGAAATTTAAGATTTTCACCATGTGGGGGCTATCCACAATAGCCTCCATAGGTTGATACTGGTTCAAGACGGCGTCAGCAATACGCGCTTTTAGATTCCAACCGGCAATAATATAAGCACCTATTTCATGATGGCTTGCACCGAATGTTGCTTGTTCAGCAATGGCGTGATTTTTATCCAGATTTCCTGCCAGCCAATCTGGATAAGTTTTGGGGTAACATTGCAGCAGGATCAGTTGCCCTAAACGATGAATTAGTCCGGCGAGATACAATTCATCGGGGAATCGGTATCCTGTTAATTGCGCAAGATTTCGCGCAAGATAGGCACAGGTGAGGGATCTATGCCAGATGATTTCAAGGTAATACTGCTGATCTTGCGGGATATATGCAAAAAATTGCTGGATGGCCTTGGTCATCACTAGGGTTTTGACGGATGTCAATCCTAATACCACAATCATTTTTCTTAAATCGGTTACTTCTCCCCACTGCCTATAAAAGGATGAGTTGGCGGCCGCTAAGATACTGGCACTTAAACTGGGATCTTGAGCGATAATATTGGCCAGATTATCAACATTAATATTTTCACGTTGAATTTCATCTATTAAATCAATTAATACTTTGGGTAATGCCGGAAGGTTATTGGCATCGATTCGAGATAAAATTTTTACAATCGTATTTTCCATATTTATATAATATCCAAAATTTATTAATAACCTGTAGATATTAAATTATCACCTAACAGGTTTTTTTAAAATGGCAAAGGAATTGGTTGATTTTATTTAGGAGAAATACCTAATAAAAGATAGGTGCTTATTTTAAAAATAATTGTGTCAGAGTAATACACTATCGCATAATGGTCAGTTAGGCTAGTGTCCGCACTGTTATATGGATATTCACCTTAGATATGCCTGGTATTAAATCGGCTAGTCATAAATCGAGGCGTTTAGCTTATATCTCGGCTTCCCCTAATAAATAACTGTCCGCTCTTACGGAGACATGCTCAGCTACCAGTATTTCGCCTAACTCCCGCATGGCGCGGCGATAGACTTTACGTTTAAAGTAAACCACATCATTAAGGGGCTCCCAATATTGTACCCAACGCCAATCATCAAATTCTGGCTTGCTGACGCAATCAAAACGCACTTTAGAATCATCGGTTAATAATTGCAAAATAAACCAGATTTGCTTTTGTCCGATACATAACGGGTAAGAGTTTTTGCGCAAATAACGTTCTGGTAGCTTATACCGCAACCAATAACGCGTTCGCCCTAGAATTCTGACGTGTTCTGATTGCAGACCTGTTTCTTCCCACAATTCACGATACATGGCGGTTTCTGGATCTTCATCGCAATTAATACCACCTTGTGGAAATTGCCATGAATTAGCGCCTTTGCGCTTAGCCCAAAACACACAACCCTCGTTATTGCAAAGGATGATGCCGACATTGGGGCGGTATCCTTTCGAGTCAATCATGTTAAAACCTGTTTATGTAAGCTGGTTTAAACGTTATCTTGGTTAATAGTCTTGTATTGAGTTGCTATTATTGGGTTTAGGTAACAGCCTTTAAATTGAAAAAACAGTTAGTTTTCGCGTCAACTTTTAAAGTCAGTTTGCTCAACAATTAATAAAGCAAAATATTTTCAACCCTAGATGATAAAATGTAAGCCAGCTTTTACTGTTAGTGTAATGACAGCATTGTTCCATAAATACCTTGACGATGCCATAGTGCCGTTCTTTTATTTTTTTAACTTTAGGTTTCAGCGTGAGCTTAGCGATATTTGATTTAGATAATACTTTGATTGCAGATGACAGCGACTACCTGTGGGGGCAGTTCTTGGTAGAGCAGGGCATTGTTGATAGTGATGTTTATGCCGACGCCAATGAGAAATTTTATAACGATTACAAACACGGTAAGTTGGATATTGTAGAGTTTTTAAATTTCTCCCTGAAGCCTTTGGCAGATAACGATGTAGAACAGTTGTACCGATGGCGGGAAAACTTTATTGCTCAAAAAATTCAGCCCATTTTGCTCCCTGCCGCACAGCAACTGATCCAGCATCATCGGCAGAAAGGCGATACCTTATTAATCATTACTGCAACCAATCGCTTTATCACTGAGCCTATTGCGGATCTGTACGGTATTAAGCACTTGATCGCAACCACGCCAGAAATCAAACATGGGCAATTCACGGGAAATTTCACCGGTATACCTAGCTTTCAAGAAGGGAAGGTGCAATTATTACAACAGTGGTTACTTGATTTCCCAACAGAATCGCTTGGCGATAGCTGGTTTTACAGCGACTCGCACAATGATTTGCCCCTATTAAAGCGGGTGAAAAATCCAGTGGCAGTTGATCCAGATGCGACACTTAGAATTTATGCTTTGGAACAGCAATGGCAAATTCTTAGTTTACGGGAAGCGTCAGCTTAAGTCTGAGCAAAAGCACTTAACTGTGCTGAGTTAACGGTAGCGTTGTGTTTTTGAATTCGCCTAAATCGGAAACGCTTACATTCTGCCAATAATTATTACTCGCCAGAGCAATACGAAATACAATTTATGTCAGCTTAACCGTGTGTCCGGATTTCTGTTGGCACATCAGATATAATACGACCCAACAGACTGTGTTCTCAAGTAAGTTATTGCTGAATACTTCCTCCAAAGTAACTGATTATCCTTAAACACACATGAACACTCAAAACACTACCCATTTCGGCTTTAAACAAGTTGCTACCGAAGAAAAAGTCGCTTTAGTGCGCGGCGTATTTGATTCGGTCGCCGCGCAATACGATGTCATGAATGACCTGATGTCATTAGGCATACATCGCATCTGGAAACGCGTCGCGGTGCAGCTTGGCAATGTTCGCGCCGGTGATCAGGTGCTGGATCTGGCGGGTGGCACGGGCGATTTAACAACGTTGTTTGAAAAACGTGTGGGCAAAAGCGGGCAGGTAGTCTTGGCGGATATTAATGCTGCGATGTTACGCACCGGCAGGGATCGGCTGATTAATCGCGGCTTAGTCGGTAACATCCGGTATGCACAAGTGAATGCTGAATGTTTGCCGTTTGCGGACAACAGTTTTGATTGTGTCTGTATCGCTTTTGGCCTGCGGAATGTGACCGATAAAGATGCCGCTTTGCGTTCGATGCACCGTGTGCTAAAACCCGGCGGGCGCGTGATTGTGCTGGAGTTTTCGCATCCCATCGACAAAATTACCGAAAAAGTCTATGACTTTTACTCGTTTAATTTACTGCCCAAAATTGGTGGGTTAGTGGCGAAAGATGAGGACAGTTACCGTTATTTGGCGGAATCCATTCGGATGCACCCCAAACAAGATGAACTTAAAAATATGATGGAAGCTGCCGGATTGGAGCGCTGCGAATACTTCAACATGACCCAAGGTATTGTCGCTATTCATCGTGGCTACAAACTTTAAAGCATGTTAATCAAGCCGATTTTGTTTAATGTACTGGAAGCGGCGATTAACCGTTATCTCGCCTTGGGTGATAATGTTAGCGAGGTTTTAGCGCCTTTAGCGGGCAAAGTGATTGCCATCAGCATTCAGCCGTTCAATGAAACGCTGTTTTTGTGCCCCACTGCGGACAGCATTCAACTTAATGACCAAACCACCCAGCCACCAGATGCCACTATCACTGGTTCGGCAACGGCGCTGGGATTGATGGGTTTAAGCGCCACACCGATGCGGTCAATATTTACAGGTAAAGTCACGATTGACGGCGACATGCAGGTTGGGCATGATTTTCAACGCTTGTTTGCTAAGCTGGAGGTCAATCTGGAAGCGCAGTTGGCTAAAGTCACGGGAGAAAGCGTTGCGAATCAGCTAAGTCAGTTCTTTCGTGCCAGCAAACAATGGCAAACCGATGCACTCGAAAATCTCAAACTCAACACCAGCGAGTTATTACAGGAAGAAACCCGTGATTTGCCTGCTCCCGCAGAAGCCGAAATGGTTTTTCGGCAGATTGATGTGCTGCGGCATGATTATGATCGTTTACAGGCGCGTCTTTTACGTTTGCAACACAATTGCAGTAACTGACATCTGATTGCCTCCTTGCACCTTACGACACTCAAGGTAAACCGTGATTCGTCCTAAAATAATAATACGTTTGATC
>JABFRM010000205.1 GCA_013141155.1 Methylococcaceae bacterium | reverse complement strand
CTATTAAACTACCTCCTTTTTCCGGTATAATCCCAGCATTTTTAACCAATTGCGATTAGGGTGTTATGTCTGATATTAAAAAAGTAGTGTTGGCTTATTCGGGTGGTTTGGATACCTCGGTCATTCTGAAATGGTTGCAAGATGTTTATCAATGTGAAGTCGTGACGTTTACGGCAGACTTGGGACAGCGTGAAGAAGTCGAGCCTGCGCGGGCCAAAGCTTTGGCGATGGGCATTAAAGATATTTATATCGACGATTTGCGGGAAGAATTTGCTAAAGACTTCGTGTTCCCGATGTTCCGCGCCAATACCGTGTATGAAGGCGAATATTTGCTGGGTACGTCTATTGCCCGCCCCTTAATTGCCAAACGCTTGATTGAAATTGCCAATGAAACCGGTGCCCAGGCGATTTCGCACGGCGCAACCGGCAAAGGCAATGATCAGGTGCGGTTTGAATTGGGCGCTTATGCTTTGCGCCCGGATATTCACATTATCGCGCCTTGGCGTGAGTGGGATTTGACCTCGCGGGAAACCTTGTTGGCGTACGCGGAACAGCATAAAATCCCTGTCGAAATGAAACAAGGAAAATCTTCTCCCTATTCGATGGATGCCAATTTGCTGCACATTTCCTATGAAGGGCGTATTCTGGAAAATCCTTGGTCAGAGCCGGAAGAAGAAATGTGGCGTTGGTCGGTTTCCCCTGAAAACGCACCCGACAAAGCCACTTATCTGGAGCTGACCTACAGCCAAGGCGATATCGTGGCGATTGATGATGTGGCTTGTTCGCCTGCAACCGTGTTGGAAAAACTGAACGAATTGGCGGGTGCGAACGGTATCGGTCGATTGGATTTGGTGGAAAATCGCTATGTCGGCATGAAGTCACGCGGTTGCTACGAAACGCCTGCTGGCACGGTCATGCTGAAAGCGCATCGAGCGATTGAATCTTTAACCTTAGATCGTGAAGTAGCGCATTTAAAAGATGAACTCATGCCGCGTTATGCGTCGTTAATTTACAATGGCTATTGGTGGAGTCCTGAGCGTGAGTTGTTGCAACAGATGATCAATGCCTCACAAGTGCATGTTAACGGCAAAGTGCGCTTGAAATTGTATAAAGGTAATGTGATCGTGGTGGGTAGGGAATCTGCTACTGATAGCTTGTTTGATGAAAGCATTGCCACGTTTGAAGATGATGGCGGTGCGTATAATCAAAAAGATGCGGAAGGCTTTATTAAGCTGAATGCGCTAAGAATGCGGATTGCGGCGAAGAAACAGCGCAAATAAGCTAATAAAACGCGGTTGCTGAACGTGCGGGAAGCCTATCGTTCTTGATACTAATACACTAAGTGTGAACAAAATGCGAGAAATTAATCCAGACGGTGTAACCCCCCAGAATCAAAATGTGATCATTTTGCAGGCAGATCCTAGGCAGCAACAACTGGTTAAGGTCAATCGCTATTTAGTTTATATGGTGTTGTCTTTAATGACACTCGTGCTACTGTTAGGGTTTTTATTGTGGCCTACGACAAATCCTTTAAGTGATTTTAAAGGCTCCGCAGTGCAACTGCGACAAGCTACGCCGGTATTATCCGCCGAAATTAATGTTTTAAAAAGTCAGGTAGCTGGTTTGGTCGGCGGTTCTATTGAGAGTAAATTAAGGCTGTTGGAAGACAGTATTCGTGCGGGCAGTGTCAGTAATGCGTTAGGTACCATTCAGGATTTAAAGCGGGATGTTAGAGTTTTGCAAGCCTCTTCAGAGCCTGCGATTCTGAAAGAAAATCCCAGACTCGCCAATGACATTTTGCTGGAGGAAGTGTCGCATTTAAAGAACCTTATTTATTTGACCTTAGCGTCTGTTAGCTTAATGTTTGCTGCAATTGCGGGTATTTGGGTCAACAAGCGCTATCGGCTCACTCATCAACGCAGTGCTTATTTGTCCCAGGAAAATAAGCAGTAAGCAAAAAAAAGCCTCACAATTAGTGAGGCTTTTTTATATCTAATTTTACATTTAGCCCCTTATTGAGGGGCTAAATTACGGCCAAAACTTACTTAGCTAAGTAATCGTAAATGGCATCAATAGCTTGATCTTCAGTCAGGCCTGCTGATTTAACCGCACCAACCGCCATGATTGCAGCGCCAGCTTTTGGCATGCCATTTTTACCTTCTTTGATGGTTGTTGCAAATTTCGCCTTATCCAATTTACCCGCTTTAATGTTAGCGGTTAATTGTGGATTAGTGGCGATGTCATGGCAAGCGCCACAACCACGACCGAATGCTTGTTTATAAATTTTTTCGCCCACGTCTGCGCCAGCAAAAACTTGTGCGCTCAAAGACAATAAAGCAACGGTTGCAAATGTACCTAATAATTTTCTCATTTAACTCTCTCCTCAGGTGAATAAAAAGAACTGCTTTTGATTTCGTCTAAACAATCACAGCCCAGATACAGCACAAACTTGTAAATCATATTGAATTTACATTAAATATTCAATTATTTTCAAACCGATCACAGTATTTATTTTTCTTGCGACCTATTATCAATAACTTGTCTGAATATTAGCTGAATTTACGCAATTTTTTTGTTTTAATTTCAGCGGGACACATTATAACTGTTATTTAAATCTGTCAAATAACCTATTCGTAATTATACAGGCGGGATAGCTTCATTAAACCATTTCAATTGCGGGCGTAAACTCACCACCGTCCCCACAATCATCAGCGTTGGTGGGCGTATTACCATCGCTTCAATCAGCGTAGGCAGTGATTGTAAGGTTCCGGTAAATACCCGTTGTTGCGCCATCGTACCTTGTTCTATTAATGCGATGGGTAAATCTTGCGGCGCTCCGTGGGCTATTAACGCGGCACAAATGTTAGGTAAGCCAATTAAGCCCATATAAATGACTAAGGTTTGATTAGGCGCCGCCAGTTGCCGCCAATTGAGATCAATAGAGCCATCTTTCAGGTGACCGGTTACAAAGGTGACCGATTGTGCATGATCCCGGTGCGTTAACGGAATGCCGGCATAAGTGGCGCAGCCTGAAGCGGCGGTGATGCCAGGTACGACTTGAAAATTAATGCCTTGTTCCATGAGTGTCGCAATCTCTTCGCCGCCGCGCCCAAAAATAAACGGATCGCCACCTTTAAGGCGTACCACCCGCTTGCCTTGTTTGGCCAAATCTGCCAATAAGATATTAATCGAGTCTTGCGGCATGCTGTGGTTATCGCGTTGTTTACCGACGTACAGCTTAGTGGCATCGCGCCTGACTAAGTCTAACACCGCGGGCGAAACCAGACGGTCATATACCACTACATCGGCTTGCTGCATCAGCCTGAGCGCGCGAAAGGTCAGTAAATCAGGATCGCCAGGGCCTGCGCCTACCAAATACACTTCGCCTTGGACTATGGGTTGGGTAGCGGCGTTAGCGATGGCTAACTGTAATTGCTCTTCGGCCTGTTGTTGATAGCCTGCAAAAACCAGTTCGGCAATTTTGCCTTGTAAAACCTGCTCCCAAAAGGGTCGTCGTTGCGCTGGATGTTTAAGTGCATTTTTAACTGGTTGCCTGAATTTTTCCGCAAGCTTTGCCAATTTTCCGTATTGATGCGGGATCATACTTTCAACCCGCGCTCTTAATAAGCGCGCTAAAACGGGAGCAGCACCTCCAGATGAAATCGCCACGACAAGGGGCGATCTATCTATAATCGCCGGAAAAATAAAGCTACACAGCGCCGGATTATCGACCACATTCACCAATATGTCCTGCGCATTAGCAGCATTAGCAACCGCTTGATTGGTCAAAGCATTGTCAGTAGCCGAGATGATTAATTTAAAGCCGCTTACATCGCTGGCTGCAAAAGCTTTTTGACGGCACTCCAGGTTATGTTTTGTCTGCAATTCACGCACAGCGGCACCAAACTCAAGTGCGATAACGGTAATTGTCGCACCTGCTCTAACCAATAAATCAATTTTACGCGCCGCAATCTCACCAGCACCGATAACCAGGCAGGGTTGCTGCTGTAATTTTAAAAACAGGGGGAAATAGTCCATGGGTTTATGGCTGAGATTCTCGGATCATTAAGTGAATGCTATTATAAACCCTCATTAACGCGTTATTTATCCCAATTACCATGATTAATTTTGATTTAGAAGTCGATGCCAGCGGCTTACAGTGTCCGTTGCCCTTGTTACGGCTGAAAAAAGCCTTAAACGAAACTACCAGTGGCGCAGTAGTTAAAGTCATTGCAACCGATCCCGCCGCACATTTGGATTTTGGCGTGTATGTTGAGCAAACTGGTCATGAAATGTTGACGTTTCTGCGAGTTGAACAGCAACAAATATTTTTCATACGCAAAAAATAAGCCTTAGCAGCGTAATTCAACATGCGGTTCGCTTTTCGTGTGTCGAAAGAGGAATGGTATTTTGAATTGTGCCGTTGGTTTTTTAAGCCTAATAAAATACCCTAAATAATCGCTGCATCTGTTCAAATTCGTGCAGATAAGGCAGGGCGATTTCGCGGTTATTCACCACTACGATTAAATCATGCGAAAACACCGAGGTGTTATACCAGTTAAAGCTGCCCTCAATTACAATGCAGTCGTCAATAATGCAATATTTGGAATGAATGGGTGAATAAGGGACGGGTAGGTCATCCTGCCCATATACCAGCCCCACTGGAATGCCTACATCCTTTAAGCGCTGCACTGCCGGTAGGAGCGGGCGGTTGAGTTCATCGTGCATTGAGCGCTCGATGCCTATCCTGCCCTGTCTGGCTAAATGCCCGTTGAACAGAATATGTACATACACGCCTCTATCCCGCGCGTGAATTAACGCATCGACGACGCTGTCATGATGATCACCCAACAAATCGCCGACCAAAAATAACGACAGCTTAATGGAATGCCGGGCGCGATGTATTTCAGCCAGGATGGCATGATGTGGACGGTAATGTTGGCCATTAGCCATAAAATGCCGACCGAAGGTGTACAGCAAATTAAACTGGCTTAATGGATCGATGCCATAACGTTGGATCACCCCGCCGCGTTGACTTTGGAAGATATTGTCCAGCAAGCGGCAGATGCCTTTGGAATGAAACGTCATGCCCGATTCCCAATTGGCCCACCAGCGGTCAAAAGTAATATTGAACGAACCGAGTATGCAATCATCATCGTTAAAAATGATAAATTTAGTGTGCATGTCGGGATCAACTTCAATCAAATGATGCTTAGGCGTACAAAATACCCCCAGCAATTCAATACCGGAGCGTTTTAAACGCGCATAGTTCTCGCTGTTGGTCAGCGTCATCTTGCGCCAGTCGACAATACATTGCACGCACACCCCTTGTTCGTGCGCGGTAATTAAATGCGTGATGAAATCATAATCATCAATACAATCCACACTCACCTTGATGGTACAAAAGCGCTGCCGATTTTCCTGTTTGCACCAGATTACCTTATCAATCAAATCATGAATATACCGTTTAGGATGGTAAGGATGGTGCTGTTGGCCTTTGGTAAACTTAGGCACCAAGTGCAAAGATTCGACATGGTGGTTATACCAATCGACATCGCCTTGTAATTCCCCCGCATTCAATTCATGGGTGCGGTAGTGGTTGGTGGTTGACCAATCACCATTCAGGACTCGATATTGCGGATGCTCGCTTTGTAGTTGCTGACTATCCATGAAAATATACTCCTGCTGCGAGGGTATCGAATGCTCATGGATATGTACAATAAATGAAAATTTAACGCAGGTGATACGTCCGAAATGCACGGAGTAGGGATGGATATAAAAATCACGGGTAGAGCGTTTATGGCGATCCCATTGCACGTCATAGGCATCGGTATCGACAATGTAAGTCTCACAGATATGCTGCTCGCGGTAGACCTTGATCACCACTTTTAGGTTTACCTGTGCACCATGATACAGCTCAAAGTCAATCTTGCCCCAACGGATATAAAACTTATCATTAAAGTCATTTACCCGTTGAAAAAAACCACCTAAGTTTCCATGGATGGGTTTGGCGAATTGTTCTGCTGACATTTTGTTACCTCGGTTGACGGGGTTTTATTATTATTAGATTAGAAAAAATTATTGCTTTAGTGCGGTAGGTTGGTTTGACTATAATGAAACCCACCACACCGAAACCTTAAACGTTGTAACCATGGGCATAATGGCCTTTTTATCGCTCTGCCCAACCTACTTTATTGACGGTTTTTTATAGTTATTTTTTATTCGATTGAGAAAGGCTTCACTTACACTTTTAGTAAC
>JABFRM010000022.1 GCA_013141155.1 Methylococcaceae bacterium | reverse complement strand
TTTTTGCTGATGAGTTTTATAGAAATCCCCAGCAGCCTTTATCAAACCTTTGTTATTGAAGAAAAATTCGGCTTTAACAAAAGCAGTTACACACAATTTTTTAAAGACCAACTTATGCAATTAGGCCTGGCCGCCGCGATTGGGATGCCTTTATTGGCGGTCATTTTGTGGGTGATGGACAGTGTAGGATCTCTCTGGTGGCTGTATGCGTGGGCAATTTTAATGAGTTTCTCATTATTGATGAGCTGGTTATACCCGACCGTCATTTCACCGCTGTTTAATAAATTCACGCCCATGCAGGAAGGGTCGCTGAAAGAGCGCATTCAAGGTTTATTGGCGCGTTGCGGCTTTAATAGCCAAGGCATTTTTATCATGGATGGCTCGAAACGCTCTGGACACGGCAATGCTTATTTTACCGGCTTAGGCAATAACAAACGCATTGTGTTTTTTGATACGCTGGTTGAATCGTTGGACGATGAAGAGCTGGAAGCCGTATTAGCCCATGAGCTGGGTCATTTCAAATGTAAACATACGATTAAAATGCTGATCGCTTCTGCGGTGATGACGCTGATCAGCTTTGCTATTTTGGGCTGGATTATTGATAAGGAATGGTTTTTCAGTGGCTTAGGAGTTAATAACACCTCCCATGCGGCGGCTCTATTGTTGTTTATGCTGGTATCGCCCGCGTTTACCTTGTTTATGCAACCGATTAGCGCCTATTTTCAACGTAAATTTGAATTTGAAGCCGATAGTTTTGCCGCCCATAATGCCAAAGCTACCAAGTTAATCAGTGGCTTGGTGAAACTATATGAGGAAAATGCCAACACCTTAACGCCCGATCCTTTGTATTCATCCTTTCATTATAGTCACCCACCTGCTGCGATTCGAATCGCGCATTTAGAATCAACCATGCAGTCAGCTTAATGACGGCGCTCCTGACTGGACAAGTCATTGCGCATTTAGGTCAGGGCATTGCGGTAGAAATCGACCAGCAAATCATCTTGTGTCAAACCCTACGAAAGCTTGAAACAGTGGCCGTAGGGGATAATGTCACTTGCTCACTCTCAGGCACTGATCAAGGCCGTATTGAAGCGATTTTGCCGCGCAGGTCATTACTGCTGCGTCCCAGCCGCAACGGAAAAACCCGCCCTGTCGCCGCGAATATTGATTTTATCTATGTAGTCTTTGCTGTTGAACCGGTTTGCGATTTCTTATTGCTTGATCAGTATTTGGCGATTTGTGAAAATCAAAACATCGCCGCCCACTTAATTTTGAATAAAACCGATTTAAATGCGGTCGCAGCGATTAGCGACGAATTAAAAATTTATGCAGCGCTCGGCTATACGCTGCATGCGGTGAGTGTTAATGCAAGCAGCGGTCTTAAGGAATTGCAACAAGCCTTGCAAAATCACGTCAGTATTTTTGTCGGTCAGTCTGGGGTTGGTAAATCATCACTCACTAACGCTTTAATCCCTGACAAAGCAATTAAAACCAACGCACTTTCAACCACCACCAAACATGGTCGGCATACCACCACGGCGGCGACGTTGTACCATCTACCAGACGGTGGAGATTTAATTGATAGCCCAGGGGTGGCTATTTTTGGACTTGCCGATTTGAGCGAAAATCAATTGGCGCAGGGTTATCGGGAGTTCCAACCGCTTATCGACCAATGTCGCTTTCATAACTGTAGCCATGTCAACGATGCGGGATGTGCAGTGAGAAACGCTGCTGAAAACGGCGACATTGCCATGAGCCGTTATCAGCGTTTTTTGAAATTACGCGAAAAAAGACCAGCGTCTTGAGTTATTAAAGTGTAACAATTCAGCAGTATAAAACGGTACGCTTATGATGCCTTAAATTCATAGGGATACCCTTAAGGTTTAAGATTAATGCTAATCCCCGCGCCATCCAGAGTTTTGCGTTTTTCCGCTTCAAGCTCTTGAGTCATTAACACATTACCATCTAGCCGAATGGACTGTGGCTTTTTGGTCGCGTCAGGTGCGAAAATATTAGATTTTTGGTTTTGGGCAGCACTATTTTGATCAGCGGGCAAATCGGATTCAAAGGGTATAGAAAGATTTAATGACTGTTGCAAGTCATTATTGACAATGACTGGCGTAGTTTTTAAATCTAATGGCTTGTTGACTGACTTTTTGTCGATTTGAGATGATTGTTTTACCACAGAACCGATTTGCCCGGTCGGTGTTTGCTTTGATTCAATTACAGCATTTTTTTGTAGGCTACTTTCAAGTGGGGTAGCTAGATTCGGAGGTTGCTCAAGATCGGTGATTTCAGGTATGCCAAGATTTTCAGCTACATTGGGTGTACTTTTTGCGTCGTTAGAAGGCGCATCAAAACCAGTGAGTATAACGTACAAAAAAATAGTAATACTTAAAAATACTACACGGGTAGTTTTTATCATGGTATTTTTAACTCAATAATCCGACAAAAATACAAAGGTTTCTATATCAGTAGCCTAGCAACACGACTCAGAAAATAGTCGTACCCATTTGGGCATGCTGCCTATATCAGACAATATAATCGTTGACGATAATGCAGTTAACCTAATTTATTGCGTTGAAAGATTTTGCGCGGCTTTTTTTACGGTCGTTTTTTGTTGCTCTGAAAGCGTGGTACCGATAACGATAAACGCCATAATTAAGATATAAATCACCGAAGCAATCCGCCTTACTTTTTTGTTTTCATTGTAATTGTTCATCTTTAAACTCTCAAGTATTTCAGTAAAAAAACCTATAATTTAATCTATTTTGGTTTTAACACCTTAATTTTAAAAAATTACGCGCGCAGATTCGATGCGTAAACGCCACGATATTCTTATAAGATTTGGCTTGGTCGAAAAGCGAAAATTTCATACAATTAATGATTAACGCAAAATCGGCAACAATTTTACCCGCATCATCAATATAAGGAGGCTTATCTTAAATGCGTTGCGTAAATATTTCACACCACTTTTGGTTTCATACAGCAAATCAACTATGCGCAGATAAGCTTCTACTTTGACACAAAACGGACGGGCATCACCGACTGCACCAAACGATCCAAATTTATAGACCGTAATTCATAACCCCTTCTCTTGTTAATGCACAATTAAGCATTTTAAGGCTGCATTTGCTCAATGGCGGTCGGCTGCGGTTTATCTTCCACTTGAATAACAATATTAACGCGGCGATTTTTCTCTCGACCCGCTTCGGTCGCATTATCCGCAATGGGTTTGGTATCGGCGTAACTTATCGCCCGTAAGCGCTCCGGCTCAAGTTCTAGCGACGTGAGATAATGTAAAACACTGTTAGCTCTGGCGGCACTCAGCTCCCAATTGGATAAAAATTGGCTGGTTTTAATGGGTCGGTCATCAGTATGGCCTTCAATGGTAATCAGTCCAATTGATTCCTTCAATAAAGGCAGCAAACGCAATAACAAGGCTTTACCAGCGTCGGTTAATTCTGCGGCTGAAGATTGAAATAATACTTTATCTTGAATATCGAGCTGTGCAAAACCCTGGTTTACAGTCATTTGTATGGATTCCTGCAAGCCTAAACTTTTAATTTTATCATTGATCTGCTCCTGTAAACGCTGTTCAATGGCAACGGCATTTTCAACAGGAGACATCATTGGCGTTAGCGCAGGCGTCGATAAAGGCACTGCCGTTGCGGCTTCACTGCCGGTAGTGGGAAGCACGGGTGTATTCTCTATCGGCAACTCCGTAGGGTCCGGCTGGATAACCGTCGGTGTGACCTGAGGATGTGGCTTATGAAGCTTGGGTTTGGCACTGGCTTTGGATTTTGGCGCTAGCGCTTCAGTTGGCTGCTTAAACTCACTCATGGAAAGTAAGGTCACCATGAGCATGACCACTAAGACGAAGACATCCAAATAACTCAGCAACCAATTATCGCCACTATGTTTGCTCTTGACATGGAGCAAATCATCCAAGGCATCACTGGCAAAAATTTTGGGCTGAATAGGTTTGGACATTTTGGCACTATAGTCTATGTTTAGCGTCGCAATTCATCTTCATGATGCACGATAAACGAATACAAAGTTTCACGAATAAACGCTGGAGTGCGGCGTTCGGCGATTAAGGTGATCCCTTCCATAACCATGCTCATAATCATGACGCGCTGCTCGGTGCGCCGCTCTAATTTAACGGCAATAGGGCTAAAAATTAAATTAGCGAACATTAAGCCATAAAAAGTCGTAATTAAGGCAACCCCCATGTTAAATCCAATAGCCGTAATGTCTTTTAGGGCGAGAATTTCGAGCATATTGATTAAGCCAATGAGGGTCCCGACCATACCAAAAGCAGGTGCATAATTTGCCATACTGTGGAAGATGTTTGATGCCACCTGTTCTTTAGCACGCAAACGCACGATACGCCATTTTAACAACGTTAGCATATCATCCATCGGGGTGTTATCAATGATGAGCTGAAAACCGGTTTTAAGATAGGGGTTATTAATGCCTTCAATGATATTTTCAACACCTAATAGATCACGATTTGTCCATAGCTGTGCAACACGGGTAATTTCCTCGGCTTCTCGACGCGGATCCAGACTTTCGTAAAAGATGATCAAATGAATGGATTTAAGGCTTTGTTTAATATCCCGTAACGGGTAACTTAAACAAACCGCCGCCAAGGTACCGAATATGACAATAAATAGCCCAGGAACATTAATAAACGCCAAGGGATCAGTAGCGGCATACAGGACAATAAAACCCAGTAATACTGCGCTAAATGCAACACCCAAAAGGGTAGAATAGTTAAACGGACGAATTTTCATGTTTATAGTAAGACCGTATCAAAACACCAAATAGATTAAATTTATTTTAAAGATCTAATCATTAAACAGTGTTTATCATGCAAAAACTAACGGAAAAAATAGGCCATTTCGCTGTTAACGCCTAATGCAGCAAAGGCAACTCTAAGTCTATACGCCTTGTGCTGGATCGTAGACGCTAACAGCACTACAAGCTATTACTATGATTCCGAGGAGAATAGTAGTTGTCCGCAGGATAACTTGGTTTTTTAATCAGCGATTTTTTACCCGGTGCTTGCATAGGCATCATCTGATTGACTGGCGGCTTCAATGCTGTCGCATCATTGGCATTAATTGGCATACCTTGGTTTACGGGGGCAACTGTATCTAACGGATCAGTCGGATTGCTAGTCAATAATTCGTCAGTGGGCATAGCTATCCTTTCAAATATAGCGATAGGATCCCCAGTGAGGTTTTTTAACGCTTCATCTAAGGCCGCTTGATTAATGTCCGGCATTACCTGATTATTGGCTTTTTGTATTAACTCCATAGCCAATCCGTAACGTTCAGCAGATGATAATTCTTCACCTTCCAAATCAGGATGCGCTTCGATATAAAGCACATTATCTAACCAACCCACTTTAATTGGTTGTTTAACAATATAGACTGGTGTACCAACGGCAACCAAATTGTATAGCTCTTCAACATTTTCCGGATACATGCGCACACATCCATGCGTAATTTGCATACCGATGCCGAAAATCTTATCAATATCGGTACCATGAATACGGTAATCGCCTGGCAAATTGAGGTACAGTGCATAAGCTCCCAGCGGATTGTGTGGACCTGGCGGGACAATTTCAGGCAAAGGATCACCGAGTGCGGCATGTTCTTTCCGAATCGATTCCGGCGGATGCCAGGAGGGGTCTTTAACTTTTTTAGCGACACTGGTTTTACCTAAAGGCGTTTTCCAATCCTGCCGCCCTACCCCATGTGCATAAGACATAATTTGCCGCGGCTGACCCGCTACAGCAGGCGGATAATAGTACATACGGTATTCTGAAATATTCAGGGTAATGCCATCATGTGGCGAATCAGGCAAAATATGTTTATTGGAAATACGCACAATTTCACCTTTTTTGACATTCCAACGATCCAGTTCAGGATTAAGCCGCAATATTTCGGTTTGTCCCAAACTATATCGACGCGCGACATCCAAAAGCGTTTCGTCTTTTTCAGATCGCGACAAAGGCATATCGTCTGGGTATTCAGTGATCACCGTGTCAGTGCTGTTTTCGGGTAAAGTGTAATGAGCGGCGTAAACGTTGCCGACAACAGTTGGCAATAAAGCTGAAAAAACCAATAAAATCCTAATATTCATTTCAATATATTTTTGGGCGATGATGACGGTAAAAATGACTTTTGATAATTTTGCATTGCAAGCAGTTAAACAACTAGCTAAAGCTTTAGCATCGTGCTGATTACGATGGGCGGCATTTTATCATGTAAAC
>JABFRM010000255.1 GCA_013141155.1 Methylococcaceae bacterium | reverse complement strand
CAATAACCCAGCGTCTTGACTTTGGACGTCAAACGACTTTCAATCCGTTCGATTTTTTCAAAGCGGATATTGCTGTCGATATGGGCTGCCAAACGCCGCGATAATGAATCTATACCTCGGTCAAACCGCTCTAGGGCTTGTTGATAAGTGCGGATATTATTACCAAATAATTTGGCTTCACTCAGCAATAATCTTCTTGCCTCATCAAAGCGCGTGTCATACCACGCCTGAATAGGGCTTAACCACGCTAATTCGCCGCCCTCAAATCCCAAATCTGCTTCAACTTGGGCAAAATAACGACCGGAATGCGTACCCGGAAAACGCGCCAAGACTTGCTTTAGATGCCGAACTAACGCGGTTAAATCTTTCCGCAGCGTTTTGTGTTGCTCGGTCAAGGTACGGTAATCGTTTTGCAACAAGGATAAAGTATGGGCATTATCAAAACTGACCTGTTCAGGCTTTAGCTTGCTGTATCCAATTAAATCCGCCAATAACTGCTGGATGATTGCTAAATCTTTATTGATCTTTTGTAACCTAGCGTTAATTTGCGCCCAGTGTATTTTTAACGATTCGCGCTGTTGTTGCGTTTTGCGTTGCTCTGCTTCCAGTTGCTGTTGCTGCACGTCACGTTTAGCGGTTAGCGCACGACATTGCACCAGCAATGCCTCATAACGTGACCAGTCCTGTGCCAGCCAGCGTTGATAGGCCTGAACAGTTTGCCCTGCCAATTCGGCGGCAGCCACTTCTGCCTGCAATTGTTTAATGTGCGTTTCAATTGCCGTCAAGGTGTCGGTATCAATGCTTCGCGCTTGCAAGCTTTGTAGGCGTTGTTGTGCCAATTGCGCCAACTCAAGATTTTTTTGTTGCTGCAAATCTTCAATGCGTTGCTGAATTTTTTGTGATTCAACTAAAGCTGCATCGGTAATCGCTTGAATTTGGCGCTCACGTTCGCCGTTTAATTGTGTTAAAGCGGCTTCAAACTGCTGCTTAAAACCCTGCAACTGAGTATGACTGGCAGCAATACGGGTATCCAAAAGCATTTTTTCTTGCGCCAACAGTGCTTGACGTTCTTTTTTACTACGTACAATTTGTTGTTTTAATGAATTTAATTCTTCCGTCAGTTGTTGAAGCTGATTTTGCAGTTGTCCGAGATTGAAATTCGCGGCTTTACTCTGTTTTTTAAGGCTCTCCGCCGCTTTGCTTAAATCTGTTAAAACTGCATCGCTTTGTTGTTCGCTGCTTGCCAAATTTCCCAAGGCTTGCTGCCCGTCTGCCAACAAGCTGCGAATTTTAGCTTCATCAGCCGCGTGGTCGGCTGGCAACACGCTTAAGTTCAATGCAACGCCATAAAAATCTCGTGCTGGCGTTTGCAATACCGGTTCTAAATCTTCGCGCAACAATAAATCGGGGTTAATCACTTTAGCAATCGTGCCAATCCACTCTGGTTGATGTTCGCGTAAAAACCCCAATAGCGTATTCGGGTCAGCATCCAGTTGTTTTTGTAAATGTGCCTGCGCGGCTTGCATGCGTTGTTTATCGGTTTCCCGTAAACGCTTGTCGTTAAACACCGTGTCAATCGCTAACTGGTTTTTTTTGATCTCCGACTCAATCGCTTGCGCCGTTTTCTCAGCCTCTTGCTTCTGTTCTGCCAGCGCGTGGTAATGCGCCTGCTTACTTTCGCGATTGGCGATTAAGGCAGGATCGGGCTGAACTTCTGCCATTTGCGCCATCAATGCCCCAGACGCGGTTTGTAAATCCAATTGCTCCGCGTGCAACTGCGCTTGTTGTGCTTGATGACCCGTTCTTAATGCTTCGCAACGTTGTTCCGCCACTTGCTTGGCATCAGCTACCTGTTCAGCAACCTGCCATTTCAGCGTATTTTGGTTGTTTTCATAACCATGCTGAAGCGCCGCAAAAGCTTGGTTTTTTTCTGCCTGTAGCTTTTTAAATTCCGCGTCAATATCTTGCACATCTGCCATCAAGCGTTGATGATTCGCTTGTTCGTCGTGCAGATTTTCCTTAATTTGCGGCAAACTTGCCGCCAATTGTTGTTGCGCCTGAATCGCTTGTTTGTGCCAATCCGCTTGCTCGGCTTCCAAATGCGTTATTTGCCGCTGCGCCTGCTGCAAATCTGTCTTAGTGTCGGCTAACTGTGACTTTAATAACCGTTCTTGCTGTTCGGCTGTTTGGTTAAGCTGTTCCAATTGCTGTTGCACACGCTGCGCGTCTTCTTGCGCTTGTTGCAACTGCTGTTCCTGTTGCAATCCTAACTGTTGCAAGCGGTGTTGCAGCCCGCCTAAATCTTGCTGCACCTGTACCCAGTCACTTTCTAAAGCATTTAACCGTTCGATGCTGCCCCGTTCCGCTTCCACTTCATGAAAAGCCCGATATTCCTTATGCCAACTGTCCAATGTTTCCATTTTGACATCCAGCGTAATGGCATCATTGTCTTCTTCAATGCAATTCACCAGCATTTCGCGTAAATCCGCAAAATCGGTAGCACGCATGAACATGCCGGTGACAATTTTTTCAATGTCTTTTAAGCGATGTCCCACACTGCCATTACAAAAACTGTAACGGGCGATTAAGGCGCGTAATTCAGCGCCTTTTTTATGCGGCAAATTTTGAATTACGGTTCGGTAATCATTACAAGCAGTCAATTGTTCACTACAATTGATATGCCGTGTTCTAAAATGTTTATATAAATCACGGCAAGACACGGGATAGTGTGCGCCATCACGGCGCGTTTCAATAAAATCATCCCGCTCAAACCCCTTATCGACAAAGCGGTAACACAACCCTTCTTCATTGGTGGAGGCGTATATCAGCACCATGCAGGTTTGCGTATCGCGCTGGTATTCAAAGATAATATACGAGGACTCATTAGGCAAATAATGCTTGGCAAAACTGTCGGTCACGCGGCTTTTCGGCACTAATTTCCCGGGGCGTTCGCCAAAAAACAGCGGTAATAAGCGCAGTAAGGTGGTTTTGCCTGCGCCATTCACGCCGTTCAGGTTGGTATGTCCATCGAGGCGAATTTCGATCAATTCACCGGACTTGTAGGAATCTATGAGAATTAGGCGGTTTAAACTATACACGTCGGGGATTTAGTGAGGTTGATTAGTGAAGGCATTGTAGCTGTTTTACATATAACCCCATCTTACTTCAACGGTTAACACCCTTCAATAACTATCAGTATCCTGTCCTTTAGAGCGATCAATTGCCTAATTTAGGTGTGTGGTTCGGGTAAATCGGCGTGCATGGTTTCCCAGGCGATTTTCACCTCGAGTTTGATAAGGCGTTAAGCATTTAGTACGCAAAAGTGAGCGGTAACCTAATGTGTTGACGGGTGAATTCAGTATTATTGCGATTAATGTTACGGGATGCTTCACTGATCAGATGAAGGGTTCGTTTAAGCCAGAAAACTTTGTGTAATCATAAGCAATCAGCGTTCTATTTTTTCTGCGGCGTAGTTGCAGCTAATAACTCATCCGAATCCCCACTTCTGCACTGCGACCAGGATTTGGCGCAAAATTGCGTAAATACGAGGTGGCATTCCGAATGTTTTCGTTGAGCATATTTTTACCATTGGCAAACAGCAAAATATCCGCATCGCCTAAGCGACTGATTCGATACTGCGCGCCCAGATTAAGCAATAAATAACTCGGCGTGCTGGTTTCGTTTTCGCCGGGATTGGTTTGTGCTTCGCCGCGTGTTAGCCGAGCATTGGTTGAGAAATCATTTTTCTCATAAGTAAGTACCGCAATGCGGGCATTCACAAAATCAAACGTCAAAGGGATGCCGCAGTCTACGGTAATGCAGTGCCGCCAAGCGACATAAGTTTGGGGAATGGAATTGGAAAAATCGCTCATGAATGGGTTTCCTTTAAATGGGCCATTAAACTTTCCGCTAAACCGTTGACTTCGCCATGCGTAATCATCACCAGCCGTCCAATGCCATCATCGGTTGCTCTGGCGGCTAAGCGCGTTGTGGGGTACAAGTGATTACCCGTGCCTTGTATCAGTAATGGGTGTTTATCGCCCTGGGTGTACAGCATGCCTTTAACCCGCACCAGTTCGTGCGCGTAATCTGCCATTAAACGTAACAAGGCTTTTTCAATGCGTTCCCACGGTAGCGGCTGTTCGAGTTGCAAAGAAACACTGTTAAAGCCATGCGCCGGTAAATCTGGCATTTCAGTATCCCGCAGTTTGCGGTATTGGGGCACGCCATTAAATATCAGGTTTAGGTCAACCTCGCCTTGCACCGCCTGTATGCGGGTTGCCGCAGGCGCTAGGGTTAATAGCCGTGCCTCCAGCGTTGCAATCGCGGCGGGTGTCGCCAAGTCGGTTTGGGTCATGACCAACGTATCTGCCCACGTTATTTGCGCCTGTGCTTCAGGAAAAAAGTCTAAATAATCTGCTTCCAGCGTTGCCGACACCGTGGCAATAATCCCTTGCAGGCTATAGCGTTTGGACAACCAGCGTTCACGCAAAATAATATCCAGTACCGGCTCTGGATTCGCCACACCGCTGGTTTCGATGATGATCCGTTCAAAAGCGCTGTGATCTTTTTCCCACGCCAGTCTTAAGTTTTTCAACAACGGCGTTAATGCACCAATCACTTGGCAGCACAAGCAGCCACCGACAAGTGTGGATAACGGCATCTGATGCTCACGCAATAATTGCTGGTCAATCGGTGTGCTGCCAAATTCATTGATAATCACCGCAGATTTTGGTAGGTCTTGTAATAAGCGGTTGAGCAGGGTAGTTTTGCCGCTGCCCAGAAAACCGCTGATGATGTAGACGGGGATGCGTTCAAAGGTTTTAGATGGCGGGGATAAGTTGAGTGTTTGCATATTGACCTTAGTCATAGAGATTGTTTATAAATATAGCTATTCATGACCTATAATTTAAAAGATTTTATCGGTATTGGTAAGCCATCACCCCCAAAACCTTGCTGGAGCGTTTAGTATGAGTGCATTAAGCCTACGTTTACCGGATTCCATTCATCGGCACATTAAAGAACTGACCAACAAGGAAGGTGTTTCCATTAACCAGTTCATTGCCAGTGCTGTCGCTGAAAAAGTGTCCGCAATCGCTACCGAAGAATACTTACAGATGCGCGCCCAACGTGCCGATAGTTCGGCTTTTCAAACCATTCTGGCTAACGTACCTAAGCGCCAACCTTGGTCTGGCGATGAGTTGTAGCACCAAAGTCATTATTCAGTTCCCCTCTTTAAATAAAGAGGGGTTAGGGGAGATTTTTCAACTTACATCACCCGACAACTATCCAACGCTGCCAAAATATCCGCTTTCGGTAAATTACGTCCGATAAACACCAATACCGATTCGCGGACTTGATCCTTTGCCCAAGCCGCCCCAGCGGTATCTGCCAACAGCATGTGAACGCCTTGATAAATAATCTTCCGATCACTGCCTGCGATGTGCAGAATGCCTTTGTAGCGCAACAAATCATTGCCATAATCTTTCAGCATGACATCAATAAACGCCATGATTTTTGCGGCATTCAAGGCTTTGTCGGTGCGGTAGACAAATGAGGTGATGCCAGCATCATGCTCATGACTCACATCTTCCAAAAAGTCGGGTTCAATCTCCAAAATGGCATCCAGATTAAAACCACGAATATCTAAAATCTCTTGAATATCCGTTTCGCCAAAATGCACTTTGGCAATCGGCGCACGGGCGTTAATCGCACGGAGTCTGGTTTCAACGCGGGTGATTTCTGCTGGCGTGATTAAGTCGGTTTTAGACAGCAATAAACGGTCGGCAAAGCCCACCTGTTCTTCGGCTTCATGGTTATCTTCGAGCTGTTTCAAGGCATGTTTGGCATCCACCACGGTGATGATGGCATCCAATAAATAATATTCACTAATCGCTTGCTCCACAAAAAACGTTTGTGCGACAGGCGCGGGGTCTGCAAGCCCTGTGGTTTCAATAATCACCCGTTCAAAATGCAGCGTGCCATTTTCGCGTTTTTCGGCTAATTCACCCAAAATCCGCACCAAATCGCCGCGCACGGTGCAACAAATACAACCGTTGTTCATTTCGACAATTTGCTCTTCGCCTTGAATGAGCAAGTCGTTATCAATACCTGCTTCACCAAATTCATTTTCAATCACGGCAATTCTAGCCCCGTGTTCTTCCGCCAAAATACGGTTGAGCAGCGTGGTTTTGCCTGCGCCTAAAAAGCCCGTTAAAATGGTGACAGGAACGGGGGTACTCAGTGGATGATCTGACATAGGACGCTCCAATGATATTTTAAAATTTCGCGGTTAATAATTGTTCCACCCAGACCACCGACTGCATAAAGC
>JABFRM010000318.1 GCA_013141155.1 Methylococcaceae bacterium | reverse complement strand
GAATACTTTAACTTTAGGTGTATGTGCCGTGTTGTTGCTGGGCAGCACCCTGGCCGTGGCAGAATCAGATTATCCAGCCGCCGATTTTCAGCCAAAGGTCATTTTTCAGGATAACGATGCTAAGCCTAGTTCGTCTGTAGCAGAATCACCGACAGCACCCGCGTCTTCAAGTGCTGGTGCTGCCGATCCAAACTATCCTGCGGCAGATTATCAACCAAAAGTCGTTTTTCAGGATGAAAATGCCAGCAGTAGCAAGGCGAGTGCGACGACTGCAAAAACAGCAGTCCCGGAACCCGTGGTTTCTGAAGAAGCCGTCGAAGATTCAGAGCATCCAGCGGCTAATTTTCAACCGAAAGTACTTTATAGCGATCCTGATTACAAACCTGGTACGATTGCTGCTGGAAAAAATAAAAGTGGTAGTGCCTCTGAAATAAAAGCACAAGAACTTAAAGAAGCTGCTTTTACATCTGAAACTGACAGCAAACAATCTGAAAAACAAGCATCTATGGATTTATCTTTAATTGGGATTGTGGCACTTGCCTTGATTGCAGTGGGTTTTGTTCGATTCAAAAAAGTATCTAAAATTTTGACTGCAAGTTCTTCAAAAAGAAATAATGGTATCTCGGGTGTTTCAAAATACCTTGCAACGCATGATAAAAACGCTGTTTCTGGTGTGGCTAAGTATTTAGCAGGGCAAGCTGAGGCAAAAGCAACTGGTGTTGAAAAATACTTGCGTAAACGGAGTTAGGTAAATGGCGCAAAATAACGTGATACATTTTCTTACCGATATGTTCTCTAATAAGAAGCCTAGCAAACAGGACGTTGCTATATCGTCAAATGTTGTTGAATCGGTAGTTAATTTAAGTCTATATACCCAAAAAACGGGAGTGGCTCGATATTTGGACGCACTTCCTTTAGTAACCAGCGTCACTAAATATCTAAAAAAACAACCAGATGTACCAGCAACAGGTATTGCTAGATATATAGCAAAGCAGTCGTTATCGGAAAAAAACATACCAACCCTTACAGGCGTTGCTAAGTATGTTTCCAAAACTACAAAAGAGAACGCCGCTTCTGCAAGTGGTGTTGCAAAATATTTGGCAACCCAGATGCTTTTAGGTGAAAAAAAACCTGTGATCACTAGCGTTGTAAAATACATCAACAAACAAACGTTTGCTGCTGGCAACATAATGTCATTATCGGGCGTTGCCAAATATCAGGCTGAACAAGACTTAATTGACAAGAAAGAGGCCGCAGCGGTGATGATAGCGCGCTATGTAGCAGAAGAAAAAAAAACAACCCAAGCAAAAGCTGAAGCCGAAAAAGCGAAATCTGATGAAGAGGCTATTGCACCTGCTATAGAGGAGCCAGCAGCAACGAGACTTGGGCGCTATTTACAGGCAAAAACAAAATTGGCGCAGAACAGTCCAGTCGCCAGTGGTGTAACGAAGTATTTGGCTAAACAACTCATTGCTGAAAGTCAAAAGCCGATACCAACTGGCGTGGCTAAATACCTATCGAAGCAGCCAAGGCCGTTTAAAACGAAACCAGTTGTCAGTAGTGTTGCGCGCTATTTGGAGGTACATGCCTCCGCTGTGGCTAACAAGCCAGCCATCAGTAGCGTTGCTAAATACATGACACGTCGGGACATACTTGATAAAAATACCCCCCAGGTAAGTAGTGTCAGTAAATATGTTGCAACACAATCGTTGGTTGAAAAGAACTTGGCAGAGATCGTACAACAAGAGCAATCAGATCACTCTATTTTTGACGTTATAACCAATAGCGGTGTCGCTAAATATTTAGAAAGACAAGCACAACTTGCTTTGGAAGCCTTAGCCGCTGCTGAGGAAAGTTTGGTGGGGGAATATATACCTGCAAATGAAGCTGAAGGAGTGGCAAGGGATTCTAAGGATATTAATGAGCGTATGGTTATGGCAAAAGAAGTTATGACAGGAGTTTCGCGGTATATCGAAGAGCAAATACAGGTTGCAGCAAAAAGTAAGCTTACCGGTGTTGGAAAGTATCTTTTAGAAAAGGCTTGATAGCTAAGTTGCATAAACATGCCATTATACTTAATGATGAACGTGTCGAAGCTGACTTTGCTGTCTATTTCGTTATAGTAAATCTGCTTTTCTTTGGCATGACCACCTGAAAGATGGCTATACAGAATTTTTTTTAACAATAAAATAAGGGGGCCTTCATGGCAAAAAATTTATTAGATCAATTAAAAGCGATGACCGTTGTTGTTGCAGATACTGGCGACATTCAAGCGATTGAAACGTTTACACCGCGTGATGCAACCACCAATCCATCACTGATTACGGCGGCGTCGCAAATGCCGCAATACCAAAGCATTGTTGATGATACATTAAAAGGGGCGCGTGCTACCTTGGGTGCAAGCGCAAAGGCAGCAGAAGTTGTTTCGTTGGCGTTTGAGCGTTTAGCAGTATCGTTTGGGCTTAAAATTCTGGAAATTATCCCTGGTCGGGTCTCAACTGAAGTAGATGCACGCTTGTCTTTTGATACTGATGCAACCATTGCAAAAGGGCGTGAAATAATTGCCCAATATAAAGCTAAAGGTATTTCAACTGACCGCATTTTAATTAAGATTGCTTCGACTTGGGAAGGTATTCAAGCCGCAGCAGTACTGGAAAAAGAAGGCATTCATTGTAACTTGACGTTATTGTTTGGTTTACACCAAGCGATTGCCTGTGCTGAAAATGGCATTACCTTGATTTCGCCTTTTGTAGGGCGCATATTGGATTGGTACAAAAAAGATACTGGTCGTGATTCTTATGCGCCAGCAGAAGATCCAGGTGTGCTTTCAGTCACTGAGATTTACAATTACTATAAAAAATTCGGTTACAAAACCGAAGTAATGGGTGCCAGTTTCCGTAATATTGGTGAAATTATTGAATTAGCCGGTAGCGATTTGTTGACGATTGCACCCTCTTTATTGGCTGAATTGCAATCTACAGAAGGCGAACTAAAACGCAAGCTGGATCCTGCCAATGCTGCGGGTCAAAACATTGCAAAATTAAACCTCGATAAAACTACTTTTGACCGTATGCATAATGAAAATCGCATGGCGAAAGAAAAATTGGCAGAAGGTATTGATGGTTTTACTAAAGCCTTGGTTGCGTTAGAAGAATTGCTTGCGGCGCGTTTGGCGACTATAGAAGTGTAAAATCAGGTGCGTAGCGTTTGATTACGGACTACGAAGCATTTTTCAGCTATTTAATAAAATTATACGGGTAAGGTATCCATAAATGTCACAAAAAATTTTAGATGCAGTTAAGCCGGGTGTTGTTACCGGTGCTGATGTACAAAAAATCTTTGCTATTTGCAAAGCAAACAAATTTGCCATGCCTGCTGTGAATGTCATCAATACTGATTCCATTAATGCGGTATTAGAAGCGGCAGCAAAAGTAAAATCCCCTGTGGTTATTCAGTTTTCTAATGGCGGCGCGCAATTTTTTGCCGGTAAAGGACTTAAAGCAGAAGGTCAACAGGCGGCGATTCTCGGTGCCATTTCAGGTGCTAAGCATGTTCATTTAATGGCTGAAGCTTATGGTGTGCCAGTCATTTTACATACCGATCATGCTGCAAAAAAACTATTGCCCTGGATTGATGGTTTGTTAGATGCGGGTGAAAAACATTTTGCGGCAACCGGTAAACCGTTATTCAGCTCACACATGCTGGATTTATCAGAAGAAAGTTTGAAAGAAAATATCGAAATCTGCGTTCACTATTTAGCGCGTATGGCTAAAATGGACATGACTTTAGAGATTGAATTGGGCGTAACCGGCGGTGAAGAAGACGGTGTTGATAACAGCGGTTTGGATCATTCTTTGTTATACACGCAACCAGAAGATGTTGCTTATGCTTATGAACACTTAAGTAAGATCAGCCCGCGTTTTACCATTGCGGCTTCTTTTGGTAACGTTCACGGCGTTTATAAACCCGGTAATGTTAAATTAACGCCGAGTATTTTAGATAATTCACAAAAATTTGTGTCGCAAAAATACGGCATACCAGCCAATACTTTAGATTTCGTTTTTCACGGTGGTTCAGGCTCAACCCCTGAAGAGATTAAACAATCTATTAGTTATGGTGTGATTAAAATGAACATTGATACCGATACCCAATGGGCAACTTGGGCGGGTATCATGGAATTTTATAAGAAAAATGAAGGATATTTGCAAGGCCAAATCGGCAACCCAGATGGCGATGATAAACCTAATAAAAAGTATTATGATCCACGGGTTTGGCAGCGTGCTGGTGAAGTGGGCATGGTGACGCGTTTAGAGCAAGCGTTTCAAGAGTTAAACGCAGTGAATACGTTATAATCAATATTGCTAAGAATAAAGGGGCCGATACGCTATTGGGTATCGGCTTTTTTTTGTCTGTAAAAATAGCTTTTTATTTTAAAGGCTTAGTGTCGTGTGATGAGTAAGTTGGCTTAGATCTGGCGTGATGTACACTCCTGGCCAACCACCGCCCGCACACAACAGTAGTCAAATAGTTCATTCTTTGTTTTAATAGCTTACCGAGAGCTGTGTGCTAAGCATTTAATTGCCAGGGCTATGTCAAGACAACAAGAAACCAAATTTTATATTGGGCAAATTATTTATCACAAGCTTTCGCATTACCGTGGCTTGGTTATTGATGTTGATTTTCAATTTTTAGGAGGTGATGCGTGGTATCAAAAAATTGCTTTAGATCAACCCAATAAAAAACAGCCTTGGTATCATATTTTGGTGGATAACACCTCGCATCGTCACTATGCGCCTGAAAATCAGTTGGTAAATAGCACTGTGACGACAGCGATTAATAATCCCTTAGTTGAGCTTTATTTTTCAGAATTTGATCACGGTAGTTATCAATTTAGGCTCGTCAAAAATTAAATCGACGGTTCAACTTGTTTCAAGCGTTTTCCCAATCGCCCCGCTTGTCCACCCATTTCAAACTTAACCAGTACCAAAGCAGTATGGGTAACATCATCGCAAACCAGCTCCAATCATCAATTAAAAATAGCTTACCAACCCAAACGTTTCCAGGAATAAACTTTACCCAAGGAATACAGTACAGCGTAAATAACAAACAGCTCCAAATTAACAGCATTGCGCCCTTACGTGTCGCAATGCTGGAGAACGCCAGAAATACCCACATTGGCATGTCATCAGTTTTAAGCATGATTTTTCCTAAACGAAAATTAAGTAGCCGTCCATTTTACTAAACCACTGTATGAGGTTGCAATAACCAGCAAGCCAAATACAATGCGATACCAAGCAAAAATGATGAAGTCATGACGACTGATATAGCGTAACAAGCCTTTTATGGCCAACAATGCACTGACAAAAGCGACGCCTAAGCCAATTCCAAATAACGGTGCATCGGTTGTTAGGTCTAATAAATCGCGGTGTTTATATAAATCATACAAACTGGCGGTAATCAGCGTGGGAATTGCCAGAAAAAATGAAAACTCCGTCGCCGCTTTACGGGACAGGCCGAATAACAAGCCACCGATGATTGTGGCACCGGAACGGGAAGTGCCGGGTATCAACGCAAACGCTTGGGCACACCCGAGTTTTAAGGCATCCAACGGACTTAAGTCTTCGACTTCCTGCACGCGAATGCTATGTTCTCGTTTTTCTGCCCATATAATCACAAATGCCCCAATAATAAACGCTAAGGCGACCGGAATCGGTTTAAATAACAGAGCTTTAATGTATTTGCCCAATAGTAAACCCAGTGCTGCCAAAGGGATAAAGGCAATCATTAAATTCAACACAAATTTTTGTGCTGCCCATTGCGTAGGTAAGCCCATAATGACCGAGGCGATTTTGGCGCGTTACTCCCAGCAAACGGCTAGAATGGCACCCACTTGAATCACAATTTCAAAAAGCTTGCCTTTCTCATCATTAAAATGTAATAAATCCCCCACTAAAATTAAATGTCCGGTACTGGAAACCGGTAAAAACTCGGTTAAGCCTTCAACAATACCCAGAATAATCGCTTTAAGTACTAATATAAGATCCATGTTTTTGTCGATATAATTAAAATAGACGGCAATCATAAAACAATCGCCGCATAATGACGATGATTTTTCGTTCCGCCTTTGGGCGTATGCAGAAAAGCGTAAGGGCAACCGCCAAGGATTGCCCCTACAAAACCGCTCTTAAATCAACATCAAGCCCTCAGCCCCATAAGCATGTTCCACCACTGGTTGGTAAGCCACCCCAACCAATAGCAAATCCGCGACGCTGTGCGCTTGCAAATAATCTTCGCTGAACTGGATGGCACCGGCATCGTCAGTGCCTAAGCCATTATGCACTATCAAGGTCGCCAGATCATGGTTGCTCAGCCCGTTGAACT
>JABFRM010000212.1 GCA_013141155.1 Methylococcaceae bacterium | reverse complement strand
TGGTTATCCTCATGCCTTCATTGCCAGCCCCGGAAGACCAATGATCGACTTGGGTACGCTCGGTGGAGACTATAGCGAAGGCCACGGCATTAATGCCTCTGGGCAGGTGGTCGGTCTGTTTGCTGGTGGTGGCTTTGTAACAGACAATGGCATTATGAAAGATCTCAATACTTTGCTGCCCAGTGGATCCGGTTGGAAAATACTCATCGCCAGAGCCATCAACGATGCTGGTCAGATTACAGGAAAAGGCAGTCATAATGGCAAACAACGCGCTTTTTTATTAACGCCAAGCTCTGGTTCATCAAACCCAGACCCTAAAACCTGCCTAATGAACTGGGCAGAAGCTACCTACCCCAGTTTATTTGCACCCGCAGGCGCAGCGACACAGATCGCAGCACCTTACACTTATCGCTATTATCTAAAGTCCGATGCGTATTTAGGTGTTTCCGCAGCCGATAACCATGTGTATTATTTAGGTGCAGATCGGGTGTTGCTGGATGCAGGGGATTTAGCGAGTTGGCTCACTAAGGCTAAGTGCCAGTAACTTGTAACCAGATTGTTTACTTTAAAAACCGCCTGCGGGAAACTGAAGGCGGTTTTTTTATGGGCGGGGTATAATCCTAAAAAAATCAGTTGGTCGTGAAGAAACCCATTCGTGCTGAGTCCAGTCGAAGCATGCGCGGGTTTCTTCACATTTACCCATTTGGTGAGGGTTTTAAGATAATCAACGCGGCAGAGTGCACCAAAATCCTCGGAGAATAAATAATGAAAATAGTCATGTGTTTACTGATTATCCAGTGCCGGTTGCATGGTAAATATCTGCCAACTTAACCGAGCCAAGAACAATGATGAGTCGCTTTAAACCATGAGTATCCACATAAATATAGTTGTCCGTCATTCCGGCAGGGAAGCTGGAATCCAGCGCCAGGGATGGTAATGTTCTTGAGCATAAATATTTGATTTATAAGAGGTGTTAGGCAATTTGTCAAAACCCTCGCCATGCTCTCCCTATGACTGGATTCCGGCTTCCCTGCCGGAATGACGTGCTTTTAACCTTGTGTAGATACCTATGCCCTTTAAACAACGCTTAACCGCCCTGCAAAGCAGAATCCGCCAAGCTGAAACCGCTGCCAACCGCCCCGTAGATTCGGTGCAATTGGTCGCGGTCAGCAAGACCAAACCCGCCGCCGACATTGTGCAAGCATACCTTGCAGGGCAACGGCATTTTGGCGAAAACTATGTGCAGGAAGCGTTAGGCAAGCAAGCTGAATTGGGTGCTTTCGACATTACCTGGCATTTTATCGGCCCCATTCAAAGCAACAAAACCAAAGCCATTGCCCAGCATTTTGCATGGGTACACAGCGTTGATCGCTTAAAAGTGGCTGAGCGATTAAACGCACAAAGACCCGCGCATTTGCCGCCGCTAAAGGTGTGTTTGCAAGTCAATATCAGCCGAGAAAGCAGCAAATCTGGTATTATGTTAGAGAATTTAAGCGAACTGGTGACAGCCATACAAACCTTACCACGCATACAGTTGTGCGGCGTTATGGCAGTGCCAGAACCAGCGCAAACGTTTGAATTACAAAGACTGCCGTTTAAAGCGCTTTATGCCGCAGTTAATCAATTGCAGCAACCAACCTTGACGACTTTTTCAATGGGTATGAGTGATGATTTGGAAGCGGCCATTGCTGAAGGATCAACCTTAATTCGTGTGGGTTCTGCGTTGTTTGGGCAACGTCAGTAAAATAACTCAGCAACAAAAAATAGAACGCAGATAACGCTGATTAGTTATGATGCGAAAAAATATCTTTAACAAACCTCAACCTCCATGACTGCTACCCAAAACTACAAACCCTCTGACCTGGTTATTTTTGGCGCCTTAGGCGATTTATCAAGACGCAAACTGCTAATTTCCCTTTATAAACTAGACGAAGCCAATTTGTTAGAGCCTGACACCCGCATCATTGGCGTGGATCGCATCGCCCAAGACAGCGTAGGGTTTAGTGAGATTGCCCACAAAAGCTTATTAGAATTTTTGTCACCCACTTTGGATAAAGTCGTCTGGGACAGGTTATCCGCCCGTTTCACCTACATACAACTGGATATTAACGATCTGCCGCAATTTGAAAAATTAAGCGCAGTAGTCGATCAACGTAATCGTGTCATGGTCAATTATCTCGCCATTGCGCCTTCATTATTCAGCAGCATCTGCAATGGCTTGCAGCAAGCGAGGTTGATCAACGCCGAAACCCGCATCATTATGGAAAAACCGCTGGGACATGATCTGGCTTCTTCTAAAGTCATCAACGACACGGTTGCGGCGGCGTTCCGCGAAGAGCAAATTTACCGTATTGACCATTATCTGGGCAAAGAAACCGTATTAAACTTATTGGCACTGCGCTTTGCCAACGCTATTTTCACCACCAATTGGCATCACAGCACCATTGATCACATTCAAATTACCGTCGCAGAAGAAATCGGCATCGAAGGGCGCTGGGATTATTTTGACAAAGCGGGGCAATGCCGCGATATGCTGCAAAATCATTTGTTACAAATTTTAACGTTTGTTGCGATGGAACCCCCGGCTAATCTGGAAGCGCGTAGCATTCATCAAGAAAAAATAAAAGTCCTGCAAGCGCTGCGTCCGATTACCGATACAACGGTTGAAAAAAATACCGTACGCGGTCAATACGCCAAAGGCAGCATTCATGATAAAAATGTACCGGGCTATCTGGAGGAAGCAGCCGCAAACACCGTAAGCGCCACTGAAACGTTTGTCGCCATGCGGGTAGATATTGATAATTGGCGCTGGGCGGGCGTGCCGTTTTATCTCCGCACTGGTAAACGCATGCGTTACAAGCGTACAGAAATTGTCGTGTACTTTAAGCAATTGCCGCATAATATTTTTAAAGACAGTTTCCAAGATTTACCGCCGAATAAGCTGATTATCCATCTGCAACCCAAAGAAGGCATTGAAATTGAAATGCTCAGCAAAATACCTGGTATTGATGGTAGTATCAAATTGCAGCAAACCAAATTGGATTTAAGTTTCTTAGAAACGTTTAAAGACAAAAAAGTGTTCGGCGGTTATGAACGCTTATTGCTGGAAGCTTTGCGCGGCAACCCTACGCTTTTCATCAGCCGTGAAGAGACCGAACAGGCATGGACATGGGTAGATTCCATCCAACACGCTTGGGCAGGGCTTCAAGATAAACCACGCCCTTACATGGCAGGCACTTGGGGGCCGAATACGGCGGATGCTTTGTTGGCGCGGGATGGTCGGACTTGGGATGATTAGGCGCAATTTAATATTCATTTAAATTTTTATGGGAAACAAGTTATGAAAATCACCAAATTAACCTCTTATTTAATGATTTTGACACTAACAGGCTGTGCCAATCATCCCGTAAAAACAGAACCATTAGTGATGAAAAAAGTCGTGTACAGCTCCAACGCTGTCATTTCTGAGGCGATTAGAAACGAATGCGATTTGCCGAATATATTATCAACGTTTATTAAAACCGCTGCTGAAAGCCAGTATCCGCATATTATGGATGATACAGCCTCTACGGATGCACAAGCTGAAATTTTAAGTGTTGAGATTACGCATGTAGAAGGCGCTGCTGGTGGAGCATGGACAGGGCTTAAATCAGTGGCAATTAACGCAACGCTTACTAAGCAAGGTAGAGCGATTGGCGACTTCAAGGCGGCACGGATTTCAAACAATGTAGCCTTATTAGGTGTGGGCAGCATAGGAGGGACATGCGGCATACTAAGACATTGTATTAAAACGTTGAGTGGCGACGTTGCTAAATGGTTAGAGAACCCTACGCCGAATGCGGTTTTAAAATAAAAGTCATGCGTCGTGGATTATTTACCAACTGTTTTCCTGATTACAAAGATGCTTCAGTAACAACGTCATTCCGGCAATCCCTGCCGAGATAACGATATTTTGGCTTGGCTTGAGCATCTTTGCTAATCAGGGCTATTTTTGGTTATACCTACCCCAAACTGACTTCTGAGTGACCACCCCGGCAATGAAATGATTCAATAGCATAGGGCTTAATATGAGTTTAGTATCCGGTTTTATTCAGCAATCCCATCGCTCCCCAAACACTATCGCGTTCACAGAAGGCGACAAACAGCTCAGTTATGCGCAATTTCTCAGCAACAGCCAATGTTTAGCAAGCGCTATCCAACAACGCTTATACGTGAATCAACTTGAATATTCAGACGAACCACCGCGCATTGCATTGTTGTTAGACAGGGGCATAACTGCGGCAGTGGCTATTTATGGGATCTTAATGGCAGGGGCGACGTATGTGCCATTGGATATTCACAATCCGCCCAGCCGCTTAAATTTCATTATTCAGGATGCACAACCCCTCTTAATTTTAGGCTTGGGTACCTGTCCCGCCTGGCTTGAAACGCCTGAGCAATGGCTTAATATTGAGCAGTTGCCGCAGGCTTTGCCTTATATAGCCCCCGCTATTGATCTCAGCGCGCTGGCAGCTATTTTGTACACTTCGGGATCCACCGGTTCGCCTAAGGGCGTGGCTTTAAGCCATCAAGCCATGCTCAATTTCAGCGTGTGGGCAGCCGATACTTTTGCCATTGAGGCTGACGATAGAATCGCCAGCTTGGCACCGTTGCATTTTGATTTGTCGGTTTTTGATCTATTTAGCAGCTTATCAAAAGGCGCCAGTGTGCATTTTATGCCCACTAGCTTAAGCTTTTCGCCCAGCCGTTTAACCGCTTGGTTAAACGAGCAGGCGATTAGTTGCTGGTATACCGTACCTTCGATCTTAAGCTTTATCGCACTGAAAGGCGCCTTAAGCACGACGCCCTTGCATAGGTTAAAAACCCTGTTATTTGCTGGCGAAGTTTTTCCGACGCCGCAGTTGATCAGCCTGGCAGAACAGCTTCCGCAGGTAAATTTATATAATCTTTATGGCCCCACCGAAACCAATGTTTGTTGCTACTGGCGGGTTGAGCGCACGCGCTTAAAACCCAATGAAGCGATTCCCATTGGCATCTCAGCAGGCAATGCGAGCTTAAAAATAGCGGCTGAAACAGGGGAATTATGGGTGCAAAGTGCCAATAATTTTGCAGGCTACTGGCAAAATGGCACGCTCAATGCGCCCATCGCTGCCGATAATTGGCATGCCACGGGTGATAAAGTGTCCATTAATCAACAAGGCGAATACTGTTATCACGGACGTTTGGATAGAATGCTTAAATGTTCCGGTTACCGCATTGAACCGGCTGAAATTGAACACGCCATTAATCAACTGCCTGGGGTAGAAAATTGTGCGGTGGTCGGAATAGGCGATGGCAACAGCGGACAACGACCTGCTGCGGCGGTGGTTTTGAACGCCAATTACACGCTGGCGGATATTATTCAGCCATTAAAAGAAACACTGCCCGCTTATATGCTGCCCGGTAAATTTTTAATCTTAGAAAAGTTGCCGACATTATCGAACGGCAAAATTGATTTTCCAGCGCTGCAACAGTTATTGACCTGAACTATCAACTTACGGAGCCTTTATGGATCGCCCCCGCCTGTTTTTATCCGCCGTCAGTCTCGAATTCCGTAGCGTTCGGCAAAGTGTTGCCGCTACCGTACGAACCTTAGGCTTTGATCCGGTCTCGCAAGATGACTTCCCCACGGGTTATGGTGAACTGACACAATGGTTACGCCAGCAAATAGATGGCTGTGAAGGGTTGCTGCAAATCGCCGGTACAGGCTACGGGGCGGAACCGGCAAGGGTGGATGCAGACTATGGGCGGGTTTCTTACACGCAATTGGAATTTTTATACGCGCAACGACTAGGCAAAAAAACCTAGTTGATTATCGCGGGGGAACACTGTCTACGGGATAAAGCGCAAGATCAATTAGATTTGCCGGAGGATGCAAACCATCCTGACCCCGCAGCTTATCAAGCCGAACGGCGACAATTACAACTAGCCTATATTGATCAGCTAAAGGCGCAAAACCACCTCTATCACCCTGCCGCTAATGACACTAAACTGGAAAACATCGTATTAAAACTGCGGGACGAATTGGCGATACTGCATGAACAATGGACAGCTTGGCTTAAGCAAGATGGTGAATTTAAAGCGGATACCCTTAGCCATTTACGCCGTCTATTTAAGTGGGTCATTCTGCCCTGTTTGCTGCTGTTGCTTATCGCAGGTGGCGGTTGGTGGGGTTATCAACAGCTATACAAAAATATCGAGCAAGTTAGCAGCATCAATACCGAAAAAATCCGCGCCCATCTGCAAGAAACCATAGCGGAAACCCACCGCCGCGAACTGGCAGCCGCAGCACAAAGCCCCGATTGGCAACAGCGCCAACGCCTACAAAATGCCGCTGAAGCCGCACACACGCAACGCTTAAGCAAGATTGATGAACTGGCGACCGCTTTTGCCGACATTGAAGGCCGTGGCACGGCAACAACAGTATTTCAGGAATTGACCCGCATCTTAAGTGAGCAAGGCGTAGATCAAGCTATCGCCTATGTCGCCAGCCAACGCGCCACGATCTTGCAAAGCGTGCGTAGCCGCGCCACCGCTGTACATGCACATAACCGCGCTGATCTCCAGCCCTTGCTGCAAACGGCAGCGTTGCAGGAAAGCAAAGGCCAGCCTGCCGAAGCGCGCAGCCTTTACACCGAGGTACTCAGCATAGAGCCAGACTGGCCGGAAGCGCTGGATGGCTACTTTTGGTTTCTGCTGGCACAAGGCGATAGCGCTACTACCCACACCACCCTGGCTGATGCCCTGCGCGACTATACCGAGGCGCAACGCATCGCCCAACGCTTGAATGCTAGCGACCCCAGCAACAACGGGTGGCAGCGCGACGTGGCGGTGGCGCAAGGCAAGCTGGTGGAAGCGGACAAGGCTTACCGCGATGGCTTGAAAATTGCGACTAAACTGGCAGTGGTAGATGCCAGTAACAGCAAGTGGCAGCGTGACCGTGACCTGTCGATTTTCTACAATAAGCTGGGCAACGTGGCGATGGCACAAGGCAAGCTGGATGAAGCCGCTAAGGCTTACGGCGATGGTTTGGTGATTGCGGTCAAGCTGGCAGTGGTCGGTGCCAGTAAACTCAAGTGGCAGCGTGACCCGTGGGTTTTCTACGATAAGCTGGGCAACGTGGCGATGGCGCAAGGCGAGCTAGAAGAGGCGGCTAAGGCTTACGGCGATGGCTTGGAAATTGCGACCAAACTGGCGGCGGGTGATGCCAGCAATAGCCAGTGGCAGCGCGACCTGTCAGTTTCCTACGATAATCTCGGCGACGTGGCGGTGGCGCAAGGCAAGCTGGTGGAAGCTGCTAAGGCTTACGGCGATGGCTTGATGATTTGGACAAAACTGGCGGCGGGTGATGCCAGCAATAGCGAGTGGCAACGCGACCTGTCGATTGCTTACGAAAAATTGGGTAATCTTGCTGAACGACGGAAACAATCTCAGCAAGCAAAAAGCTATTGGCAACAAGTTATCAAGATACTCTCGGATATTGACCAGCACGGTTTACATTTGTCGCCGGAAGACCGAAAAGTGCTTGCCCAGCTACGCCAAAAAGTCGCCGCTAAGCCTTGATTTATCCGGCGTACGGATAATCAACGCCGTGCGCAAACGATTTTTACCAAAGCAGGACATGCGCTCAAAATCTTCGCGGGCGATGGGGATATACTGACAATCTAATTCGCTTTGGCGTTGGTCGTCGGGATCGGGGTCGTGAATATACAAACAATCTTTGTCAAAACCACTGACCACTACCCAGTGCGGGGTTTTTTTACGATCCATGCTGTAGGTGCTGATTAATACCAGTGCCAACGCGCCGTTTTGTAAGGCATTAAACAAGGTATCCTGGGTGATGTTGGCGTAATTAATCGGCAGATTTTGTTGCTCTGCCTGTTGTTTAAAGCAATTATCCACCAGTTGAACAATTTGTTTTTTTTGTTCATCGCGTACGCCGTCTATAAACAGCGTGCCGCTTTGATTAATCCAGACTTCAGCGACAAAACCACGTTGTTGTGCTGCCAGACCTAAACCAATGGGATGGCAGCCGCCATGACCTGAGGTCATGAAAATAGTGGTGGCTTCGCGCCAGAGGGTTAATTCCTGTGCCTGGGTGGGCTGAAAACGTGCATCCAAAGAGTGCATCGCCATCATCAATGCCGCAGGGCCACAAGTAAAGCGGGTGGTTTGACGAAACCATTGCACCGGCCTTTGTTGCAACATCGGGTGATAACGGCGGATACACTTTTGATACCGCAAGGCATCACGATGGTCTTCATAATAATCATGATACAGCCCGAACTTTTGAAAGCCGAGCGCTTCGTAGAGTTTAATGGCGGCAGTGTTATCGACACTCACTTCCAGGCGCAGATATAAGCGTCCATTATCACGCGAGGCCTGTTCTCCCGCAATGACCAGGCTGCGGGCTATGCCGAGTCCGCGCGCGCGTTCGGCAACCGCCAGTGAGTAAACCCGTGCCAAACGGGTGCCGGGATGGTAAATAATCAGAATGTAGGCGGCTAAGAGTCCGTCCAATTCAGCCACCAATAAGGCACGATGATCAGTGCTGATCCAATGTTTGAAACTACGCCGACTTAGGCGGTCAGTTAAAAAGCTTTGATTTTCCAAGGCAGTCAACGCATCCAAATCTTTGGCTTGCGCGGCACGTATTAGGAAGGGAGTTGTACTCATAAAATTACCGTTGTTTAGCAACAAGCGTTACAAATCCACAGTGACACTACGAAACCCCTGTGAATACTCTAACTGGCCGTCATCACTTAGGAGTTGTACGCTGTCAGGCTGTCCTGGATAAAAAATAGCGGTTTCAATATTAAGATCCTCTAAATCAATTTGTTTTAGCTGCTTTAGTTTGCCGGATTTTGTAGACCAAGAATACAGTTGGGTTTTTTCGCGTGGCTGTTTTTTATTGGGTAAATTATCATGATAGGGGCCTGCGACTATCAGGTATTTTTGATTTTTACGCCAGCAAATATCCCGAATGCTTAAGCCTTGCAGGTCTAACTCAATGGGGTCAGCAAAAAGCGCGGCTTGACCCTTAATAACGGCAAAAGGATTAAGTAGCTCAATCACTAAGGCTTTGCCATTTATAAGTCGATCTTGTTTAATTTTTCCGCCTTGCAGGGGATTACGAAAACCTATTAACAAGCTTTTAGCTGGGGTGGCACTCAGCCCTTCTATATTTAAACCGCCAATACTTTTTGATTGGATGCTACGCGCCTGTTTGAAATGATAGGGCTTAAAACGCGCATCCGCTGCTAATGCCGCCAATAAAGTGGTCACAATTTGTCCCGCTGGATGCGCAATGAATTGACCTTGATCGCCTACGGTAAGTGTAAGCGCCAACAAGCGTTGCCGAGCTGGACGCTCTTGACCTTTACGACTGGTGCTGTGTGAGCCTATCCAAAAATAGGTGCCGTCAATTTCAGCCGCGCCTTCTAAATCAATCTCCAAATCCTCGCCATCTTCAATGTCGCCGCTAAAAATGTCTGCAAGTGCCAAGGTTTGCAAAGGCTGCGAGGGGCTTGTTTTGGCATAAATACGCAACTGATTATCTTCATCATCAGCAACAATAAAATGCTCTTTATCCAACGCGACGGCAGCGGAAGGATTGCAATGGCCTGTGTAGTAGAGTTTTTGCATGATCTTTTTCAAATGCGCTTATCAGTCTTAGTAACGTACACGAAATAACTTGAGCATCTAATACCCTCTCCCCAGCCCTCTCTCTGAAGGGAG
Organism: Methylococcaceae bacterium; assembly: GCA_013141155.1. GTDB lineage: Bacteria > Pseudomonadota > Gammaproteobacteria > Methylococcales > Methylomonadaceae > SXIZ01. Next base: position 22,368 of record JABFRM010000212.1, on the reverse strand, counting down.
AGGGGGGCAAGTTGTTGAAGTTATTTCATGCACGTTATTTAGTAAATCTGCGATAGTGTTCAATTAACCGAATAAATTCAGCGGATGACAATAAAGCAGGATATAACGCTAACATGATAACGGGAAACCAACGCAGCGTCATAAAAATGAATAAGCCAATATGAAACAGTACGCCGATTAAAAGTGATAACCAGCGCAGGTAACGATTTAATAATAACAGCGGAAACAACAATTCCCACCAGCGAATAAAGCCGGTAATGATGACCAGCAGATTAATGAAAAAGTCATTATGCAGCAATGCCGATAAATTAAACCGCGCATATTGCGGATGAATCAGCACATACTGCAAAACCGTGCCGTCCAACCATTCGCTGCTGTGGAATTTAACCCAGCCGGAGACAAAATACAGCAGCGCAATTTGAAATTGAATTAAGCGTAACGGCCAAATGGCGGCGAATGGCGGTTGATGACGGGTGCGGGCATCTACAGACCAAGCCCAGCCACAGGGTGAAAAGATTAAATAAAATGCCATGACTTTCAGCACCGCATCATCCCCATCTAACAATAAAGGATTTTTGTTCCATAACGACACCAGCACGACCCAGGTGATAAAGGTCGCAACTCGAGTTTGCCAACCGAGCATCATGGCGATGGCGGCAGCTATGCCCACCATAAACACGCCAAAGCAATACTGCCGCGCGTAATAGGGATCAATAGCGAGATTGAATACAGACCAGCTCCCCCAATTGGGTATGCCGTGGTGATCAAAATCAATTAGCCAGCCTGCATGACTAAAATGAACATCGGCAAAAGGCAATAATTTTGCTATGTACAGCGCAGATAAAAAACCAAATGCAATCCGTAAAATCGCATACTGCCTGACATCAATAGGCTTAAACCAAAAATTGTGCCAAATAGAAGCCATTAAGGATTAGCAACAAGTGAATCCATTTGATAACCCTCATCAGGCATACCGTGCAGTCCTGGGTATAATTCAAATTGGTGTAGTAACAGGAGAGGGGGCGTATTGCGGATTTGGTAATAGTGCTTAAACGCTTTTAGCAGTAGCGGATTATTCAAGCCAATTAGGTTTTCCGTTAAACGGTACAAGCGGCTATCATCCGCTTGTAAAAAATTGAAGCCTTCAAATGCAAAAGTAAAATTGGAAAATACGGGCTTGCTGCTACAGATGATCCGACCGCGTTCTGGCAGTTTAAGCACCGCCGCACAAACTGATAGATATTGATGAAACTGAGGGCTGGCGGGGGCAAAAAATTCCCAATATTGCTGGCTGCCCGTTAAATCAATCGCATCATTGAGTATAAGACGTAACGGGCTATTTTCGGCAGGGGTCAACGCATTCAACAGCGCTGTTTCCCCCGCAAAAAGCGGGGTGCTGTCATAGTGTTCATCATATTGCAGCGTTTCAAAATTTCGTGGCACCGTCCACCAGAAAATGGCCAGCATGTGCAACAAGCATAACCAAGGGACAACAATACGCATGCTCATCATTGAGGATTATGGGTGTAAACCTGCGGCAAAGCGCATCAATATACCAAGAAAAACATCACTGTTGAAACGCCGATCAGCTTGAATAAGCTTGGGGTGATCGGCGCTTTAGGCGAAAAGCGTTTACTCGGTAATTTTAACCAGCCAACCATCCGATCCCTTACATTGACTAGATCCCTGACCAGTCACTACAATTCTGACGAAGGTATTTTTTAAGTTTTCTGGCAGTTTGCCGGAAATTTTATAGGATTTTTCATCTTTTGTGGGGATGTCCAGCTTTACGGGGATAGCTTTCACCTCGACTTTAATGGAATTAAGATGCGTATTGGGCGAGGCTATAAAGGAAAAAGCTGCACCGGGCTTAACTTCTGCTTTTTCCTCAGGCATGAAATTACTAAACTTGGGCTTTACACAGGCACTTCCGCCTCCACCACTACCACCCATACTCGGTACATAAGCAAAAACACTGCTACTGACAGTCAACAACATCACCGATAAAAAACGCATTGAGATCATAAACAACCTATTGATTTAAAGTTAAAATAGCTAGCTTATGTTACTGGGCAACTTTTAATAACCAGCCGCCAGTGCCTTTGCATTTATTTGCGCCATCGGCATTGATATTGATTCTAACAAAATCATTTGTGACGCCATCAGGCAACTTACCGGACACTTTAAAAGCAGTGCCTTTTTTATCTTCAACTTTAACCGCAACGGGAATCGATTTAACCGTCACCTTGATGCTTTCAGGATACGTGTTAGCGGAAGCCGTAAATGAAAATTCTGACTTAGCAGCCACTTGTGCCTTTTCACCAGGGGTAAATTCGGAAAATTTAGGCTTGGCGCAAGCTTTGGCGCTGCTACTACCGCCACCGCCATAAGCCCAAACATGGTTAGTTAAGAGCATTAATACGACTATTGATACATTACGGAATGATTTCATAGCTAAACCTCGTTATTATTGTTTTTAATAGAGGGTTTAATTTACCTCGTTTAACGCTATTGTCAACTTACGCAGGAGCAGGGCAGAGGAAATCAAAAAATAAACGGTGCAGTAACGCATCAGAGCGGCAAATGTCGGCTTTCACACTGACCAACCCAATCTAATGCGCTGAGTTTAGGAGTTAAATCAAAATAACGACTTCTCTACCACGGCCATAAAACTAAATCAGCTTTACAGCGTTGGTTTGAGTGTCTTCATTTGTCAAATGACTGAATTTCGCCAGACGCCAAGTTGACAGCACCTTCATCAGGTGTTCCCTCATTTTGCAGACGTTGCTTTTCTACGTTAGCTAGATGCCAAGTTCCGTATGGCCGCATATCGACTTAACAATTAAATACCATGCTTCCGCACGAAAAAAACACCCTGATTAGGTAATTGCTTAATTGCCGTTAATGCGCTTGCGTAAGCCTGCTGGCATTTCCATTTTGGTTTTATCCCAGCCCTCTAAATCTAAAACCTCATCCAGGCATTGCTCCATCAGTTGATGGGCTTGCTTGGTTACCTCGGCAATACGTCGATGTACCTGCATCTGGATATCACTATCAGAAGCAGTTTCGTTCGCCATGCATTCCAGCTGATAATTAAATAACTTTCGGAGGTTAGCAATTTGCAGGCTAACATGAATAGGGCATGCGCAGGTGTAAAGGGCAGCTTGTTCGTTAATAATGGCCAGTTGATAGGCTGAAAATTTATTGTCGAGCTTCATTGAGCGATCCTTATGTTTATTATTATTGAATTGTTCGGAATCTAAACGTTATGGTGTCAATAACAGTATTTTGGAAAATGCGCTAAAAGTAAATATAAATCCGTAATTTTATTTGGGATCACCCTCTAAAACTTAATCAAAAAGGTTTATTGCGCAAAAAGGCGAGGAAACAACATGTTGCAGGTAGGCACTGCAAACTTGCAACACGTAAATGGTTTCGTCGATATCATTTTATAGCTATTGACTTTTCTACACTAAGAAAGCGCCTTTCAAAGCTTTTGCAATTCCCGCACAATCGCATCGCCCATTTCAATGGTTCCTGCTTTCGATTGCGGATTTAAATCCGGCGTCACATAAATCCCTTCGTTGACCACTTTTTCAACTGCCGTTTGGATTTTATCAGCGGCACCGTGTTCTCCCAGATGATGCAACATCATCACACCCGCCATGATCACGGCAGTGGGGTTGGCGAGGTTTTTTCCGGCAATGTCCGGTGCGCTGCCATGCACGGCTTCAAACAGGGCGGCATCGGCACCGATGTTGGCGCCTGGGATTAAGCCCAGGCCTCCAACCAGTCCGGCGGTTAAATCTGAGAGGATGTCGCCGAACATGTTGGTGCAGACGACGACGTCAAATTGTTGTGGGTTCATGACCATGTGCATGCAGGCGGCATCGATGATTTTTTCATCGTAATGTACGTCAGGGTAGCGCGGGGCGATTTCACGGGCGACATCCAGAAACAGGCCTTGGGTATATTTGAGGATGTTGGCTTTATGGCAGACTGTGACTTTAGCGCGTTTATGCTCGCGGGCATATTGAAAGGCGTAGTCAATGATGCGTTCCGAAGCGCTACGGGTAACGACAGCCAAACTTTCGGCAATGTCTTTTTTAGGCGTCAGGTAATGTTCAAGCCCTGCATACAGTCCTTCAGTATTTTCACGCACGATGACAATGTCAACATCGTCATAACGAGTTTTGACACCTGCCCAACTTTTCGCCGGACGCACGTTGGCGTAAAGGTCATATTTTTGCCGTAAGGCGACGTTGATGCTTCTAAAGCCGCTGCCACCAACACCTGTGGTCAACGGCCCCTTGAAGGCCAGCCGGGTTTTGTCAAAAGAAGCCAGGGTTTCATCCGGTAAAGGCGTACCAAATTTTTCAAACGCCGCCATGCCCGCTTCAACTTCATCCCAGATGATTTTAACCCCAGATGCTTCGATAACTTTAACTGCTTCATTCATGATGGCAGGGCCTATGCCATCGCCTTTAATTAGGGTAACCGTATGCATGTGTTCTCCGTATAGTAATAAAATCGACTAAATGACAAATAAACGCAACTTATTGCTGATGGTAAGCAGGGCTGTAGTGATGCACAGCATCGACCATCGCTTTGACATGATCCGGGTTAATGTCGGGCAAAATGCCATGCCCTAAGTTAAACACATGTCCTGAACCGTTACCGTATTGTTGCAATATGGCTTTAACTTTTTCGACAATGACTTCAGGCTTTGCGTAGAGCGCAACTGGATCCAGATTGCCTTGCAGCGCCACTTTAGCGCCGACGCGCTGGCGGGCTTGCTGTATGTTGGTTTGCCAATCTAGCCCTAAAGCATCATAACCGCTGTCAGCCATGCTTTCTAACCACAACCCACCGCCTTTGCTGAATAATACCGTGGGGATTTGTTGACCAGCAACGGTGGTGTTTAATAACGATCTGACCTTACGGGCATAGTGCAATGAAAATTCCGCGTAGTCTTCCGTGCTTAACGCACCACCCCAAGTATCAAATACCATAACGGTTTGTGCGCCTGCGGCAATTTGGGCATTAAGGTAAGCCGCCACCGCAACGCTCAGTTTATCCAAAAGCAGGTGCATTAACTGCGGTTGCTCATACATTAAGCCTTTAACTTTGGCAAAACTTTTGCTGGTTCCGCCTTCAACCATATACGTCGCTAATGTCCAAGGACTACCAGAGAAACCGATTAAGGGTACACGCCCGTGCAGGTTTTTGCGAATTAACCGCACCGCATCCATGACATAGCGTAATTCACCTTCAGGATCAGGATTCTTTAAATTGTGAATATCAGCAGCGGTCTTAATTGGCCGACTAAATTTTGGCCCTTCGCCTTCAGTAAAGGTTAACCCTAACCCCATCGCATCGGGAATGGTTAAAATATCCGAAAATAAAATGGCTGCATCAAAAGCAAAGCGTTCTAACGGTTGCAACGTGACTTCACAAGCCAGCTCTGGATTGGTGCATAAATCCATAAAGCTACCCGCTTGTTCACGCACTTTACGGTATTCAGGTAAATAGCGCCCCGCTTGCCGCATCATCCATACGGGCGTGCGAGTAACGGGTTGCTTTAAAAGCGTTCTAATAAAAGTATCATTGATTAATTTTGGCATGGGTATTTTAATTAGGCGGTGAAAAGAGGGTTTGATTATAAATTTAGGCGTGGATTGATGCTATTTTGTGCTACCGTAAGCGGAGATTGCACTTGCATCAGGGTGATATTTTTTAAAGTGGTTCATTCAAAAATAGGTATACATGGTTAAGCAAGCACCACATTTTAAATTAGCGTTAAGGCACCAAAACAAAATCTTGGCTAATTATAAAACTCAACTGCAACAACAGCAGCAACTTTTGGTCATTATGCAGGCGGTTTTGCCTGACGCACTAAAAACGCATGCGAGCTATTGTGTTATTGCCCATCGTAAAATATTGCTTTTTACAGCATCTGCGGCGTGGGCCAGTCAATTACGTTTTTATACTACGGCAATGCTTAACGCGATTTTAGAATGGCGACAACAGGCTTATATAGAAACAATACAGATTCGAATTTTGACGCCCCCCCCCCTGTTTTCCAAAGCGCTGCGCCAACCCAATATTCCATCGCTACAAATCATTAAGCTTATAAGCGAAGCCAGGTCTGAAAAAATAGACCCATTAAGTCAAGCCTTGGCGAATTTAAGTAAGACCTTAGAAAAACAACGCACTGTTCAATAACCATTTAGATTGGGGTTTATGCAGGCGGAATAGGCGTTTGCGCTGCGCGCATAAATGAAATAGGTACATCGGCTTCATTTTCAAACGTAACCATTTCCCAAGCATCAGTTTCTGTGAGCAAGGTTCGCAACAGTTTGTTATTTAACGCATGCCCCGATTTATAGCCAACGAATTCACCGATAAGACTAAACCCGAGTAAATATAGATCACCGATGGCATCTAAAATTTTATGTTTTACGAATTCATCAGCGTAACGCAAACCATCTTCGTTGAGGATTTTGCTGTCATCTACGACGATGGCGTTGTCCATGCTACCGCCTAAGGCTAAATTATTGCTCCTGAGCATTTCTATATCTTTCATAAAACCGAACGTTCTAGCACGGCTGACTTCTTTGACAAAAGTTGTCGATGAAAAATCCATGGTTGCGGTTTTAAGATGCTCTTCAAAAGCCGGATGTTCAAAATCAATGGTAAAGGTCACTTTAAACCCATGAAAAGGCTCAAAGGCCGCCCATTTGTCCCCTTCCTCAACCCGCACACTGCGTTTAATCCGCAAATACCGTTTAGGGCTGTCTTGTTCAACCACGCCTGCTGATTGCAGTAAAAATACAAACGGACCGGCACTGCCATCCATAATGGGGACTTCGCCGGAGGTCACGTCAATCAGGGCATTATCAATACCTAGCCCTGCAAACGCCGAGAGTAAATGCTCGACGGTTGAAATTTTAACGCCACCTTGCATTAAGGTAGTTGAAAGCGTGGTTTCACCCACATTTTCAGGAATAGCGGCAATGACCACGGGTTCATCTAAATCAACTCGGCGAAAGCGAATACCGGTATTAGGCTCAGAAGGACGTAAAGTTAAATATACTTTCTCACCGGTATGTAAGCCTATACCTGTTGCTCTAATGGTATTTTTTAAGGTTCGCTGTTTGATCATATAATGTATTGAGACTATTGAAACTAACTACTGCGCGGGATTTTAACATAAAGACACGCTATCTAAGCGATTTAGTCACTTTATTCTAAGGGTCTTAGCGACTGTTTTTGAATACCCAACAATCCGATTAATCAATAATTGCTTAGGAAAATAATATGTTGCAGATGATATTCGGTGTCTTTAAAGTGTATTCAGCGAAAAAACTGCTTAACCCTGTAATCACAAAATCCGAACCGACAACCAGATGGCACTCCAGCAAGCTTTGACGCTTACTGGAGCAAACTATTCATCCCACTTTGAAAAAGCGGGATTGAGGGGGGACTCTATCCAACAAACCTCCCCTAAGCCTTTTTTCAAAGAGAGGAGGGATTGAACGTGTATAAGTATTTAAGCTTAAGTTATCAAGTACAACTGTGCAGGCTTAACCTCTTTCCTGACTTGAAACAAATACCCGAAAACTTTAGCCTGGTTACTTAACTATTGCTGATATTGATCATCAACGCAAGATTAGCATTAATCTGCCTGACGCCTTAAAAACGCAGGAATATCTAAATAATCCATATCGGTTTCTTTTTTAGGCTGGGCGCCAAAACGTGTTTCTCTTGCATCAGGTTTATTAGAACGCAAGATGGTCGGCCTATCCAACGCATCATAATCGGTTTCACCGATGGCGGTTTTATTCGGTACGATTCTAATAGGCGATTTGATTGACGATTTGGAGGCATTCCCCATACCGGTTGCCACTACGGTTACTTTAATATGATCACCTAACGTGGTGTCAATAGCCGTACCGATTTTTACAACCGCATCTTCTGACGCAAAACGCGCCATAATATCGCCGACTTCAGTGAATTCCGCCATACCAACATTGATCGCAGAAATATTCACTAAAATACCCCGTGCGCCTTGCAAATTGATGTCGTCTAACAAGGGGCAAGCAATCGCTTTTTCTGCGGCTTTGCGCGCCCGATTTTCTCCCGTCGCTGTTGCCGTACCCATAATAGCGGCACCCATGCAACCCATGACAGTTCTGACATCGGCAAAGTCAACGTTAATAATGCCTGGATGCACGATAAGCTCAGTGATCCCTTGCACCGCTTCCAATAACACGTCGTTAGCCGCTTTAAACGCGTCCTCTAAAGAAATGTCTGCACCCAATACCGGTAATAATTTTTGATTGGGAATAGTGATTAATGAATCTACATAATGCCCCAATTCCGCAATACCTTTCTCCGCAGCCAGCATCTTCATTTTCCCTTCAAACTCAAAGGGCTTGGTGACCACTGCAACGGTTAAAATGCCTAGCTCCCGCGCGATTTCGGCAATGATCGGAATCGCACCAGTCCCAGTGCCACCACCCATTCCGGCGGTTAAAAAAATCATATCGGCGCCTTCCATCACTTCACGTAAACGCTCACGATTTTCTTCCGCAGCTTCTTTACCGACTTCAGGATTGGTGCCTGCACCCAAGCCTTTAGTTAAAGCCACCCCTAATTGCACCACCGTATCCACGTTTAAGCGTCTTAAAGCTTGCGCGTCGGTATTGGCACAAATAAACTGTACGCCCTCAATGTTGCAATCTACCATGTGATTAACGGCATTACCGCCACCGCCACCGACACCAATTACTTTGATATTGGCGCTTTCACTGCACATATCGATCAATTCATAACCCATTTTAGTATCCCCTTGAATCTATAACTATTAAAAATTACCTTGAAACCAACTTTTCATTTTGGCAAAAATACTTTCACCAGCACTATCTATGCCGCCGGCAGAACCAAAACGCCCTTTACCGTATAACAACAATCCTACCCCAGTCGAATAAATGGGATTTTGAATCACATCTGTCAACCCCACCACATGCTGTGGAATTCCAATACGCACCGGAATATGAAATATTTCTTCCGCCAATTCGACCAATCCTTTAACTTTTGCACTCCCCCCCGTCAACACCATACCTGCCGCAATAGAATCTTCATAACCGCTGCGACGCAACTCCGCTTGTACCAACAACATCAGCTCTTCATAACGCGGCCCGATGATTTCCGCTAAATTTTGTGATGAAATCCGCCGGGGTGGGCGATCGCCAATGCTGGCAACTTCAATAGACTCTTCGATATTTGCCATTTGCGTCAACGCACAGGCATATTTACGCTTAATATCTTCGGCATTTTGCGTGGGTGTCCTTAAGGCCACGGCAATATCGTTAGTAACCTGATCACCCGCAATCGGAATGACTGCGGTGTGTTTGATAGCGCCGTCTACAAACAAGGCTATATCAGTCGTACCGCCGCCAATGTCAATCAAACAAACGCCCAACTCTTTCTCGTCATCGGTCAATACCGACATACAGGACGCTAATTGCTCCAACACAATATCATCGACCTCTAAGCCGCAGCGGCGGATACATTTGATAATATTCTGCGCCGCACTGACACTGCCTGTCACCATGTGTACCCGCGCTTCAAGCCGAATGCCCGACATGCCTACCGGTTCTTTAATGCCATCTTGCATATCAATGGCAAACTCCTGCGGCAATATATGGATAATCCGCTGATCGGCGGGTATCGCTACCGCCCGCGCAGAATCAATGACGCGGTCAATGTCATGCTGGGTCACTTCTTTATCTTTAATCGCGACAATCCCATGCGAATTAAGACTCTTAATATGGCTACCGGCAATGCCCACATACACAGATGAAATGCTGCAACCCGCCATCAGTTCAGCCTCTTCTACCGCACGCTGAATGGACAACACCGTCGATTCAAGATTAACCACCACACCTTTTTTAAGCCCTCTGGACGGCGCAGAACCTATCCCGATTATTTCAATTTCGTTATCACTGTTCAATTCACCCACAATCGCAGCAACTTTGGAGGTGCCAATATCCAAACCAACAATGAGATTACGATTTATTTTTTTCTTTGCCATGTCGTTATGGTTAACCTGTTATTAAATCTGTTGTTGAGGAGCAACTACTTGTTTCCAATCTATTACCGGCGCATCTGCCTTCCAAGTAATTGAAAAACCATTAGGGTATCTCAAATCAACTTTTGCAATCGCTGCTACTTTATCCTGCCCCAATAAATCCAAGGTTTTTAAAAACCGCTGGAAATTTTTTAATTGTCCGTTGCGGCCTAATTTAATTTCAATGCCATTTTGTAGCAGAATATCCCAGGCTCGGCGCTCATTAACCTTAAACTCGACCAAATGGAGTGCGTGAGCCGCCAAATCCTTTTCCAATCCTTTCATGATCTCCAAAAGCCGAGTCTCATAGCCTTTAGGTCCTTGTATTAAAGGTAATTGCTTAAATTCCGCCGCATTTTCCGGGGTAAATAACCCACCACTCAGGTTTAATAGGCCCTTATCACCCCAGCGCACCGCAGGTAATTGTTCGGTGACTTTAATGTCAATCGCATCCGGCCAAACTCGCTTAACACTGACACTTTTTATCCAGGGGTGCTGTAAAGCCGCTTTATCAAGCTCTTGTACATCCACCGAAAAAAAATCCGTTGACACATAAGGCAATAAAGATTTTTGTAAGGCTTCTTTACTAATGTATTGGAAAACGCCATCAATTCTGACGTATCGAATCGGCACAAAATCGGCAATAAGCCGCTTGGTATCCGACCAAAAATTGGCTATCAGCACAATAATCAATACCATCGTAAATAAAATTGCCTTACTCATCATAAATTAATCAAAGCTGGTTTCCAAAATTCGCCAGACCAATTCATCAAATTCAATGCTTTGTTGTTTCGCCGCCATAGGCACCAAGCTGTGATCAGTCATGCCCGGCACGGTATTCACCTCGATTAACTGTGCCGCGCCTTGTTGATCAATAAACACATCCACTCTCGCCCAGCCTCTAATACCAATCACGTCACAGGCTTGTATCGCTAAATCTTGCAGTGCTTGTTCCTTGTCTGCACTTAAGCCGCAAGGGCAATGATATTTAGTGGTATTAGCCTTATATTTAGCTTCATAATCGTAAAAACTATGCGGCGTTTCTAAACGAATAACCGGTAAGGCTTCGCCATTCAGAACCGCTACGGTATATTCTGCGCCAGTCACCCAGGCTTCAGCATAGACATCGCAGTGGTATTGGGCGGCAGTTTGCAACGCCACTAACAATTCCGCGGGGGTATTGGCTTTGCTCATACCAATACTGGAGCCTTCTTGCGCAGGCTTAACCATTAGGGGGAAACCTAGGCTTGCAATGCAGGACTCTAAATCAGCGGGAGATTTTAACAACATCCAAGCAGGGGTATTTAACTGCGCCCCTTGCCAGCATAATTTAGTCCTTAATTTATCCATACTTAAGGCCGAAGCAGCTACGCCGCTGCCGGTATAAGGGATATGTAAGGTCTCTAAAACACCCTGCAAAACGCCATCTTCACCACCGCGACCATGAATAATGTTAAAGACACGATCAAACGGTTGCGCCTGTAAAGCAGCAATGACATTATCGGTAACATCCAGCGCCACCGCTTGCACCCCTGAGCGTTGCAGTGCCGCATAAACTGCCGCACCACTTCTAAGCGAAACCTCACGTTCAGCAGCAACGCCACCCATCAACACCGCTACACGACCAAAGTCAGCAGGATTAGAAATCATTAAAGGTTTCATTTCAACCGACCCACCCGACAGACTTCTGTTTGTAATTTAATGCCATATTTCACCTCAACCTGTTGTTGAATTGTTGCAATTAAAGCTTCTATATCCGCTGCCGTGGCAGCGCCAATATTAACGATAAAATTCGCGTGTTTATCTGATACACAAGCACCACCGATGCAGTAACCCTTTAACCCAGCAGCCTCAATCAAACGCGCCGCATGATCGCCTTCAGGATTTTTAAAAACTGAACCGCAACTAGGCTGATTAGTCGGCTGGCTCTGTGCGCGTTTAGCCAATAATTGCCTGATTTTTTCCTGGCTTTGCAAACGATCACCCGTTTGCAATTTTAAAGTTGCCGCTAAAAACCATTCCGCGCCAAGTCCTTCTATGCCACGATAATACGCCTTAAATTCCTGCGCTTGCCGTTGCCTAACCACGCCCAAGTTATCAACTGTTTCCACGCTGTTAATTAAATCCCAGGTGGATCCTTCAAAAGCACCTGCATTCATTTTTAGCGCCCCACCCATGGTTCCAGGAATGCCTGCTAAAAACTCCGCGCCAATCAAGCCCTGTTCTGCACAAAATCGCGCCACATGGGGACAGGGGACACCCGCTTCTACATAGACTAACCCATCATATAAGGCCATTTGTTTTAAGCGTCCGCGCGTATTAATGACCACGCCCGCAATGCCGCCATCCAACACCAATAAATTACTGCCAAAGCCCATCCAAAATAATGATTTACTGCCTGCCAGTTGCACTAAAAAAGCACAGAGTCCTGCTTTATCCTCTGGTATAAACAATTCTTCCGCAAGCCCGCCTACCCGCCAACTGGTATAGTTAGCCAAACTTTCATTGCTTAGCAGTTCTCCAGCCACGCTGCCATTCAATATCACCTGCATAACTTAAATGCCAAACAGCTCTGCTAATTGTTGCGGCAATTGGCTGGCAATTTGCCCTACATTACCAGCACCCAAGGTCAATAACACATCATCTGCCTTTAGTATCCCAACCAGTATGCTGGCAAGATCTTCACCGTCTTCAACAAACACCGGATCCACTTGTCCGCGCATCCGAATCGTACGGCTTAAAGCACGTCCATCGGCTGCCGGAATAGCGGACTCCCCTGCCGCATAAACGTCCAGCAAAATCAGTACGTCTACGGTGGACAGCACTTTAACAAAATCTTCGAACAAATCACGGGTACGACTGTAACGATGCGGCTGGAACACCACCACTGAACGGCGCGCCGGCCAAGCTTGTTTTAGTGCTTCCAAGGTTGCAGCAATTTCTCGCGGATGATGGCCATAATCATCCACTAAAGTTATGGAGCCACCAGGCATAAGTACATCACCGTTTATCTGAAAGCGCCGTCCAATACCCTTAAAATCACCCAGACTTTTAATGATGGCGGCATCTTGTATTTCCAGATTCGTGGCGACAGTGATCGCGGCCAAAGCATTTAGCATATTGTGCCAACCCGGCATATTTAAAGTCACCTTAAGCGGCTCAAAATCCCCCCAACGTATCGCAGTAAACGAGGTGTGCATCCCTTGCTGCTTAATATCCACGGCGCGAACATCGGCATCTGGATGTACGCCGTAGGTTTTGACCGGTTTTGACAAAGCTGGCAAGATTTCTCGCACCCCCTCATCATCCAAACACAAAACCGCTAAGCCATAAAACGGCAAATGATGCAAAAATTCGACAAAGGTATCTTTTAAGCGCTGGAAACAGCCATCATAAGTACTCATGTGATCTTGATCAATGTTGGTCACCACTGCAATCATCGGCTGTAAGTAGAGAAAGGACGCATCACTCTCATCCGCTTCGGCAACTAAATAGTTGCCCAATCCCAGTTTGGCATTGCTCCCCGCACTGTTTAAGCGCCCGCCAATCACAAAAGTAGGATCTAATCCGCCTTCTGCCAAAATGCTCGCCGTTAAACTGGTGGTGGTGGTTTTACCATGCGTACCCGCTATTGCGATGCCAAATCTAAAACGCATTAATTCTGCGAGCATTTCCGCACGCGGAATCACCGCAATACGCTGTATATAAGCTTCGTCAACTTCGGGATTCTTACGGTCAATAGCCGTTGAAACCACCACTACATCAACCCCCGCAATATTGCCACGCTGATGGCCGATATTGATGGTGATACCTTGTTGCTGTAAACGTTCTGTTACCGAAGACGCTTTAATGTCCGAACCGGAAACTTGATAACCCAGATTCGACAACACTTCTGCTATCCCACACATGCCAGTGCCGCCAATGCCTACAAAATGAATTCGATTTACTTTTATGAGCGTCTGCGGCAGAAAGTGACTGGGTCTGTTCATGATTTCGCCCTTGCCATACAAAATTCCGCCACCTGTTTAGTCGCATCAAGACGTGCCATTTTTTTTGCATTGTTTGACATCATTACGTTATGCTTTTGTACCTGTTGTATATCCCGCAGTAAATTACTGCTATTTAAATCCGCTTGTAACAAAATGATTGCCCCGCCGGCCTCTGCGAGTACCTTGGCATTGGCAACTTGATGATCATCAATGGCATTCGGCAAAGGCACCAAAACCGCAGGTTTTCCTGCCGCAGCCAACTCACTGATGGTCATGGCTCCCGCCCTGCAAATAAGCATATCCGCCCATTCATAAGCGGCACTCATATCACTGATAAAAGCAATGGCTTCAGCGACCACGCCTAATTTGCTGTAGTGCGCTTGCACCTCGGCCAACATTGCGCTACCGGTTTGGTGTTTAATGGCTATATTCGGTGTGTGTGCCAAAGCATCAGGAACCGTGGTGTTTAAAATAGCGGCGCCTTGGCTGCCACCAATAATCAAAATCCTAAATTCGCGGGCGTTTGTCCAATCCGCCGTTTTCGACAAATTCATTAAGGCTTTACGCAACGGATTGCCTGTCCACAAGGCCTTTACTTGCGGTTTAAAACTGCCTTCAAATGCTTCCAATACATTATCAGTTACTTTTGATAACAAACGATTGGTGGTGCCTGGCACTTTGTTTTGTTCATGAATAACCAAAGGAATACCCAGCAATCTCGCCATTAATCCGCCTGGCCCCGACACAAATCCGCCCATGCCTAAAACCACCTGCGGCTTGCGGCGGACTAACACCAGTAGCGCTTGGATACAAGCTTTTATTACCCCTAATGACGCCGTCAATTTGGAAAAAAATCCTTTTCCCCTAACGCCCGCCACTGATAACCAATCAATCTCGATACCTTGCTCTGGAATCACGCGACTTTCCAACCCCTGATGCGTCCCAAGCCAACTCACTTCCCAGCCTTTTTCCAAGCAATACTGCGCCACCGCCAACGCAGGAAACACATGCCCACCGGTACCACCGGCCATAATCACTATACGCTGTGCCATTGCCGCTTACCTTTGGGCGTACTGGCAATGACTTCCGCCGCTTCCGCGTAAACTCTAAACAATAAGGCGACCGCCATGCACATCACTATCATGCTGCCGCCACCATAACTCATCAACGGTAAAGTCAAACCTTTAGTAGGTAAAATCCCCATATTCACCCCGATATTGACGAAGGTTTGAAAGCCAAACCAGATACCCAGGCCATAAGCGATATACGCTGCAAATTTTTGCCCCGCTTGTTCAGCAAGACTGGCAATAAAAAAGGCGCGCCAAATTAACACTGCAAACAAACTGATGACCGTTACCACACCCAGCAAGCCTAATTCTTCTGCGATCACTGAAAATAAAAAATCCGTATGCGCTTCCGGCAGATAAAATAACTTTTGTACGCCACTGCCTAAACCAACGCCCAGCCATTCACCCCGCCCAAATGAAATCAAGGCCTGGGTTAATTGAAAACCGGTTTTTAAAGGGTCCGCCCACGGATTAATAAAGCTGGTTACCCTTTGCAAACGATACGGAAAAAATACCACCAGCACCGTAACCACCGCAATGACCGCCAGGAATAAAATACTAAACTGGTGCAAACGTGCGCCTGCCAAAAATAACATGCCCATCGCGATAATGAATAGCACCACTGCCGAGCCTAAATCTGGTTCCAACAACAAAAAAATACTGGCGAACATAAATAAAAACAGCGGCTTACAAATACCTAAAGCGGATTGCTGTATATTTTTGTGATGACGGGTAATATAGCCCGCCATATAAATCACTGCACATACTTTGGTAATTTCTGACACCTGTATTCTTAAACCGCCTAATGATAGCCAACGGACACTGCCGTTCACTTTGACCCCTAGCCCTGGAATGAACACAATGACTAACAATAGCAAAGACGCCATAAACAAACTGCTGTTTAATCGCTCCCAACTTGGCATCGGTACTTTCAAGGTCAATCCAGCAAATAACAAGCCTATGGCGATATGGGTCAGTTGCCGGATCGGGTAGTAATTCATGGAACCGGTCATTTTTGTGCCTAAATGTAATGAGGCCGACGTTACCATGACAAATCCAATCAACAATATGCTAATGCAGACGACTAATAAAACGTTATCGACCTGAAAAGGCAAATGCGCTGAAACCGTTTTTTTCATACCGGCCTACCCCCTTGAGAGCCTGTCATTTGATCATCACCCGTAACAAATTTCCGTTTCATTGCATTAGGGGCATTATCTGACAACGGCTTCATGCACTAACCTTGCCATGCGCATTTTTTACTGGCTTATCCTTACCTGCATTGGATAACGCCAATACCGCACGCGTAAACTGTTCACCCCTATCTTTGTAATCCCGAAACTGATCAATACTGGCACATGCTGGTGATAACAACACGCTGTCACCTGTAAGCGCTATTCCGGCAGCTATTTTCACTGCTTGCTGCATATTCGCGGCTGAATATGTCGGTACACAACCATTTAACGCCCGTTCAATTAGCGCCGCATCTTTGCCCATTAAAATGACACTTTTCACTTTTGCTTTAATGGCAGGCACCAAATCCAACATATCGGCGCCCTTAGCGTCACCACCCGCAATTAAAACCAAAGGATGTGTGTAACCTTGTAAAGCAGCTACGCAAGCGCCAATATTGGTGGCTTTTGAATCATTAATCCAAGCAACTTCTTTAATAACCGCGACTTTCTGCATACGATGTGCCAAGCCTTTAAACTCGCGTAGCGCCTTACACATTGACGCCATATCTAAGTGCATTGCAACGCCCAAGGCTAAAGCGGCCAAAGCATTGGCAACATTATGCGATCCTTCCAAGGGTAAATCCGCCACTGGCATCAAGCGTTGGTCTTGGTACATTAAATAGTCGCCGCCCTGTACTTTTGCGATATAAAAATCAGCTTTATAATTTAATCCAAAAGTAAGTATGCTTCGACCAAGACCCTGTTGCCGCATAGCATCAACCATAGGGTCGTCAACATTCAACACCATCACGCCTGTGCCATTAAATACAATCTGCTTTTGATTGGCATAATCGACAACGCTCGCGTGACGATCCAAATGATCAGCGCTGATATTTAACACAGTTGCGGCAGCGGCATACAATTGGGTGGTACGCTCTAACTGAAAGCTGGATAACTCTAATACGTACAGTTCGGCATCATCCGTAATCAAATCCAGGGCAGGTACACCCAAATTACCACCAACGCCGACTTTTTTACCGGCAACTTTCGCCATATCCCCGACCATCGTGGTCACCGTACTTTTACCGTTGGAGCCAGTAATGGCAACAATCGGTGCGGTTACCGACCTGCTAAATAAATCAATATCACTTAAGCTTTTGGCTCCGCGAGCCAACGCCGCAAGAATAGCCGGCTCATCTAAAGCAACGCCTGGGCTTACTATTAAGTGCGTTGCAACGTTAAAGGCATCGGCATCAAATCCACCTGTGAAAACCGGCACTTCTGGATGTTGTTCAATAAATTCAGCCATTAATGCCGGTTTAATACGACTATCTACAATCGCATAAGGAAGACTCAATTGATCCAAATAATGCGCAACAGAAAGTCCAGTTACCCCTAGTCCAACCACCAACACTTTTGATCGGGCATCCAGACCAAAGGTATTTTTTAAGGTTTGCAAAATTATTTCAGTATTCATATTGACTTAACGTAACTTGAGCGTTGATAAACCAACTAAAACCAAAACAAAGGTAATAATCCAAAATCTCACGATTACCCGGGGTTCAGGCCAGCCTTTTAATTCAAAATGGTGGTGTATCGGTGCCATGCGAAACACGCGCTTGCCAGTCATTTTGAAGGACGCGACTTGAATGATGACGGAAACCGTTTCCATCACAAATACTCCACCCATGATCACCATGACAATTTCTTGCCTGACTAATACTGCCAATACCCCCAGCGCGCCACCCAAGGCTAAAGCCCCTACATCGCCCATAAATACCATAGCTGGATAGGTGTTAAACCATAAAAAACCTAGGCCAGCACCGACGATTGCCGAACAAAACACAATCAATTCGCCCGCTCTCGGCAAATACGGAATGGCCAAATATTCCGCAAACGTTATGTGGCCAGAAAGATACGCAAAAATACCTAAACCAATTGCAACCATAACCGTCGGCATAATTGCTAATCCATCCAAACCATCGGTCAGATTCACGGCGTTACTGGTGCCGACAATGACAAAATAACTTAATACCACATACATCCAGCCCATATTGATCATCACATGCTTGAAAAACGGCACGATGAACTGCGTTTCAGTGGGTAACATGGCGCTATTGTATAAAAATAACGCCGCCGCCAGACCAATAGCCGATTGCCAAAAGTATTTGGCGCGTGCAGATAAACCGGCGCTATTACCCAGGGCTATTTTTTTATAATCATCCATAAAACCGATGGCACCATAGCCCAGCATGACCAGCAAAATGACCCAGATATAGCGATTACCTAAATCCGCCCATAATAAAGTGCTAATGGTGATCGCGGTGATAATTAAAGTGCCACCCATGGTTGGCGTACCTTTCTTGTTGTAATGGCTTTCAGGGCCATCAATGCGCACCATTTGCCCAATTTTTTGCCGGGTTAATTTCCGTATCATCCAAGGGCCGATCATGAGTGAAATGAGCAACGCCGTTAATGCCCCTAAAATGGCGCGAAAAGTAAGGTATTGAAATACCCTGAAACCACCGCCAAAGGTCATTAAATAATCGGCTAAATACACTAACATGCTGGTTTTCCTGTGGTATTGGTCAATGCAGCGACAACGTTTTCCATGTGTTGCGCGCGCGAACCCTTGATCAACAACGTGATATTAGGGGTTAACTCTTGATTTAACTGTTTAATTAAATCCACCTGTTCTGCAAAATAGCTTGCGCCTACGCCAAAAGCCTCAACTGTCGCCTTAGCATCCACACCGGTAGCAAAAAGCCGAGTAACGCCGCGACTTTTAATATCTGCCGCCATGTTTGCATGCAGACTTACGCTATCGGGTCCCAACTCACCAAAAGCGCCTAAGGCTAACCACGGTTCGCCGTGGCAGCCTTTCAATACGTCTAATGCGACTTTTAAAGACGAGGGGTTAGCATTGTAAGTATCATCTATCAGGATATTGCCTAATCGTCCGATTACTGGCTGCAAGCGACCTTTAACTGGTTGCAAACTCGCCAATCCTTGTTGAATTTGTTCTAAATCAATGCCTAACGCAACCGCAGCGGCACTGGCCGCCACGGCATTCAATACATTATGCGTTCCGGCTAAATTAAGGCTAATCGGCACATTACCCAGCGGCGTAATAAGTTCAAACTGTGACTTCAATTGATGATCATCGACCTCAGTGCTAATGGCATCAGCACTAAAATCGGCTGCTGCACTTAGCCCAAAACTGAGGTTTTTACGCGCGCCTGCCAGCGTTTTCCAATAAGCATAAAATTGATCATCCCGATTCAGTATCGCAATGCCTTCCTCTTTTAGCGTTGCTACGATTTCACCTTTGGCATGCGCAACGCCTTCAAGACTGCCAAAGCCTTCCAAATGTGCATCACCGACATTATTAATCAGTACCACATCGGCTTTAGCACAGGTGCTGGTGTAAGCGATTTCACCCGCATGATTGGCACCCATTTCAATCACAGCGTAACGGTGTTCATCGTGCAGTTTTAATAAAGTTAAAGGCACACCGATATCATTATTCAGATTACCTTGGGTATACAATACTGGCGCATTGACGCTCAGAATCGCCGCAAGCAGTTCTTTAACCGTGGTTTTACCATTACTACCAGTAACCCCGACAATTAAGGCCTGCGATTGTAGCCGTCTGGCGGTTGCCAGTTGCGCTAGCGCCCAGTGTGTATCGTTGACGATAATGCTGGGTACTGTCGTGGCGACTTCGCGCTGCACAATGACTGCACTTGCACCGGCTGCTACGGCTTCTGCAACAAAATCATGACCATCAAAAACCTGACCTTTAATCGCAATATAAACATCCCCCGCCTGTAAAGTACGGGTATTA
The DNA here is from genome assembly GCA_013141155.1 of Methylococcaceae bacterium. Classification (GTDB taxonomy): domain Bacteria; phylum Pseudomonadota; class Gammaproteobacteria; order Methylococcales; family Methylomonadaceae; genus SXIZ01. Next base: position 2,155 of record JABFRM010000212.1, on the reverse strand, counting down.
ATACTAAAACTCGAAAACCGTAAGTCATCGCCAGCGGCAGTAGTGTTGCCTACACCTAACTTGCCATTGACTACCGCAACCATTGCATTTAAAGAGAAATTCATTATGCAACCGCCGTGTCTGCTAACAGCTTTATAACCACTTGGGCATCACTAAAAGGCAGCTTCTGACCGTTAATTTCTTGATACTGTTCATGGCCTTTACCGGCAATCACAATACAATCATCTATTGCAGCTTGTCCTATTGCCGTCTGGATAGCGTGTTCACGGTCATGGATCACGCTTAAATGCGCAGCATTAAGGGTTGATTGCCGTTGAAAACCTGCCACAATAGCTTGGGTAATGCTGGCAGGATCTTCTGAGCGCGGGTTGTCATCGGTAATAATCACATGATCCGCATATTGCGCTGCACAAGCCCCCATTTGCGGACGTTTGCCGGTATCCCGATCACCGCCACAGCCGAATACTACCCACAACGCTTTCTTACAATGCTGCCGGGCGCTGATCAAAGCTTTCTCCAGCGCATCTGGGGTGTGTGCATAATCAACGAAAATCAAGGCGGATTGCGGATTGCCAAAACGCTGCATTCTACCGTTCACGGGCTTAAGCATTTGCAATTTGGCAGCAATCGTTGCCAATGATTCACCAAGCGCCAACAATACCGTTACTACCGCTAAAATATTTTCAACATTAAAGTCGCCGTAAAGTGGCACTTGTAACGTTTGTAGCTGATCTTGCCAGCCGATTTCAAAAGCCAAGCCATCGGCCTGATGGCGAATATGTTGCGCATAAACAAACTGCTTACGTGCAACGAAAGTCGTCTGATCAAACGCGGTATTTGCATCCTTAATGATGCCAAATCCCCAAATGGCGATGGACTGTGGCACAACCGCCATAAACTGCCCGCTCAGTGCATCATCAAGATTAAACACCGCAAATTCGGTATCGGTACGGGTAAATAACACCTGTTTGGTGGCAATATAGGCCGCCATGGTACCGTGAAAATCCAGATGATCTCGGCTAATATTGGTCAGAACCACGCCTTTAAAACGCACGCTATTAATCCGACCTTCCGCTATACCATGCGATGAAACTTCCATTGCTACGGTGCGCTGCCCTTGGCCGACAAATGCTGCCAGCATAGTTTGTGTCGCCAGTGCATCCGGTGTGGTATAGCCGGTAAAGGTTAAATCACCCCAAACACCCCAGCCTAAAGTGCCGATAATGCCGCAAGCATCCAACAACTGCCCCAAAAATTGCGTGCATGACGTTTTACCGTTGGTGCCGGTGATGCCAATGACATCCAGCTTGCTTGAGGGTTGTGCATAATAACGTGCGGCAATAGCACCCAACTGAGTGTCCAACGCTGGTATCGCTAAAAATACACCGCTATTTACAGTATTATTCTTACCTTGGGCCGCCACTATCCAATTTGATAAATCGACATCTTTCGGATCATAAATAACCGCACGGGCCCCCCTCGCCACTGCTTGCTGTACATTCATTAAAGCCGACTGGTCTGCGGCGGCTAACGCTACGAAAACCTGTCCTTCAGTAATTTGACGACTATCTAAACACAGACCCGTAATCGTAAAATCATGGCTGGTATCGACAAATCCACTGAGCAAAGCTTGCAATTGCATCAGGCGGGCTCTTTTTTAACTAATAAGATCGGCATACTTTCTTCCTGATCAGGCGCAATACCTAAAGTTCTTAAAGCACCGGCCATCACTTTAGAAAATACTGGCGCGGCGACTAAGCCCCCGTAATACTTGCCGGCACTGGGTTCATCAACCATCACCGCGATCACTAAACGTGGATCACTGGCAGGCGCCATGCCTACAAAAAATCCAAAGTATTTATCATCGGTATACCGACCATTTTCACCAATTTTTTTAACAGTACCGGTTTTTCCGGCAACACGATAACCGTCCACCCGCGCTTGATAAGCGGTACCATCACGCATCACAACTGTTTCTAACATGGCTTTTACTTGCTGGGCGGTTTTAGCTGAAAAAACCCGCACCGCACGATCATCAACATCGCGCTTAAGTAAGGTCACTGAATGCAACATGCCATTATCGGCTAAAGCAGTATAGGCCTTAGCCAGTTGCAAAACGGAGGCATTAACGCCATAGCCAAACGATACCGTCGCT
>JABFRM010000179.1 GCA_013141155.1 Methylococcaceae bacterium | reverse complement strand
CCAAGGAATTAGCCTCCCTATCAATCAACATAATATCATCGACGCTTAAGTGACCTTTATGCTTCCCTGAGACGGTAATGGCGATAGTGCCATCACTTAAGCGCACTGAAAAATTACCGCTGGTGGCCGGCACCCAGCCTTTCTGGTCAATAACGCGTCCGGCGTCGATCAGGTGTTCTGCGGCTGCAAAAAATTCGGATGTATACTTCATATTATTAAAGTGTTTTGAGGATAAAAATAACGAACTATCCGCATACTATAAAGTAAATTGGGTAACGTCAGGTTAAAGCTTTAATCTTAAATTTCATTTCATCAATATTGCCGCCCCTGCGACAATTTGTCACATTACAAAAAAAATCAAAGTGTATTAAAATAATTTCGACTCTTGTATGCACTCCTTAGTTGAGACTTGAGTTTATATCCTTCCCTTTATATGCGGTTTACGCCAGTAAGCCGCATTTTTTTTGATTATCATCTAACGAATTTAAGTAACGCGTGCCTAAGCCATTATAATGGAAAGCCTGTCTTTTGCTTTTGCCGCAACCTCTCCCACACCGTATGCAACCACTAAAACACTTAACTGGCTATCCTGTCGCTATCACGGAAGAAATACAACAATTAATTAATCGGGGCGAGTTGGGGGCGTTATTATTGAAAAAGCACCCCGTTCCCCATAACATTAAAACCGATAAAGCCTTGTATGCTTACGGAATAACCTTAAAAAATACCTTTTTACGACAATCCCAACCAATCAGTAAAATTGTGTATGACGATAAAATACAGGCAGTACAACATGCCTTAGGTACGCATAGTTTTATTTCACGTATCCAAGGCGGGCAGCTCAAAGCTAAAAACGAAATTAAAGTCGCCAGTATCTTTAAACAAGTACCGCAGGCGTTTTTAACCATGATTCTCGTGCATGAACTCGCACACCTGAAGGAAAAAGCGCATAACAAGGCGTTTTATCAGCTCTGCACGTACATGCAGCCTGCTTATCATCATTACGAATTGGAATTACGCGTATATTTAACTTATGTGGATTTATTCGGCAAACTCTACTAAACCCAATAAGTAACAAAGCTAAAGTCCTCAGGAATAAATTGTGGCCCAGAGTGAGGTCAAGCTTGTGCCGCCAATACCTGAAAACTTATGTTTAGCGCTTGTAACATGAAGAAAATGGATATTTAAAATATCTCTATTAAAGCATCCGCATCGCACTTACGGATACGACTAAATACCCGAAAAACCATTATGCGTAAACCCGGCACAGTCAAACGCTACTCGCACGGCTAGCTTGCGTTGCGTAGCCTAAGCCAATAAAGATAAAAAATTGCACCCCAAAAATAAGCGTAGCCATTAATAAATGAATGGGTTGCGCTACGGGTGGAATGCCTAATCTATCCAGCGAGACCCCCGCTAGGATAACGGTTATCACCAGCCCCGCCAAACCATATCCAAATCGACGTAAGAGTGCCTTGCAATCCATAAAGCGATGCAATTGCCAAACCAACCAGAGATTTGTGAATAAGATAAGCGACGAAAAAGAACGGTGAATATAAAAGATAAGCGGAAAATCATCGCGCCAATATTGACGGTCAATATACCTATGTTCATGGGCGATAAAGTCTACCGCTTCTCGCACTTGGGTACCCATGGTGATTTGTAACAAGGTCAAACCCATCGCCACCTTCAAGACCAAATAAAATTTTTCCGGTAGCCGCTGAGCGTTGCTTTGTGCTAAAAAATCACGTTGGGAACGGGCAATGGCATAAATCAGTAATGCAACGATAAATAACGCCAGCAGCATGTGCAGCGTGATCATAAACGGTTTAAGATTACTGGCAACCACGGCTGACCCCAACCAACCTTGAAACATGACCAGTAATAAAACGCTGGCACAGGTGTAAAAAACCATTTTATCGCTTTTACGATATGCTCGCGACGCCCAGAGGGTTAAAATGATTAAACCACCGATTGACACCCCAGCTAAGCGGTTCAGGTATTCAGTCCAGGTTTTAATAGGATTAAATGTAGTGTTCTGATAGCCACGTTGAGCGTAAATTTCTTGATAATTAGCCGGCAACTCGGCAACATCGGTTGGTGGTATCCATTGCCCAAAACAAGTTGGCCAGTCAGGGCAGCCCATACCCGCACCTGATGCACGCACTATGCCACCAATCAGGATTAGGCAATAAACCGCTATGATAGTGAGGGTGCCTATGCGGCGAAAATACAGTGCAACTTTAATGGGTATCATGTGAACATCTCTTATGCGATTAGGAAAAGAGTGCCGAAGTCATGGCAATTTCTTCAGCAACACCCGCAATTTTCAGAATATCAACGTCACTGGATAATCCCAGTTTGCGAAAAGCGGGTACACTTGACCGGTCTATGTCGTTAGCTGGGTGATCAGTACCGATAATGGTTTGTAAAAAAGCGACTTGCACAATATCAACGTAATCAGCTTTGGCACCGGAGTCGCGTCGAAAGTTAACATATTCAAACGTTACCGCTTTTAGATCCGAAGGGAAAGCCCAGGTATCCATAATCATTTTCCCAATCGCGGGGTGGGTCTTTTCGAGTAGTTTATTCAGACGGGGTGGATAATCTTTAAATTCAGGGAGATTTTCAACCAAGGTTAGGATAGGCAACTTGCCGATTTGGAAAATAAGGCCCGCCAACATGGCTTGTTCTGCATTTAAATGTGGCGCAAACAGGGTGGTCAATGCACGACTGAGGCCAGAAACATTGACGCTGCTCTCCCACAGGGCTCTAAAATTATGCTCCAGGTATTTGGTGCTGGGCTTAAACAGTTGCTGCATCATAAGGCTAGTCACCAACCAACTAATTGATCTATTCCCTAATCGCGTAATAGCCATTTGGATGCTGTTAACCGGTTCTGTACCACGATACGCAGGGCTATTAGCAACCTGCATTAAACGCGCGGATAAAGCGACATCGGTGATGATCAAATTGGCAAGTTGCTGTGTGGTGGCATCGTCTTTAGCTACCGCAGCCCTTATGACCAATGCGACTTCCGGTAAAGTTGGTAAAATTAGGCGGTTAGCATCAAGCTCTTGTTGCACATGATCGATAAAGTCCTGTGTTGAATTAATGGACATGGTTTTTTGACCTGATGTTAAGTGGCAGTGAAAAAATAATGCAGATCATGTGCGTTTTAAATGCACATCGGGCTGGTCTTGTAAAATCAGAGCATTAAAATCTTCCGCTTCTGTCGCTAATACCATCTGCAAGGTACAGCAATTGCCCTTAAGGTGAGTTGCGACTACCGTACCGACACCTTGCCCGTTCGCGGTATCTATAATGGCGCCATTAAGTGGCGGTGCAGTATTAAGATTGGCTGTTGCGGTAAACATTGCCCGTTTTGCCTTACCTAAATAATGGGTACGCGCAACGATTTCTTGACCGGTATAGCAGCCCTTATTAAAACTGATGCCCCCTAATTGATCAAGATTAAGCATTTGCGGGATATATTCTTCACTGGTATTGGCGCGCAGCCAAGGTATACCGGCTTGAATATCCAATAAATCCCACTCTGTTGAACTCTGAGGAATAAAGCCTTGCTGAATTAACCCTGACCAGTGCTGTTGCGCTTTATCACGCTCTGCAATCAATAAATAGCGCGGCGCATGCTCGCCCAAACGCACGATAATAGACGGTTGCATAAGCGTTGCCAGATGTTTTTCTGGCAACGCCAGCGACAACTCATGAGGCAAAACGGCGTTAAGCCCCAGTATGCAATAAGTGTCACTGCAATCGGTCAACTTCACCTTGGCACGTAAAATATACAGTTGCAATCTTTTTTGAATGCTAGGCAACAATTCTGTCGGCAATAATAACAACCAATCTTGCTGGGCTTTCAGAATTAAAAAAGTGCTGATAACACGGCCTTTAACATTACAAAAAGCCCCGAAACTGCTGTTTTGATCATTCAATTCGTTAAGATTACAAGTACTCTGGCCTTGTAAAAAAGTGTTCGCGTCTTCTCCGCTGACGCGCAAAACCGCCAACTGACTGACAGGCGTTATCCAATTGGCTTGATTGCTTATCTGCTGACCGTTAAAAATCACCCTATGATCGAGGGTCAGGATCGCATTAAGATCGGATAGATACTCTTTCCAGGCAGGATTCATAAGACGAATTTATAGACAAATTATGGCGATTAATAGCTAATTATAAGGCCTCTACATTTTAAAACCCACTAATATAGGGTTAAAATCCATTAAAAATTTGATATTTGTCTACCAGTTCACTATTTACCCCATCACTCGCGTTAAAAAATGTCGGATTCACAATTTATCTTTGAAATTAAAGTCTCCAGAACCCTACTCATCTGTTTAAGCGTGCTGCATTTATTGGCGCTAGCGGCTGCTTTGAGCAATACTCTACCCAGTAGCGTACGAATATTGTTGAGCCTATTAATCATGGCGCATTTTGGGATGCAGTGGCGGCGTTATCGTCATCCAATTAATCCCATAACGCTGATGTATAACGATAGCTTAGGTTGGTCTCGGCTGATGAAGGGCATCACTGTGCAGATTCAAATCCTGCCGTTCAGCATCATTACCCCTTTCCTGATTATTGTGTATTACCAACAAACGCCTGCTAGCGTATCGATTGCTACAGCCGTCTGCTTCAAAGATGCCTTGGCGCAAGCAGCATTTCGACAATTATGTGTACAGCTTAAAATCACCGGCGCGCAGCATAAAGCAGGCGACCGTTAAAAACAGATATTATTAAAATTTAAATATTAAAACATTCAACGGTATAATCAACCGTTATACGGCAACTACAGTGCCAACATTTTTCACCGCTAGCTATTTTTAAGAGACCCTATGGCCCTTTATTGTGGAATCGTGGGTTTGCCGAATGTCGGCAAATCAACCTTATTTAACGCGTTAACCAAAGCAACCATTGCCGCTGAAAATTATCCCTTCTGTACTATTGATCCGAATGTCGGTGTCGTGCCAGTGCCAGATGTCAGAATGGATAAACTAGCTGAAATCGTTAAGCCGCAAAGAACATTGCCAACGACCATCGAATTCGTCGATATAGCCGGCTTAGTCGCAGGCGCTTCAAAAGGCGAAGGCTTAGGCAATCAATTTTTGGGCAATATTCGCGAAACCGATGCCATTGCCCATGTGGTGCGTTGCTTTCAAGATGAAAATGTCATTCACGTTGCCGGAAAAATTGACCCTATTCATGATATTGAAGTCATTAATACGGAACTGGCACTGGCAGACATGGCGTCTATTGAAAAAGCCTTATTACGTCTTGCAAAATCCTCTAAGTCTGGTAATAAAGAAGACTTAGCTAAAAAAGCCATTTTGGAAAGAATTCTGGCGCATCTTGATAAAGGCGAGCAAGCACGCACATTAGGGCTTGATGAAGAAGAATGCGGATTGGTTAAAGAATTTTGTTTCCTTACCCTTAAACCCACCATGTATATCGCCAATGTCCTTGACGATGGCTTTGAAAACAATACCCTACTTGACAGCGTCAGAACCTTCGCCGCAAAAGAAGGCGCGATGGTCGTGCCAGTCTGTGCAGCCATTGAAGCCGACATTGCCCAATTGGATGAAACTGAAAAGCAAGAGTTCATGGCGGATTTAGGGCTGGAAGAGCCAGGCTTAAATCGGGTAGTGCGAGCGGGTTATCAATTATTAAAACTGGCAACGTATTTTACTGCTGGCGTTAAAGAAGTCAGGGCTTGGACGATCCCCGTTGGCGCCAGCGCACCTAAAGCAGCGGGAGTAATCCATACTGATTTTGAAAAAGGCTTTATTCGCGCTGAAGTGATCGCCTATGAAGACTTTGTAAACTACAAAGGTGAGCAAGGGGCAAAAGATGCCGGAAAATGGCGACTTGAAGGTAAAGATTATATTGTAAAAGATGGTGATGTCGTGCATTTTCGATTCAATGTTTGACAAGCTTGGGGTAGGTATTTATAATTCCAGCTCTTAAATACACAGAATAGCGGCGATATAGCTCAGTTGGTTAGAGCACGGGATTCATAACCCCGGGGTCGGTGGTTCAAATCCACCTATCGCCACCATAAAAATAAAGCCCTTACGGTTATCCGAAGGGCTTTTTTTATACCTGAAATTTGGCATGGCACCCCCCCCACCTCTCGAACATGGGGAAAACTCGCTTAAGGGCATGAGTATCTACATAAGTTTAGTTATCCGTCATTCCGGCAGGGATGCCGGAATCCAGAGCTAGGGATGGTAACATTATGGAGCATAAGTGATTGATTTATTATCAGCGTTAGACCATTCCTGATTATAAAGATGCTTCAGCTAACGTCAAAAAAACCGTCATTCCGGCGGGGAAGCCGGAATCCAGAGCCAAGGACGGTACAATCCAGATACATTGCGCTCGATTTAAGCCCTTACCAAGTCATATATTCACATCCGTGTGACTGGATAC
>JABFRM010000062.1 GCA_013141155.1 Methylococcaceae bacterium | reverse complement strand
CACCAAACGCGTCGAAGACAGTTATACCCATAAAAAACAATCCGGTGGTTCCGGTCAGTACGGTAAAATTGATTACATTATTGAACCCGGCGAAACCGGCAGTGGCTTTGTGTTTGAATCAGCGGTTACTGGCGGTAACGTACCCAGAGAATACTGGCCAGCGGTTGAAAAAGGCTTTAAAGGCAGTATCGACAAAGGCGTATTAGCTGGCTTCCCTTGTTTGGATTTCAAAGTCATCTTGACCGATGGCGCGTTCCACGCGGTTGACTCCTCGGCGATTGCATTTGAAATTGCCGCCCGTGCCGCTTATCGTCAAACGGTGCCTAAAGCGGGTCCGCAATTGCTTGAACCGATCATGAAAGTGGATGTATTCACCCCCGACGCACACGTCGGTGACGTGATCGGTGATCTTAACCGTCGCCGTGGCATGATTAAATCCCAAGATGCCGGTGTTACCGGTGTGCGCATCAAAGCGGATGTGCCTTTAAGCGACATGTTTGGCTATATCGGTGATTTACGCACCATGACCTCAGGTCGCGGACAGTTCTCTATGGAGTTCTCGCACTACATGCCATGCCCTAAAAACGTGGCTGATGAAGTCATTAAAGAAGTACAAGAGCGTGAGAAAGCTAAAAACAAATAATCACGCTATTGGTTGAACAACAAATCCCGGAAGGTTCGCCAACCGGGATTTTTTTTGGGCGAAATCCTAAAAAACTGATTTCAAATAGTTTACCCACTTACCCAACATAATAAGTTACTTCAAATATAACGTCCATTAAGTAATCGCGCGAAAGTTAACCGGAATTTCATATCAGCACTGCTCAGTTTTTAAATTTATTTTGTGGTCCATTGAACCTTTTTCCTCTTTTTAGAAATTCACTGCGGTGAGACGTAAAAACGAAAACTTATTGCGTCCATGCTGCCAAGTGTAATGTACGCTTTTTTACGGGGTGAATAATTAAGTTATCTATTCGTCAACAGCGTGATCTTGCTAATTGATTAACCTGATCACGGGTCACCCGAATTTACACTTTTTAACTTCGCTACAACTCAATTAAAAAGGTAATACCATGTCTAAAATAATAAAATTGTTGATTGCATCTTCCATGGTGGCGAATTTTGCTGCCCCAATTACTGCACAAGCCAAACAACGCGCTGTCAGTGTATCGTGTTCTGTGGCAGTCAATGTTTCTAAACCAGAGGGTGATGAAATATACCAAAAAGATTTCGTGGTTCAACCAGATGTAAACTTTTCTGATGATTTTTCCACGCTCATTCGCCAGAAAACATTCGATGCTTATACACTAACGGTCGCGGGCAGAACGGAGGTGACGATTGACTATTTTAATGATGTGGGTGTCTTTGACGCACTTCAATTCAACACCACTTTTATGCTTCCTCAAGATAGAGAAGCCGGATCGATTTCCGGAAAAAGTGCAGCTTTCACGTCAAATGGCAATTTTACGGCAAACTACACACTGACTTGCAATCGAAATTAGACGCCATAAAAACAAAGAAACTGATTTGGGTTGCCTGCCGGCAACCCAAATTTACTGAACAGAGTCATATTGGGTAAAAAAATATACTTAAAGTCCCCTCAAAAAGTCGCAGCCCAAAACCCTACTTAGCGCTATAGTGTCCCACGAGCATATCCATGCAAACTGAATTTCCGAAAGTCGTGCCAAAAAACCTAACTTTTAGCAAATAATCGCAAAATAATCCAGGCTTTAGATGTGCGTGCCATTTTTGCCTGAATTTTGTCCAAGCCATAATCCCGTTTACCTTGACCAAACTTCCCTTCAATGGGTATACGTGGGACTGACTATGCCGCCCCGAAGCAAAGAGCGATACCCTTCGCTTAATGATTGGTCAAATCGAACGATTCAGCTAAAATGAGCAGACACTGCGATGCAAACATTTACGGTTAACGAAGCTAAAACTCGATTTGGTGAATTTCTTGACCGCGTGCAACGGGAACCCGTGCAGGTGATTCGCCATAACCGTGTGGTGGCGGTCATGGTGAGTGCGGAAGATTATCAAGCCATGCGCACCTTTTATGCGGATCGGCTGCTGCACATGATGAATGAAACGGCAGATGCCGCCGCATGTGCAGAATTAACGCCTGTGCTGCTGGATGAATTGCTGGCTGATGAAAGCTGAAAAGATCGTCATTGATAGCAATGTGTGGATCAGTGCGGCACTGAGCCAGAGCGGTGCGCCAGCACAGTTGGTGCGATAAGTGTCAGGCAAGGGCTACCGGTGTTTTCTACCGACACCTTTGCCGAATTGGAATCGCGCTTATGCCTACCTAAGTTTGATCGTTATTTAAGCCTAGAACAACGTCAACGCGATTTGTTTGATATGTTGGAATATGATATTGAAACCCGTGTGGAAGAGTTGGATCAAAAAAAGTTGCCGTTATTGCTAAACAACAAATATCAATCTTTAGAAGATGAAAAAGACATTTTGGGCGATGTTGCCAATATCCGCCAATTGTTTATAGAATTTCAACAGCATTTATACCCAGCGCAGGCGGCATAAAACCATGACAGAAAAAGCCTTTATCCCCTTATCCATTGCCCTCCTGACCATCTCGGACACCCGCACTGAGCACGATGACACCTCCGGCGCGGCTTTACGTGAACGCGTGATGCAGGCAGGCCATCAGGTGTGTGAGCAAAAAATCGTCCCGGATAATATCTACCAAATTCGCGCCGCCATTTCACATTGGATAGCCGATGATTCGGTGAATGTCATCATAACCACCGGCGGCACGGGCGTAACGGGGCGTGATGGCACGCCGGAAGCGGTCGCGCCTTTATTGGACAAACAGCTCGATGGTTTTGGCGAAGTGTTTAGGATGCTGTCTTATCAAGACATCAAGACCTCCACCATCCAATCGCGGGCTCTAGCAGGCGTTGCCAATGCCACTTATATTTTTTGTTTACCGGGATCTTCCGGTGCTTGCCGCACCGCGTGGGATAGCCTGATCCAAGCACAATTGGATTTTCGCACCCGCCCGTGTAATTTAGTGCAGCTTATGCCGCGTTTATTGGAGAAATGATGCGTTCACATTTTTTATTACTGGGGGCTATTTTTGCTTTTGCTGGCGTTGGCCTGGGCGCGTTTGGGGCGCATGGGTTAAAAGCCATCATCAGCCCTGAAATGCTGGAAGTCTACAAAACTGGCGTGACTTATCAAATGTGGCACGCGCTGGGGTTAATTGTTATTGCCCTTGTTCAGCAACAAGCGCCGGCATCGAAATTATTAAACTGGGCAGGCTGGTTGATGGCAGGCGGTATTATGGTATTTTCCGGCAGTTTATATGTGCTGGCAATACTGAATATGAAATGGCTGGGGATGATTACGCCGTTTGGGGGGTTGGGGTTTTTAGGCGCTTGGCTATGCGTAATTATTTTTGCAGCTAAAAAACCGCTAGCATTCTAAGATAGGCGCGGTTTGTGGCGGGATAAATATCTGATGATTAGATGAAAAACGGAGAACTTTCCTTTAACCTAAAAAATCAGTTCGACGTGAATAAACCCGCTCGTACTCTACCTTGTGCATCCATGCAGTCGAGCGCGAGCGGGGTTTGTATGGCTCAACGGTTCCTAGGTTTAATGGATGTTCTCCGTATAAAGCGATTGTGCGGCAGGTCAACGTTACACTTATTCTTTAGGCGCTTCCATTACGACTGATGGCTGAGCTGCTGTCTGCGCCTCACTTACCACGGGTTGAGCAGTTGCCGCCAGAGGTTGGTTGGCTATTTTAATTAACCAGCCATCTCGGCTCATACACCCTAATTCAGTTTTAACAATCACATTCAATCGCACAAACTGGCCGGTGAATGCCGCGGGTAATTTACCTTTAATTGAGGTGAAGCTAGTATTGCTTTTGATATCAACCGGCAGTGCTTTATCCTTAGCAAATACCTGGATCTTTTCAGGATCGGTACCACCGGAAAGTTTAAAAGAAAACTCCGATTCTGGATTTACTTCGACCTTAGCTGCCTGGCTATATTCCGGCAAAGTAAACTCTAGCATTTTAGGGGGTTTGCACTCTTTTTTACGTTCCTCTTCCGTGCTATAGGCAACAACGTTATTACAAAACACCACGGTTACGAAAGCTAGCGCAATTTTTTTGGTAAATTTCATCATCATTCTCCACTTTATTATTATTAGAGGATAGTACAACGTAACGTAACCTATACTACACTATCGCTATTAGGTAATGGTCGGTCACGCGCTTGCGCACAATCGTTCGCAACAGTGTTTACAGAAAATTTTAGCCCTTTTAAGCTTCGTTAGCTTACTTGGGTGATGGCTAAATTTTTCCTAAATAGCTTAACCATTTAAGGCTACGCAACGGCAAAGCTCTCACCGCAGCCGCAGGTTCCCACAACATTCGGATTATTAAATTTAAATGCTTCGTTAATGCCTTCGCGTCGATAATCCAACTCAATGCCTTTCAAAAATTCAATATCGGCGGCATTAACAATGACCTTAACCCCTTGCTGTTCAAAAATGGCATCCTGATCTTCCAGGCTATCTGCATAATTAAGCGTATAGGCAAAACCGGAACAACCTGATTTTTTAACGCCCAATTTTAAACCCAAACCTTGCCCACGTTTTTCCAGTTGTTTTTTAATTTGCTTGGCAGCAGATTCCGTAATAGAAATAGTCATATTTTTTTCCTGGTGTTAATTAATGCAGCACTAACGATTTTAATGTACTAATAAGGGTATTAATATCTTCAGTAGTATTTTGTTGCCCTAAACTGATGCGTAAAGCACTTTTGGCTAACGCTTCAGAAATCCCCATGGCGGTTAAGCCCGCACTAGGCTTATTGCCACCACTGGCGCAAGCAGAGCCACTGGATACCGCAATGCCTTTACGATCCAGTTGCATTAACAGCATTTCACCATCCAGGCCATTCAGTCCCCATTGCACAGTATTGGGTAAACGCTCAGCCTGTTCTGAAAAAATAACCACGCCGGGTATGCTTTTTAAGCCTTGCTCCAGTTGCATACGCAATGCCAATAAATGCTGCTGACGCGGAACTAACTCAGTTAACGCCAGCTCAGCCGCTTTGCCAAAGCCCACTAAACCTGCGACATTTTCCGTACCGGATCGCCAGCCCTGCTCCTGCCCACCGCCTTGTATTAAAGGACGGATATTAAAGCCATTTTCAACAATTAACGCACCGCAACCTTTAGGGCCATATATTTTATGACTAGAAAGCGTCATTAAATGTACCCGCGCCTGTACAAAATCAACAGGAATTTTACCCGCAGCTTGTACCGCATCGGTATGAACAGTGACTGCTTTTTCACGTAATAGTTCCGCATAACCAACAATATCTTGCAATACACCGGTTTCATTATGCGCCATTTGCATGGAGACCAAATCGCCTTTTGCCCAAGACACCCGTTCAATAAAATCTGGTTTAATATGCCCTTCTGCATCAACGTCGATTATATTCAACTGCTGGCCTTGCGCCTGCCAAAGCAGAGCCGGCACCATGATCGAGGGATGCTCGATAGCGGAAACCGCTAAGCGCTTGCCAAAACTTACTTGCTGTAAGGCTAAATTATTCGCTTCAGTGCCACCGCTAGTAAAAATCACTTGTTCTGCCTGTACGCCCACCAATTGCGCAACCTGTGTCCTGGCTGTTTCCAGGGCGCTACGGCTGACTCTGCCTAAACGATATAAAGCCGAAGCGTTACCATATAAGTGTTGTAAAAACGGTAACATCGCCTCCAAAACCCGATTATCTAATGGGGTGGTGGCATTATGATCAAAATACAACATTACAGTCTAACAATAACCTCTCTACGCAATTCAATCAAATGTTCTACGTCTTGTTCTTGCCTGCTAGCAACTTCCTGAATCGGTTTACGTTCCAGCAAATCAGCCAAACTGATGCTGGCTAAATAGTGATGGATTTGATTGCTCAACCCCATCCATAAATCATGGGTAAGACAGGCTTTTTGGTTTTGGCAATTGGTTTCGCCACCACATTGGGTTGAATCAATTTGCTCATCAACGGCTTTAATAATATCGGAAATATTAATTTCAGCAACGGGTCTACTGAGTTGGTAACCGCCACCCGGCCCCCTCACAACAACGACCATTTCGGCTCGCCGTAAACGGGAAAATAATTGCTCTAAATAAGACAGTGAAATAGTTTGTCGAGTCGCAATATCCATTAAGGTAACGGGGGTACGCTCACTATGAAAAGCTAAATCCAGCATGGCGGTTACCGCATAGCGACCTTTAGTTGTTAAACGCACAAGCAATCCTTAACATATTAATTTAATAGCGGTAACTATATCCTTAACCCAGTAAATCAGTCAACTATATCTTAAAGCGATTTGCCAGAATACCGGCAACAAAAATCCTACTCTACTTTTGTTTGGCAGAAAAATACTGCCCAGCATTTAACACAGCAA
>JABFRM010000218.1 GCA_013141155.1 Methylococcaceae bacterium | reverse complement strand
CCGATGGAATGCCCTCCCGTCTTGCGCGTTCTGTCAGTGGCACAGAATATAAGGTTCGTGACCGTCAAATAATATCACTTTTGGCTGTATGCTTGAAAAGTCAATGCTATCTGCCGCTAATGCTTTGCAAGCGCCTTTATAATTGATTAACGCCCTTTTGCCATCAGGTTTGACAATGATCGCCGACAATGGCGTCGGCGTAGTACCGCGTATGATCCAGCGCGTATCAACCCCATTCTGCCGCAATTCCTGCCAATGTTTTTCACCGTAAACATCCTCACCCAAAAACCCCGCAAAAGCCGCTTGATAACCCAATCTGGCAACAGCAACCGCAGCATTCGCAGCAGGCCCGCCGCCTGCTTCGCTAAAAGCCGTCGCGACTATTTTTTCATCCACGCCGGGATGCTGGGCTACTGAAAAAATTAAATCATAAGCCGCATGACCGACACAGAGAACATCAATTTTTTCAATGGTAGCGTCTTTTTCTAGCAATACAATTCTCACTATAAGCGGCTATTGGTCGGCTAAACACGGCTATTTAACCCTCGGTATTTACATGACTCACAGTCACTGGCAAGAAAGCCTATAACCAGCACCGTAAGCATAATAAATAATGGTGCTGAGCAGTTGCATTTAAATTTTATTTAAAACTTGTTCTTATTTTGTTTTCTTTTTGTATTTATTTTTGTTAGAATAATTCCAACCTCAAGGAGATTTGCTTTGGCTATTCTGACACGAAAACAACAGCAAGTTTTTGACTACCTGTACAAAAACTGGGAAAACTTTAGCTATCCCCCAACGCTGGAAGAATTATGTATTGAACTGGGCCTGGCTTCGCGCGGGTCTTTATACAAACACATCATGGCGTTGGTAGCGGCAGGTTTGGTTGAATCATTTGCTGGCAATAAGCACGCTGGGGTTCGCTTAACCCCGCAAGCATTGCACAACAAGCCCGATTACCCGCAAAAACTGCCTTTTATCGGTAAAATCGCCGCCGGTCGCCCGATAGAGGCCATCGCCACGATGCAATTCATGGAAGTGCCGCCGCTTTTAAAAAGCGAAAAGCCTTGTTATGTATTGCAAGTAGCTGGCGAATCCATGATTGATGCCGGTATTTTAGATGGTGATTGGGTCATTATTGAACAACGCCAAACTGCGCGCAATGGTGAAATTGTCGTGGCACTGATTGACCAAGAAGAAGCCACACTCAAATATATAGAACAAACGCCTAGTAAAATACTGCTGCACCCGGCCAATTCCAGAATGGAAGTGCAAGTTTACCGCCCGGATCAAGTCGAGATTCAAGGCGTATTAATCGCGCAAATGCGCCGTTACCACTAGATAACCGTTTTACCCATCCACAATCCCATTAGGAGCATGATCATGACCAAAAAAATTCACATGCAAGACCAAGTTTTTAATAAGGTCAGCCAAATTATGAAGCATCAATATCGAATGCCGATCCAAATGCGCATTGCCGGCATTAGCATCACCATGCAATTTCCGGGTGATTGCAAAGAAAACCAGCATCAACAGTGCGAGAAAGCCATCCGACATTAAGCTTGCCTAACAAGCAAGGTCAATACTAGCGGTTACTCACATTATTGCGTAACCGCGGTTAATAAATCCTGCCACCACACATAAGGCAGCTCCAGCGCATTTGAATCGCGCCGACAACAAAACTTCGTTAAAGCATCAGCGCCATCTGGCTCAGACTGGTTTTTTTCAGGGGCGCCATTGGTTACCAACAACGGCTGAAGCAACGGTTGTAACGATTTCAACACTTGCACGGGTAAGGCGCTGGTAAACGTATACTGCGCCGCATCCGCGCCATTAACATAGGCGGTTAGCACCCCAAAATGCCGATTACCTAAAAAAAACACAAATGTCGCCGTACGGCTGATTACTTGCGCGCTAATTTGTCCGCCGCGGGCGTTAAACATACGACGTATATGATCGCCAGTGCCCGTTTTACCACCGATTAATAACGGTTTACCGGTTTGATCTTTGTACACATCTTTAAGTCGTACCGCCGTACCGCCAGAGACCACGCCCATTAAGGCCTGCCTGGCGGCGGCGGCAACTTCCGGAGACAACACTGCCTCACCCTTCGGCGGTTGAATGTTCATCTGCGTCTCAAAAGGCGTGTCTTTGGCAAAATGATAGTTTTCAAATTTTGTGACCGGATAGCTGACGCCATCATTCAGCAATATCCCCATTAATTTGGCAAGTGAAGAAGGGCGATCTCCAGAAGCACCAATTGCAGAAGCATACGAAGAGGTCATGTCTGTAAACTGGTAGCCAACTCGATGCCAAGCAGCGGCAATCTGACTAAAGACCTCTCTTTCCAGTAAGGTCTGAATACGCTTATCCATTGAATTTTTATGCCGCGTTTTAAACAACCAAACATACACTTCTTGGCGGACATCCGTACTGGCGGCATATACATCATTAAGCGTGGCACCAGGATTATTAAACAGATAATTCACTAGCCAAAGTTCCAGAGGATGAATATGGCTAATATAGCCACGGTCATGCAAATTAAACGCATCGACACCATATTTTTCGTAAAGATACACAATATCTTCATCAGAAATACGTGTGGCTTTAATATACGTTTGTAAATATTTTTTTAACTCCGCCAACGATCCTTGCGGAAAAATAGACCGGAATATTGTTGCCAAACGTGCGGAATTGAGCGGGCCATTTTGCGTCAATAAATGCAGCAGTTCATTAGATTGTTTGCCTTGATATTTAACGTAAAAACGCCGCAAATAAACCTTAGCCTCCTGATCGGCGAAGCGTTCAAGATATTCACGCCGCAAAGGTTCACCCCCTTGCTCCATACGGATATAAATGCCTTTGGGGCGATACAGGTAATGATATTCAATGTCGCGCATCAGGCGAATAAACACCAAATTGACTGAGTGTCGCAGCGCATCTCGAACCGCTATAATCCTATTGTTATCTAACTTATTATAATTATTAAAATGGTGCAGCCCGCCGCCAGTATAAAAATTTTCACCAGGATTAGAGGAGTATCGCTTATCGAGTGCCGCCTCCAAAATCTCGGTTAAGGTTATTTTGGGGTTTTGCAGTAATTGCTCCTTCACCCACAGCGACAAATGATCACGCAAATGAAATGCCAAGACCTTAAGCTCAGCTTTAGGGAGATCGCTGTATTTTCGATAAAGATCATCAATCAATTGCAAATACAATACCGTAGTGCGTAATTTCGCTGTTGAACCCAGATCGAGCCGGATACCTTCATTAATGTCTAATGGCTGATCATAATTATCGGTTTGCACACGCAATTGATTACCAAGCGGCGTTCGCTCATATAACATCAAACTATAAACAATTTTATCCAGGTCATTATTTTTATTCAGCAAGTGCGAGTCCATCAGTCCCGCTTGCGCCGCATTGACCGGTTGCCGCAAGCCGATGAGTTTCGCGGTAATTTCCCGTTGCGCACTTTGGTTAAGGCTGGTTTTGACACTGAGATCAAGACGATCAAGGTCGTATAAACTTTTAACCCCCAAATTTGCCGCTAAGCGCGCGCGCACCATCGTTTGGGTTTTATGGTCTGCATAATTCTTAACACCAGACGGCACCCTTGCCCGATTCAATTCAAGGCTATTAGCCAAAGCTGCATCGCGCATTGCAGGGGAAATAATGCCGTCCGCAGCCAAGAGCCTTAAATGACTGTCGGCGAGTTTTTGCAAACTTTCATGACCACTCCCCAGCATATAAGTAGGACGGCGTTGTGCCAACAATAAACTTAAAAATTGCCGATAAGCGCGCCCCTGCTCCAAACTGACCGTCGATTTTTGCGCTAAGGTAGCCGCTGCCAGCAACCGATTAGCCGTTTCAAAATCTGCTTGATACCAAATGCGCATACCTTCCCCAACACCTTGCACCTCGCCGTATCCGTTTGCCGCCGCCAGTGGCACTGAGTTAAGATAATTAAGGGCGATCTGCCGTCGAGCGGGCAAGGTATCCGTTCCATCTAAATAAGCACGCAAAGAGGCACTACTCATCTGCCGCAATTTTTCAAATACCGAGGTCGTAATCCCCCCCGGCGAATGCTGATATTTTTCCAACTGAGTTGCTAAAGTGCTGCCGCCAGCCGCGTTAATATCAACACCCAGCGATTTTTTAAGTACATCCAACGTTGCCTTGCCAAAACGCGTCCATTCAACCGCAGGATTAAGATGTGCATAGTGTTCATCCAACAACTTTCGGTTTTCAATATACAACAGCGTATTCAACACCAACGGCGGAATGGACTCAAGAGAAGGATAAACCTGCTTAGGGTAAATTGATTCAAATAATAACTGATTTTTATCATCTAAAATACGCAATCCGGCACGTTCTTTTTCATGATAAACACTGTAAAGCCCTAGATCAGATAATTTTGCCTGTAATGGCGAAATCCTTGATTGCGCCGTGACCGCGAAATTTTGTTTTTGCAGACGTGCAATAAAATTAGGCAACCCCACGTAACCAAGCCGCACATCATAAGGTCCATAAGTCGGGTAACGTATCAATGAACTGGATCCAGGATTGACAGCATAATGCAACTCTTCCCCAAGCCCTGAAAAATATCGGGCTTGTAGCTTGGAGGTAAGAATTTCCTGCTGAATACCGTAAATGACAGCAGCGATCAAAATCAACGTGAAAATGATCAATGCTTTAGGCAACGAGCGTCGGGTCAAAAATGACATGTATTTAAGCTTGATATGAAAATAATATGACTCGACGTTAACGGATAAGGTTAAAAATCTTTTTAGCTATTGGTTTGGGAAACGCTACAACCCTGTTTAAACACACTACAACAGTAAGGAGTGTCTTGACCAGCCCATTACTATACCCAGGAGCAACCTCCGACATAAACCAGCCCAAAGTCGGTAAATGACAGCTTATCAAGCAACCGGATCAAGCTTTACCCCACCATCATACTATTGCTTAATTATAACATTATGTTAAGGCTAAAAATCGGAAGATGATTAACACATTCATAAAACTAAATTTTAAACACTATTCTAAATTTTCGCCCTGTTTCTGGGCGATATTCTATACGCCAAATACTGTATTTGGCTGAGTCATTAAGTGGACGAATCAGGTTATTTTGCCTATAGTGAGGATGCAAAATTACTTACGCCATCAATAAAAAACATCCGGTCTCCGGCAATACTTCTTAACCATTTAAGCAGGCCCACTACTTTGATAATTAATTGGGAAAAAATTGATACGGTGCTGCTGGATATGGATGGCACCTTGCTGGATTTAAATTTTGACAATCACTTTTGGCAAGAATTTGTCCCTTTAACTTATGCAAAACAACGAGGGCATTCACTGACTGAGGCCAAAACCCTCCTAGCGCCACAATTTAAAAAAATGGAAGGGCAACTGGAATGGTATTGTTTGGATTACTGGTCTGAGGCTTTACAACTGGATATTGTTGGCTTGAAAATGGAAATCGCAGGTCTAATTGCCGTATTGCCGCATGTCGTTGATTTTCTCGAAGCTATTCATCAGTCCTCACGCACCGTGCTACTGGTTACTAATGCTCATCGGAATAGCTTGGGCCTTAAAATGGATAAAACCTGCTTAAATCGTTTTTTTGATGCCCTCATCAGTTCACACGACTATGGATACGCGAAGGAACATCCCGCGTTTTGGCCGTTATTACAACAGCAACATCCGTTCGATAAACAACGCACCTTGCTGATTGATGACAGCTTGGCGGTTTTAACTGCCGCACGACAATTCGGCTTGGAACAGCTTATTTCAATCAGCAAACCAGACTCAAAGCGCCCTAAAAGAGTCATTGAGGATTTTTCCGCTATAGAGGATTTCCGCGAGTTGATGAAGGGACTCTAGGCTTTTGGCCTAACCGCTTATTGGAGGCTCCTGGTTTACGCACGAATTTTGGTCGTTCGGGATGTTTAATCTCCGCCAATAGCATTTGCGTAATCGCGGCAACCGGTATTTTTTGGCCGATAAAATCTTCAATATCCGGCATAGAATACGCGTACTCTTCACAAATAAAGCTAATGGCTTCGCCGCTGGCACCAAAGCGCGCGGTTCTGCCGATGCGATGCACATAATCTTCTACGTCTTGCGGTAAATCGTAATTAAATACATGCGAAACATCGGCAATATGCAAGCCACGCGCTGCCACGTCGGTGGCAATTAACAGCATGATGCGGTTTTCTTGAAAATCATTCAGCAAGCGCTGCCGTTTATCTTGCGGCACATCACCACTTAATGCCGCGGTTTTATAGCCGTTAAAATTCAGATAGGCATCTAATAACTCAGCACAGCGCTTGGTATTGACAAAAATAATACTGCGTTGCGGTTGATAGTGTTGCAGCAACCCGATCAATAGCGGCAATTTTTGCTCATTAGACGGGCAATAAGCGCTTTGGGCAATGGCTTTATTAGTGACTTCTTCGGTTTCAATACGGATGAGAATGGGGTTGTGCATGTGTTCATAGGCAAGCTCAGTCACTTTATACGACAAGGTTGCGGAAAACAGCAGATTTAAACGCATTTCCGGTGACGGCATCCGTCTAAGCAAAAAACGGATGTCCTTGATAAAACCTAGATCAAACATGCGATCCGCTTCATCCATCACCGTCACTTGGATATGCTCTAGGCTAAAGGCTTTTTGTTGATAAAAATCAATGACGCGTCCGGGCGTACCGATAATAATATCAACATCGCCTTTCAAGCTGAGTAGTTGTTTTTGATAATCGGTACCGCCGTAAATCAACGCAAACTTCAAATTCAGGAATTGCCCGAGCTGCACCGCATCTTTATGAATCTGAATGGCTAATTCCCGCGTCGGCGCCAAAATAAGCGCGCGTGGATTGGTGATTTTTTCGCGTTCATCATTCAGTAAATGTTGAAACGTTGCCAATAAAAACGTCGCAGTTTTACCGGTGCCCGTTTGCGCTTGTCCCGCTATGTCCTTGCCCCGCAAGGATAACGGTAAGGCTTTATCTTGAATGGGGGTGCAGCGATCAAAACCGGCAGCCGTCAATCCTTGAAGAATGCTATCTGACAATTCCAGATTGCAAAAACGTGTTTCAGTGAGATGTGTAGTATTCATAGTCGCATAGCATAACGTAAAAATCGAATTGGCTGAAATTGATTGACTATTGATTGACAAAAGCACTCACCCCCCCTATAGTTTTACTTTTTAATTGTTGGAGAAATAAGGTGAGCGACGCAGTCCTTCCTGTAACAGATAGTGAATTTAATGACACCGTTATTAACGCGAGCGGCCCTGTACTTGTTGATTACTGGGCTGAATGGTGTGGGCCTTGCAAAATGATCACCCCGATCCTTGATCAAATTGCTATTGACTACGCTGGAAAACTTACCATCGTCAAATTAAATATTGACGAAAACACTGAAACCCCACAACACTATGGTGTCCGTGGCATCCCGACGCTAATGATATTCAAGAACGGCGTTGTTGAAGCAACCAAAGTAGGTGCCTTAAGTAAAGCTGAACTGGCAAAGTTTATCGACACCAATATCTAATCGCCTTCTGGGTTTGTTTAAAGGTTAGACGAACCCAGATAATTGCGCTATACTCATCTTACGCTGTTTCAAGCGTGCAGTTACAATCTGTAAAACACCCCGAAGCTTTTTCGTCCTATTGTCGCAACACGAATCCTTTTGTTGCCCACACATCGCATCGTTCTTTTTTTAAATATGAATCTTACCGAGTTAAAACTTAAACAAATTAGTGAAATCATTGATATTGCAGAATCCCTAGGGCTAGAGAATGTTGCCCGCATTCGAAAACAAGAGTTGATTTTCGCCATCCTCAAAAAACAAGCAAAAGGCGGTGATGATATTTTTGGTGATGGTGTTTTAGAAATATTACAAGATGGCTTCGGTTTTTTAAGGACTCCGGGGTGTTCCTATTTGGCCGGCCCTGATGATATCTATGTATCGCCCAGTCAAATTCGCCGTTTTAACCTCCGTACCGGCGACACCATCAGCGGTAAAATAAGACCTCCAAAAGACAATGAGCGTTATTTTGCCATGCTCAAAGTTGAAAGCATCAACTATGAGCCACCAGAAAACACCAAAAATAAAATCCTCTTTACCAACCTCACCCCGTTATTCCCCAATAAACGTTTCACGCTTGAACAAGGCAATGGCACCAGCGAAGATTTAACCAGTCGGGTCATTGATTTAATCGCCCCAATCGGCAAAGGCCAACGCGGACTGATTGTTTCCCCACCGAAAGCCGGCAAGACCATGATCATGCAAAGCCTGGCACAATCCATTGCCGAAAAAAATCCCGAATGTTACTTGATTGTATTGCTAATCGATGAACGTCCTGAAGAGGTGACCGAAATGCAGCGCTGCGTACGGGGTGAAGTGGTTTCCAGTACTTTTGATGAACCTGCAACGCGCCATGTGCAAGTGGCTGATATGGTTATTGAAAAAGCCAGACGCATGGTGGAACATAAACACGATGTGGTTATTTTGTTAGACTCCATTACACGTTTGGCGCGTGCTTACAATACCGTTGCGCCCTCCTCCGGCAAGATCTTATCCGGCGGTGTCGATGCCAATGCCCTAGAAAAACCGAAACGCTTTTTTGGTGCCGCCAGAAATATCGAAGAAGGCGGCAGCTTGACTATTATCGCTACCGCGCTGGTTGAAACCGGCTCGCGCATGGATGACGTGATTTACGAAGAGTTTAAAGGCACCGGCAACATGGAGCTGCATCTGGATCGTAAAATTGCGGAGAAACGGGTGTATCCTGCCATTAACATTAACCGTTCCGGTACCCGTCGCGAAGAATATTTGGTGTCGCCAGAAGAGTTACAAAAAACTTGGATATTGCGTAAGATTTTACAACCCATGGATGAAATGGCGGCCTCTGAGTTCTTGTTAGGTAAATTAAAAGACTTCAAGACCAACGCGGAATTCTTTGAGTCCATGAAACGTTAAAAACCTAATCGTTTTTTAACACGCATAAAAAAAGCCGCTCAGGGTTTGATAACAAATCCTGAACGGCTTTTGTTTTTTTGAAACTTAATGATTAATACCTACTGTTTCGGTGGCACGTAGCCTTCCGGCATCACAAAGCCACTGCCAAATAGAAATTTATGCCGTTCTTCTTCCAGAAATTTTTTATCCTTAGGCTCAAAACTCGCTAAACGATGCTCATTAATCAACATCGTTTGCATTTTTAACCACTCTTGCCAAGCTTGCTTAGAAATATTTTCAAAAATTTGCTGCCCTTTAGACCCTGGAAAAGGAGGGGTTTCCAAACCTTCTGTTTCAATTCCTAATTTTGCGCATTTTACTGTTCTAGTCATGATTATCAATTTAAAGTATGCTGTAAATTTTTGATCAGCTTTCGTGATCAACGTGTTTAAGTGCTTAACCGTTATACCAGATTCAACGCTATGCTTCCAGACTTGGTTGATTGGGTTGTAAGCCTTAGCTTTGCCATTCGATAATATGCTCCTCAATATCATCCACATCTGCTTCTTTCATGGCATAGCTACGAATAGAAACCCCTGCGTCTACGACACTGTTAGGATCATCCGATACCAGCGGATGCCACGCCTCAAGCGGCTTACCATCACTCAGCAACCGGTAAGCGCAGGTGCTGGGTAGCCAAGTGTATTCTGCAAAATCATGTTGTTTTAAATCAATACATTCCGGTACGCGGGTACAACGATTCTCATAGTCGGTACAGAGACAGGTATTTAAATCAATGAGATTGCACACGACACTGGTGAAATAAATTTCACCAGTGTCTTCATCTTCCAACTTATGTAAACAGCATTTGCCGCAGTTATCAC
Organism: Methylococcaceae bacterium; assembly: GCA_013141155.1. Lineage (GTDB taxonomy): Bacteria > Pseudomonadota > Gammaproteobacteria > Methylococcales > Methylomonadaceae > SXIZ01. The sequence goes on along the minus strand of JABFRM010000218.1, from coordinate 22,585 downwards.
ATAGTGACTCCCATTCATCTGGGGTCATTTCATGCAGTTTTTTTGTTTCCCAAAATTTCACGATAACCTATTCCTTAACCAATCTGCACATGGGTATTGGCATAACTAATACCCTCTTTTTTAGGCGTTGCTAAGATAAAGCCCAAAGATAACGGACCAATCCGCCCCAGAAACATGGATAACATGATCAATAACTGCCCTGGTTGCGATAACTGCGGCGTTAAACCCCGCGATAAGCCCACCGTGCCGTAGGCAGAAAATACTTCAAAAGCCACATCCAGAAAAGGCTTATGTTCGGTGACCGTCAAGAGCAGCAAGGTGATAAACACACAGCCGCCTAAACAAACCGTCACCGCCAGAGCTTTTATAATGGATTCCTGGTTAATCGTGCGCCCAAAGGCGATGACATGATCTTGGCGTTGTAAAAAAGTCCGGGTGGCCAGCAGTAACACCACCGCAGTGCTGAGCTTAATGCCACTGGCGGTTGAACTGGGGCCTGCGCCGATAAACATGAGCACCATAAACAACAATACGCTGCCATCGGTTAAGGCCGCCATATCCAATGAGTTAAACCCCGCCGTACGCGGCGTTACGGCCTGAAACCAGGAGGCGAGCAGTTGTTCCCATAAACCCGGTAATTTGCCTAAGGTCGTTGGATTACCGTATTCCAATAAAAAAAACACCAACATCGCGACAAGATTCAATACCAAAGTACCGACCAGCATGATTTTGCTATGCACGCGTAGGGTTTGAAAGCGACGTTTTTCGCGCAAATCCATCAATACCGAAAAACCCAACCCACCGATGATAAACAAGCCCGATAGCGTTAAATTAACTCCCGTATGGCTAACATAAGGCACGATGTTATCCGGCTCCAACCCGAATCCAGCATTATTGAACGCTGAAACGGTGTGAAATAAGGCATAAAAAAGCCCATGACTCCAACCTTTTTCAGGCACCCAGCATAGAGACAGTAAAACCATACCGATGGCCTCAATGACCAGCGCATAAATGACCACTTCTTTGGCAATACGCACCACGTTTTGCAAACCGTTTTGATTAAGCGCTTCGGTCATAACCAATTGCTGATGAATGCTCAGGCGCTCACCCATTAATAAGATGGCGAAGATCGCAAAAGTCATTAGCCCCACGCCGCCGCATTGCATCAGGATAATCAACGTACATTGCCCAAACAGCGTATAACTGCTGCCGGTATCAATGACCGTAAGACCGGTGACGGTGACGGCGGAGGTGGCGGTAAAAAAAGCCGCTAGCCAGCTAATCGGCTGCGTGGTTGCCCACGGGGTTTTGAGAATTACCCCCCCGATAAGAATCAACAACAAAAAACTCCCTGCCACGATTGCCGGGGGATTGTTGCGGAATTTACCACGTTGTAAAACCCGGCGATTATTGGGTATAACCGGATAAAGCTGCGGCTTCATACGGTATTGGATAGTTTACGCAGCTCTGGCAGACTGCCCATCAACACCAATTGATCGTGTTGTTTAAGACGATAAGGTTGCTCGGTGTGGTCAATAATAGCGTCTTCACGCTTAACCGCTAATAACTTTGCGGAACTGTGGGTTTTTTGCAATAACTCACTCATCAGAATATCTGCCTGCTCCGCTTGCACCAACATTTCAATGACAAAATAGTTAGGACCTAAGTTGAAATAATTACTGACCATCGGATAATTCAGCAATTGCGCCACCCGTACACCCATTTCATGCTCAGGATGGATGATGCGTGTTGCACCCAGCTTAATCAACAGCTTATGGTGCTGATTGTTTAAGGCTTTCACCCACACTTCTTTTACACCCAAGGCTTTTAAGTGCAAGATACTAAGCAAACTGGCTTCAATATTTTCACCAATGGCAATGACCACCGCATCATATTGCTGCATATTTAATTCGCGCAAAATACGCTCATCCGAACCATCCGCGACAATGGCGTGGGTGACTTGATCAGCAATGGCATCAATAATTTTTTCTTGAACATCAATAACCAAGACATCATTTTCTAAACGCGTCAATTCCAACGCAATGGTTTGACCAAAATAGCCTAAGCCGATAATAGCAAATTGTTTTTTCATGCTAATTACGTTACAAATGTAAAGGTGATGAGGAGGTGATCACGGTGTTCCCGGATAAAATTCTGGATTAAGCAACTCAGTTTCAGGATAAGGACAGTGTGCGGGGAATGTTGATTCTTCTAAACCTGTTTCTTTAGCCGCCTTCAAAATAGCATCCAAATAAGCATCGGCAACAAATTCGCTTAATTTTGCCTGTAAACTGGGATTGTCTCTTAAATGTCTTTGCAGTTGCTGCCGCTGTTCTTTAATCGTCAGTTGCCAGCTTCGCCCCCGAAACGAAGGTTGAAACTGCCATTTTAAGAGATGCGCCATTAAAACCGCCAGTCGATTGGTTAACTCACGCCGCTCAATGGCTCCCATGCCCTCTATCTCCTCGATTAAATGTTCAAAATCAACATCCACCAGCTCGCCAGATTTAAGCAGCCGTATTTGCTGCTGCGTCCACGCATAAAAATCCCGGTCATGTAACGAAGAAGCTGCCATGGCAAACCCCATAATAATAAAATATCGGTTATACCGTATTAGCGCAAACCCTCAAAGCTTATCCTATCAATCCTTAATCCACTCTTCCAGTGCCGCAATAATACTGGTCGCCTGATCTTTACTGGAAATATTAAATTTAGATTTCTGCTGATATTCGCCATTGCGTTTTTGATAACGGCGAATGGTGTATTTATCGGGGCCGTATTCTTCCTTGGCGCGATTCCAATCCTGATAACGATAAATAATGGTCGCCCAAGCTCCCTTAGTCAGCACTTTTTTATCCAACTCTTTAACGGTCTCTACGCCTTCATCTTCATAGGTGACGGTTAATTCTTCGACTGTTTCAGCCATATTATCTCCACATTAAGCAATTATTTATCCCCCTATACGCGCTTCTTTATTGCCCGCACTTCAATATTCAATGCCGTGTTGTTTTTATTGACTGATAAATTGTCCAAAGGCACGACTACCGTTACCCGTGGCAATAGTATTCACTACTGTCAAGGTTGTAGCATCAATCACCGATACGCTGTTATCAAACCAATTGGCAACGTAGACGTGCCGTCCATCAGGATGGGTACTAATGCCTTCCGGTTTATCACCCACTTCAATCACCGCAAGTTCTTTTAAAGTAACGGTATCAATTACGGAAACCGAATCATCTTCCTGATTGGTGACGAATAATCGGCTGTCATTTAAGGCTAAAGCCGTAGCATAAGGCAAGGTTTTAACCTTAACGGTCGCGATTTTTTTTAAATGCTCCGTCGCCAAAACCGTGACATCATCACTTTCCACATTCGCAACATAAAGCCGCTCCCCTTTACTGTCGATACTTAAACCAAATGGATGCTCGCCGACTTTTGTGACTGCACGTTCAGTCAAGGTTTCTAAATCAATCTGCGAAACTGAATTACTCAGGCGATTAGCAACATACAACCAGCGGTTATCCGGGCTAACCACCAGACCTGAAGGCGATTTGCCGACCGGAATCGTGGCTTTAACTTTAAGGTTTTCAGTGTTAATCACCGCGACAGTATTTTTATACCAATCCGCCACAAACAAATATCTGCCAATTTTATCAGTAGCAATACCTAAAGCGCCGCTACTGCCCAAAGCGACTTGCTTAAGCACTTTATGTTGTGTGGCATCTATAACCGCAAAACCATTTGCTTCTGGAGTTGAGACATAGACGATTTTACCGTCTGGCGACAACGCAACCCCAGCAGGCTTTCCGGTCATATTGACGGTATCAATAACCGTATTCTGCGCGGTATCAATAATCGAAACACTATCGTCTAGTTGATTGCTAATATACGCAAAAGGCTCTGCCGACAAACTGCTGCTAAAAAAAGCAGCCGCGAGCAAACCCGCAGCCGCTTTTAAGTGATAGTAAATCACGCGGATGATCCTTTATTTTTCAGCTAAGGCTTTCAGATTGGCCAAACCGGTTTTAAACACTTTTTCTACGCTGGCATTAGCCGCTTCTTCATTCATTTCAACAGGAGGATTATTGTTCATATACGCACGATAATAGCCTGCTTTCCAAGTGACCGTCGAACCACTGCCATCGGCTTTAACTTGAATATCAGCCGTATAATTATCTACCGGTAAAACCGGCACTTTTTCTTCTTGGCCGGCATGAGTAATGGTTGCCTTAGTACTCATTTCAGTAATTTTATAGAAATAAGCCATTTTAGTGTCATCATGCTTTTTTAACTCTTCGGTAATCGTGCCGCCATCTTTTAACGTTAACACCCGAACCGCACCATCTTCGTTACCTCCTTTTGCGGAAACACTCGCCACCGCAGGCAACCAAGACATATCGTTATAGTTTTTAATGATGCCCCACACTTTTTCAGCAGGCGCATTAATTTTAATGCTTTCATTGGCTTTTTGGCGAACAGGGCCATGTGCATTAGCAGTAGCAGCAACTAAACACAACATAACAGGTACTAAAAAGGTGGTTTTTTTCATCGTGAATTTCCTTAGTTAAAAAATGGACTAAATCAAAGCGAGTCATTATATGATAACAACTTCAAGCTAAGGAATGAAAATTAATTAACCTTAAGGCTTTACCCTAACAACCAAACATCAATAGCCATCCTGCCAGTGGCGTATCAGCGACCCTACCCCTGCCATGACAGAAGACATCGAAACCCACGCCATACCTCCGCAACCCAAAAAAGGCCGAGGTGCGCTTAGCAATCCTACAGGGCGCTTTGATATCTATAGCCATGAAGATACTGATGACGGCTGGAATAGCCTGGACGATTTACCTGATCGTCTGCCCACCACCTTGAGCATTGATACTGCCAAAACCGTCATTAGCTACAATGACTCACCGGATATTCCCTTTGACCGCTCGATCAACCCCTATCGTGGCTGTGAACATGGCTGTGTATACTGCTTTGCGCGCCCAACTCATGCGTATTTAGGCTTATCGCCAGGGCTAGATTTTGAAACCAAACTGTTTTACAAACCCGATGCGCCCGAACTACTGAGAGAAGAATTACGCGCGCGTCGCTATCGCCCACAGCCGATTGCTTTAGGCATTAATACCGATGCCTATCAACCGATAGAACGGAAGCTGGGCTTAACCCGCAAAATTCTGGAAGTGTTGCAAGAAGCACGGCATCCAGTGTCTATCGTCACCAAATCGTCATTAATTGAACGCGATTTAGACATTTTAAGCGAAATGGCAGCGCGCGGCTTAGTGCAAGTAGCCTTCTCCATCACCACCTTACAAACCGACTTGGCACGCAGCTTAGAACCACGCGCAACCGCGCCTAAACGACGCTTACAAAGCTTAGCTACGTTAAGCACGGCAGGCATTCCAACATCAGTGCTGGTGGCGCCATTAATACCCATGCTCAATGATATGGAATTAGAAACCATCTTAAGCGAATGCCGCAACGCGGGCGCTGTCGATGCCGGTTACGTGTTTTTACGCTTACCGCATGAGTTAAAAGATATTTTTGCCGAATGGCTGGCAGTGCATGTACCACTGAAAGCCGAGCATATTATGCAGCGTATTTTTGATGCCCGAGGCGGAAAAGCTTACGATTCAGCTTTCGGTATACGCATGACCGGTACCGGTGAATACGCTGATCTTTTAAAACAACGTTTTCGTTTAGCCAAAAAGAAACTGGCTTTTCCGGGGGAGCCGGCGTTTAATCTCACTGCGTTTAGACCGCCGCAAGCCAACAACAGACAGTTGGATTTATTTTGGGATTGATTTTCAAATTAGCCATAAGGGACTGAGCAGTTTTTCAGGCTGAGTAACTAAAGTTGTTACGCAAATTTATTAGAAAATAATGGCTTTATGTGAAATGCAGTGGGTAAAGCACCTTCATCGAAACATGGCTAAGAGCAAATTCATGCAGTCGAGGACGAGCGGAGAAAGGTGACAGGCTTAAGTGAACTTACCCACTTAATTTCATTGAGAGCCAAAATAATATATCCGTCACATTGAGGCGCTTATTCAATTCCCTTCTTTGGCAGTAGATACTTAAGCCTCTTTGGACAAGAGGGGTTAGGGGAGATTTTTTTAAGTTGCCCCGGCCATAAACATTGAGCTGTATTGATATGAAATTCTGGTTAATTTCCGCACGCTTACTTATCTGTCAAGATTTTGCGCCGAATAAAACTTCGCTTTAAACCAATACGCGACATTGACCAATAAAATTAACGCAGGCACTTCAATCAAAGGGCCAATGACACCCGCAAACGCTTGCCCACTGTTAATGCCGAACACACCAATCGCCACCGCAATCGCGAGTTCAAAATTATTACCGGCAGCGGTGAAGGCAACGGATACATTTTTAGCGTAATCTTTTTCAAAATATCGCGCCAAGCCAAAGCTGCTGAAAAACATGATGGCAAAATAAAGGGCTAGCGGCAGTGCAATTTGCAACACGTCTAAGGGAATGCTAACTATCAATTGGCCTTTTAAGCTGAACATCAGCACGATAGTGAATAACAGGGCAACCAATGTCATCGGCGAAATTCGCGGCAGATACACCGTTTCGTACCACGTTTCGCCTTTCCATTTAATTAAAACGAAACGGCCAACAATACCTGCAACAAACGGAATGCCTAAATAAACGGCGACACTTACGGCGATTTGACTAATGGCGATATCGACATCAAAACCCTTTAAACCCAAGAATGGCGGCAACCAGGTAATAAAAACGTACGCATAAACGCTATAAAACAACACTTGTAAAATGCTGTTGATGGCGACCAATCCGGCGGTGTATTCTCTATTGCCACCCGCGAGTTCACTCCATACGATGACCATAGCAATGCAGGGGGCAATACCAATCAGCATCAAACCCATCATGTATTCAGGCTGATTTTTCAGAAATAGTATTGCCAAGGAAAACATCACCAGAGGCGCAATAATCCAAATCAAAAATAAGGTTACCGCAATTAATTTGAGATTAGAAAATACTGTGCCGATTTTACGGTAATTCACTTTTGCCAGCGGCGGATACATCATCAAGATCAACCCTATCGCTAATGGAATGTTGGTTGTGCCACTCGAAAACGAATTAAAAAACGTACTGCTGGCGGGCAAAAAATAGCCCAAACTCACGCCGACCGCCATCGCCAGAAAAATCCACAGCGTTAAAAAACGGTCTAAAAAACTTAATTTTTTTCTTTCGGACATACTAACTCGCGAATTCAAGACCATGTGCCAATCAAATCCAGTTCGGCTTTTAAACGTGCGGGATCTTTTTGTAACTCCGTGAGCGGCAATGCTAAAAAGGCTACAATTCGAATTCGCAAAATGCGGTAGGCCAGCATAAATGCCGCATCAATCTCTTCGTCTGACCCCGTAACATGTGCCGGATCTGCCACGCCCCAATGCGTACGGATGACCGAACCCAGATAAGCGGGACACGTTTCACCCGCTGCATTGGCACAAACCGTGACAACAATATCCGGCGTTATGGGCAAATTATCCCAAGATTTACTGTGATAGCCTTCCGTTGAAATGCCTTCACGCGCCAGTAAAGCCAGTGAACGCGGGTGCACTTGACCGGTGGGTTTACTACCTGCACTCATAGCGTGCCAGCCAGTGGGCGCAAGATGATTAAAAGTGGCTTCAGCTAGAATAGAGCGGCAAGAATTGCCAGTGCAAAGAAACAGAATATTCATGGTGATGTTTTTAGGGCAGTTGATAAAAGGGATGGTAACAGAGCATCGCAACAGCTTGAGGCTTCGCGCATTTCCGCGCATTGTTCAGGATGCCCTGCGCAGCATTCTTCGGTGAGATAAGCGATTAAATCCAACATCAGCGGAATATTGGCACGATAACGTTGAAAACGCCCTTCTTGCGCAACCGTTAGCAAACTGGCTTGAGTAAGGGCTTTTAGGTGAAACGACAGATTCGTCGGCGGCACATTCAGCGTGGTCGCAATTTCACCCGCAACCATGCCTGCTTTGCCTTGTTTAACCAACAAACGAAATACATCAAGCCTGATGCCTGACGAAAGCGATTCAAAAATCGAGGTTGCGATGATTTTTTCCATAGTTTAATTATACAACTACTATTAAAATAATGCAAATTAAAATCAGCAATGATGCGCTTGAATGGCTAACAAGCGAATAAGACATCGGGTATAATTAGTGCCTACTTAGACACCACTGACATCCAGCTCATGAACATAACACTTTCTGATCGCGTCAAAGCCGTTAAACCCTCCCCTACCCTGGCAATTACTGCAAGAGCCGCTGAAATGCGCGCGGCCGGTAAAGATATTGTGGGGTTAGGGGCAGGTGAGCCTGATTTTGATACGCCTGACCACATTAAAGCCGCCGCCGTTAAAGCCATCGCTGATGGTTTTACCAAATACACGGCGGTTGACGGTACGGTGGGTTTAAAAAAGGCCATCATCGCTAAATTTAAACAGGATAACGGGCTGGATTATAGCCTTAAGCAAATTCTGGTTTCTTGCGGCGGTAAGCAAAGCTCTTATAACTTGACGCAAGCGTTGTTGAATAAAGGCGATGAGGTGCTTATCCCCGCGCCGTTTTGGGTGTCCTACCCGGATATGGTGTTATTGGCTGATGGCGTGCCGGTTATTATTCAAACCACTCAAGCGCAACAGTTTAAAATTTCACCCGCACAACTACGGGCAGCTATTACGGATAAAACCCGGCTTATTTTTATTAACAGCCCCTCCAATCCAACCGGTGCGGCATATTCGTTGGAAGAGTTAAAAGCCTTGGGCGATGTGTTAAAAGACTATCCGAACATCATCATTGCCACTGATGATATGTATGAAAAAGTGCTGTGGAAACAAGGCACGTTTGTAAATATTCTCAATGCCCACCCTGAATTTTATGCGCGTACAGTGGTGATGAATGGCGTATCCAAAGCTTATTCGATGACTGGCTGGCGTATCGGTTATGCGGGCGGCCCTGCCGATCTGATTGAAGCCATGTGTACCATTCAGTCACAAAGCACCTCTAACCCTACGTCAATTTCGCAAGTCGCCGCTGAAGCTGCATTAACCGGTGATCAAAGCTTTATTGACCGGATGTGCGTTGAATTTAAAAAACGCCATGATTATGTGGTGAAAGAATTGAATGCCATTGAGGGGGTTGAATGCTTGGAAACCGACGGTACATTTTATGTTTTCCCTAATGTCGAAAAACTGATTGCACGGTTGCCGAACATCAATAATGATCTTGAGTTTGCCGACTATTTAATTGAAAAAGCAGGGGTTGCGCTGGTGCCAGGCTCTGCGTTTGGCTGCGAAGGTCATATTCGCATTTCCATTGCCACCAGTATGCAGAATTTAGAAAAAGCCTTAAGCCGAATTAAAGACGCGATATGAATCAACTTGTCCGGCAGCAAAACTGATGCTGCCGGACTACTTTATAGCCGCGTAATCAGCCGCTCAAGTGCTGCTCGCTGTTGCCGAATACTGGCACTGAGCTTAAATTGCTGCACCGCACGCTGGCAGTTTTGTTGTGGGTCAGTCACCTTAAAATAACGATTGCCTTGCAGATAATCCGTAAAAAAACGCAGCCCTAATTCAAAGGGGATCAATTCAATTGCCGCATATAAATACTGATAATCCGCCACTGTAAAAAAATCCCGCACTTCGGCAAGATAGTTTTTTAATATCGCCTCGGCAATCACCAAATCAAAAGTATCATCGGCACTGTTATGACAACAAGAGCGCAGGCAATCACCGATATCGTAATGCAATAACCCGGGCTTGACGGTATCTAGGTCAATCAAGCTGATAATCTGTTGCGTATGTTGGTCAAATAAAAAATTATTCACTTTCGGGTCACCGTGCATCACGCGCAAAGTTAACTCGCCGCTTAATTTAGCCACTTCCAACACATTAACGCTTGCCTGATGGCTTGCAATATACGCAAGACAAAAGCGGTAATCGGCATCTGCTGCAATATTATTGACCGCGCTTAGTGCCTGCTGATAAGCGTTTAAATAATCTGGCGCAATATGAAAGCCGGGCAAAGTATCATGCAGCAAATTGGCATCCAAATCACTGCTTAAGCCATGAAAGTGCCCTAATGCCCAGCCAATCTGTTCGGCATCAGCAAGGCTGGTAAGCTGTTCTTTACTATAACTGTTCGGTACAAATTGCAAGGCGCGCCAATAATGCCCTGCTGCATCTATGACATGATTTTGCTGTGCTACAGACAATAAAATGTCAGGAATATTCAACCGCACTTGTGCTGGCGGTTTTTGCTGCACATGCTGGCTGAGCAGGTGCAAATTATCCATTAACCACTGTGGCTGCGGAAATACCTGCCGATTAATGCGTTGCAAAACCCAGGGCAAACCGGTACCTGTAACTAAAAACGTCTCATTGATCAAACCATTACCCAACGGGCTTAACGATAGTGGTGTTGAATCTTGGCTAAATTGACGCGCAATGTCGAGGGTGGCTTGCATTTGAGTTTGCTTAAGCGGTCAATAATAAGTGTTTAAGTTGCTGTAGCGCCTGTGCGCGATGGCTCAGGGTATTTTTAAGCGTTGCCGATAATTCGGCTGAGGTACAGTGATGTGAAGGAATCCAAAAAACCGGATCATAACCAAAGCCATGAGTACCGATGGCGGCGGTTAAGATACGCCCTTCCCAAACCCCTTGGGCAATTAGCGGAACAGGATCTTCCGCATGACGCATAAACACGATAACGCACATAAACCGCGCCGTACGTTCAGCCTCTGGCACGCCTGCAAGCTCAGTCAATAATTTTTGCACATTATCCTGATCACTACTGCCAACCCCTGCATAGCGCGCAGAAATAACCCCAGGTGCACCGTTAAGTGCGTCCACCACCAACCCTGAGTCATCCGCCAACGCAGGCAGTTGACAATGCAACGCGGCATTTCTGGCTTTGATCAGCGCGTTTTCAATGAACGTAGTCGCCGTTTCTTCTGCTTCTGGTACGTTAAAGTGCGACTGCGCTAAGATCGGGTGCGGCGCTAAGATCGCTTGGATTTCTTTGATTTTGCCCTGATTGCCACTGGCAAGGACGATTTGTTGCTGAGGTGAAAAAGATTGGGGCATGATGACAGGAAACTTTAGTGACTGTGGCTAAATAACCACACCAATAAAAAAGGAGCTTGGTAGCTCCTTTTAATAAAATTTACTTTGTTAGTCAGTAGCCGCACTCTCATGCCGCTATATCCTAACCAATTACACGGTATGCTTATGCAGCAAGCGCGATTTTACGTTTTCTGAAAGAAAACAAACCTACCATGGCAGATCCCATAAACCAAACTGCCGCTGGAACAGGAATGGCACTCACTACGGTGTTAACTGTGTACAAACCACCAGAAATGCCTGCGCTTGTTCCAGTTACTTGGAAAACGTAATCACCCATTCCAAGATTAGCAAAATTCAAGCCTGTATATCCGTTAGTAAGATCATCGGCCAAAAATCCGGTGATGTCAAAAAGACCGCCAAACGCTTGATTTGCAAACGTAATGTCAGCAACTTCAGAGCTAGTGACACTTAGTTTGATAATGTCAGAAAAATTAGTGGCTCCCGCAGTACTCATTACAGCAGCAGATCCAGTACCATCAAACGGCAATGTAGCTGATGGCGCATTAAGATCAGTGCTGGAATAAAAGCTTGTAGTGGTGGCACCCGCCAACATCGGAACACTTAAACATAAACCTAAAACCATCGTTTTAAAAACTGACATAGAAAATTCCTCATAATAACAATATAAAAAACCATCCAATAACATTCCGCTTTTTAGAAATGAACCTCAAACTTTAACTTCAAGCCATTAATTCACAAAGCACTTCGCTCTCAGACAGCACAAAAACTTTGCCGAACATAAACCACTTAGATTTATATGCTCAACACCTGGCGATTACTCTTCAGGCGTATGAAACAAACAATAACTTTAAGCCAGTCTAGCGTACAATTTAACTCCGTAAACTTGCGAATTCCCTTATTATTAAGCAAGATGTTGTACGCTCGCCAATTTTAACCCATCTAAATAATTTTTACTACAATACCTTAAGCGTAATTTACGATTTACGGTCAACATAAAAATTAAACCAAAAAACTTTTATTTTATTTTTCAGTTTTTTTCGATACGCGGGATTATCCATGTCTTCTTCACAGCGATAAAATTTATCCAATTGCAGTTCCGTTGGCACAAATCGTCGCCCTTTTATGATCTGACGCCTATCCATACTGCGTTGCTCAATATCAACCACAGCATTGGAATTTACCCGCCTTTGCCAAGCACGCCTTGATACAATTTGCTTAGGGTTTTGTCGACGCGTGAGGAGATAACGCCTAATTTTCAAAAAAATCCAGGCATGATCCATGCCCCAATAATGAGAAATAAACAGCACTAAAAAAAAGAGCAGAATCATGCCATTTGGAATGTTGAAAAACAAATCCGCGACTATGCCAATAATCGCCATGACTAAACCATAACTTACCAGGTGTGCAACAACCTCATTCACACTATACCCAGTTAAGGACATGATATGGTGCAAATGCTCACGATCTGGTTGAAAAGGCGAGCGCCGACGACCCAGCCGCCGTATCATGATGCACACCGAATCAAACAGGGGAATGGCAATAATCCACAAAACCGTAACCGGTGCAAGCAATGGGCTTTCACTTTGAGAAGCACCAATCGCTAACCAGCATACCGTAAATCCAAGCAAGGTACTCCCAGTGTCCCCTAAAAAAACACCGGCACTGGTGCGTCCCATCACCCGTAAATTAAACGCCAAAAAGGCCATGATGGCCGCCATGACAATAATGCAAAAATCAAGCAGCAGCATATCCTGCGCAAACCAAGACACCAAGGCTAAAGCAGCCATTGAAACCAACGCCAATGTTCCAGCAAGACCGTCTAAACCATCAATCATATTGAAGGCATTAATGCCACCAACAACAGCAAATATCGTGAAAGGTGTTGCCAGACTGCCCAGCGCTATATCTCCTGTAAAAAGCAAATTCCCCAGGCTTACGATTTTGATGTCCGCCATTTCAGTCATAATAAGCGCTGCGACAATTTGCGCCACTATTCTTATTTTAACCCCCAGCCCTTTATAATCATCGACCAATCCAACACCAACAAGCAACGCAGAGGCTATCAGATAGGCCATTTGATTAGGGAAATGTACTTCACTTAAGAGCAAAGTGACCCCTATGCCCAAATAAATAGCCAAACCCCCAATTAACGGCGTTGGAACTTTGTGTTGCTTTCTATGACAGGGATGATCAGTTAGACCTATTTTTACAGCAATAGGACACAAGCTCTTAATCAAGACAAGGGTGGCGAGCAACGATATAAAAAAATGACTTGCCAACATAAATACGAATAATAAGTAAGGATCAGTTAAGTCGAAAGTTAATTTTTTAAGCTTGAGTATAAAACAAACCACACACAAAAACGACTCGTTTATCTATCATTAAAACTTAGCTGCATTTTGCAATGTATTTAAATATTGGCGAACACTGCCAATAAAACATCCTACAAACCTTGCACTAAATATAGTTTAAACATCGGCATACCCTCGGGGATTATTAATCTGCCAACGCCAGGTGTCTTTCACCATATCCGCTAGAGATTTCTCAGCTTGCCAATCCAATGCGGCTTGCGCAAACGTCGCATCCGCATAACAGGCGGCGACATCACCGACTCTGCGTGGTGCAATGATATGCTTAACTGGCTTCCCCGTAATTTGCTCAAACGTGTTCAACATTTCTAATACACTATACCCATTCCCAGTCCCTAAATTAAACGCTTTGCAAGCCCCTGATTGATAGAATAGTTTATCCAGAGCTGCCAAAGCTTTTAAGTGGCCTTTAGCTAAATCAACCACATGAATATAATCTCTGACGCCAGTACCGTCCTCTGTTGGATAGTCATTGCCATACACTGATAATTGCGGCAACTTTCCGACCGCCACTTGTGCAATATACGGCATCAAATTATTCGGAATGCCATTCGGATCTTCACCAATCAAGCCACTTTCATGCGCACCAATCGGGTTAAAATACCGTAACAAGGCAATTTTCCAAGGGTTTTCAGAAGGGGCAGCGAGTTCATCAGCCACCGAGAAATCCCTGAGAATATCTTCCACCATCAATTTTGAACGCCCATAAGGATTTGTTGCCGACAGCGGGAAACCTTCAGTGATAGGCACTGTATGCGGATCGCCATAAACAGTCGCCGAGGAACTAAATACCAGCTTTTTAACGCACGCTCCCGCCATCACTTCGGCAAGCACCAAGGTACCATAAACATTATTCTGATAGTATTTTGCGGGCAAGGCACAAGACTCCCCCACCGCTTTTAAACCCGCAAAATGAATAACTGCTGCAATAGGCTGCTCTATAAATACCTTTTGCAATGCAGCTTTATCACAAATATCCAATTGATAAAACTTAAGCGCTTTACCGGTTATTTTTTCAACCCGCAGCAACGATTCGGTCTTACTATTGGATAAATTATCCACTACCACAACGCGATGCCCTGCTTGCAATAATTCAACGCAGGTATGGCTACCAATATAACCCGCACCACCTGTCACTAAAACTGTCGTTTGCTGCATTATAAATAGTCCTTAAAGGCATAATAACCGCCCTACACATTCTGAAACAAACTGATAACCCAAGAACTCTAAATAGCGTAGCATTTTTAATTAGCCAGTTTACTGCCTTTCATCTTTAACTTTAATAAATGCACCCGCCGACTATCCGCGCGCATCACTTCAAAACGTAAATGATCAACCTCAACATGTTCGCCTTTTTTAGGCATGTGTTGCAACTCATGCAATATAAAACCACCGATGGTGTCCGCCGCTTCATCACTGAGGCTCGTAGAGAAATACGCATTGAACTCTTCAATGGGCGTTAATGCCTGAATCGTATATTCATGGTCGTTACGTTGACGAATATAAACTTCATCATCGAAATCATCATGTTCATCTTCAATTTCGCCAACAATTTGCTCCAGCACATCTTCAATGGTCACTAAACCAGCAGTCGCGCCATATTCATCCACCACGATAGCCATGTGGTTACGATTGGATCGAAATTCTTTTAATAAGACATTCAAACGTTTACTTTCAGGCACCACACTGACTGGACGCATAATATTTTCGACCCGCACCACTTTATGATCCAGGGCATGGGTAAGCAAATCTTTAGCCAGCAATATACCAACCACCTTACTGCGATCTTCGGCAATCACGGGAAAGCGCGAATGTGCAGATTCTATCACCAATGGAAAAATCGCTTCCAAATTTTCATCTTTAGCAACCACCACCATTTGCACCCGCGGGATCATAATGTCCCGCACCCGCATTTCAGCAACTCTAAGCACGCCTTCAATCATCGAGAGTGCGTAAGAATCCAATAAATGATTTTCTTGCGCCTCTCTTAAAATATCTAATAACTCTTCCTGATCTTGTGGCTCACCGCTTAATAATTGACTTAACTTGCCAATCCAGCTTTTATGCGGTGAATGACTACTCGGAGGTTGATCATCGTTCATTGATTTTAGCGTTCCTCATAAGGATTGTTGATATGTAGTTTTTTTAAAGCTTTAACTTCTAAGGCTTCCATGGCTTCAGCTTCGATTTCGTTGTTATGATCATAGCCTAATAAATGAAAAAGTCCATGAATTACGATATGCGCCCAGTGCTGCTCCAATGATTTATTTTGTGCCAAAGCTTCACGCTCAAGGACTGGTGCGCAAACCACTAAATCTCCTAATAAATTCAAGTCTACACCAGCCGGGGCTTCAAAAGGGAAACTCAAAATATTGGTTGCGCCAGTTTTATGGCGATAGGTCTGATTTAATTCAGTCATTTCCGGCTCATCAACAATGCGTATCAACACTTCAACTGATACGGACAGTTCTGATAAAGCCGTATTGAGCCACTGTTGAAACAATGCGGCACTGGGAATATTATCAGCATCTGAGGCAAGTTGAATGTCCAGCAGATGCGTCATCGGATCAAGCTTACTGTTTAGGGTGTTTTTGTTCATAGGCTTCATAAGCCACCACGATTCGCTGCACTAAAGGATGCCGCACCACATCACGGGCATTAAAAAAAGTAAAGCTAATGCCCTCAACGTCTTTTAATACCTCTAGCACATGCGTCAATCCAGACAATTTGACGGAAGGTAAATCAATCTGGGTAACATCGCCCGTCACCACAGCGGTTGACCCAAAACCAATCCGAGTTAAAAACATTTTGATTTGTTCGGTGGTGGTATTTTGCGCTTCATCCAGAATAATAAAGGCATCGCTTAAAGTTCTGCCGCGCATGAACGCTAGGGGGGCGACTTCAATGACGCCTTGTTCAAGCAATTTTTCCACCCGTTCAAAACCCAGCATCTCATATAAAGCATCATATAGGGGCCGCAAATACGGATCGACTTTTTGCGCCATATCACCCGGTAAAAAACCTAATTTCTCACCTGCTTCAACTGCCGGTCGCACCAAAATTATACGGCTGACTTTTTCATTCAACAACGCATCAACCGCACAGGCAACCGCTAAATATGTCTTGCCAGTACCCGCAGGGCCAACACCAAAGTTGATGTCATACTGCATTATTTTTTTTAAATAATTTTGCTGATTAACGCCGCGACCTCGAATGACTGCCTGTTTGGTTTTAATGAAAACTGCATCATTAACGGCGGTCAATTCCTGTTGACTAACCAGCTCATCGAGCGAAGCATCTTGCATGGCCAGATGCACATGCTCAGGGGATAAGCGCTGCGTTGCGGTAATTTCAAATAACTGCTGCATTACCGCACAGGCGGTGTTAATGGTGTCGCTGGCACCCGTGACGATAAATTGGTTACCCCGATTGGCAATTTCCACCTTCAGGCGTTGTTCAATTTGCCGTAAATGCCCATTAAATTGCCCAGAAAAATTTGCCAAACGTTTATTATCCGCGGGTTGCAGGATGATTTCTTGCGTAACAATAGAGATAGTCAAAATGTTAGGAATAGGTAGGTAGGCTGTTTAGGGTTTATAAAAAAATTTATAAACGGTCAACCTTTGAATATAAGGTTAATTTTGAAATTGTAAAGCCTCATTCCCGACTTTTACGCTAAATAAATGCCGTAACGGAAGTATCCACTACACGCCCACGCAAAGAATTTGGCTGCACATCATTAATCATGACCTCCACAAATTGTCCGATAAGCCGTGGATGAGCGGCAAAGTTAACCACGCGATTATTTTCGGTGCGCCCAGTAACATGCAGCGGATTTTTTTTAGAAATCCCTTCAATTAGCACAGTTTGCACAGTGCCTAGCATTTGCTGCGAGAATGCTAAGGTCATTTCATTATTACGCGCCTTGAAACGTTGCAAGCGTAATTTTTTAGTTTCTTCCGGCACATCATCCGGTAAATCGGCAGCAGGCGTGCCAGGTCTTGGGCTATAAACAAAACTAAAAGAAAGGTCATAACCCACCTCATCAAGCAATGACAATGTTTCTTCAAATTCCGCTTCGGTTTCCCCTGGAAAACCGATAATGAAATCCGACGATAAACTAATTCCCGGACGCACCGCTTTTAATTTATTGATTTTTTCAATATATTCCGCACGCGTATGTCCGCGTTTCATCATTGCTAAAATATGATCACTACCGCTTTGCACAGGCAAATGCAAATGATTAACCAATTTTGGAATTTCCGCAAACGCTTCAATTAAAGCATCGCTAAATTCCAATGGATGCGAAGTGGTAAAACGAATCCGCGCAATACCCTCAATCGCCGCAACATAGTGCAGTAATAAGGCAAAGTCGGCAACATCGCCATCAAGCATTTCACCAAGATAGGCATTAACATTCTGCCCCAGCAAATTAACTTCGCGCACACCTTGCTCGGCTAACAACGATATTTCGTTAATCACATCCTGTAAGGGGCGGCTGATTTCTTCGCCGCGCGTATACGGCACCACGCAAAAGCTGCAATATTTGCTACAGCCTTCCATAATCGAAACAAAGGCTTTTGGACCTTCTGCACGAGGTTCTGGCAGCGCATCAAACTTTTCAATTTCAGGAAAAGAAATATCCACCACATGTTTTTGCTCGCTGCGCGCCTGATCTAACAACTCGGGCAGACGATGCAATGTTTGCGGGCCAAATACAATATCGACATAAGGTGCGCGAGTCTGAATGGCTGCACCTTCTTGGCTAGCCACACAACCGCCAACCCCGATAATAACACCCGGGCGCTTTTTTTTGAGTTTGCGCCAACGACCTAAAGCAGAAAACACTTTCTCCTGCGCTTTCTCTCGAATGGAGCAAGTGTTCAATAATAAAACATCCGCTTCTTCAGGGATGTCTGTCATTACCATACCATGAGAGGCTTGCAGTACATCCCGCATTTTATCGGAATCGTACTCGTTCATCTGGCAACCGTTGGTTTGGATATAAAGTTTTTGGGTCATAACAAATAAGGGAACATCAATAACAAACTAAATTTGCTCATAAAAAAGCTTAAGAACACGATGGCGTACATTATAACCTGAATTTAAAATGCTTAAGCAACTTCAGAATACTTGCCCCCCTGTCTGTTAAAACAAATCTCAACGACAGCTATACCCCCAATTCAATTTCATAACCGGTAAATTTACGCATATTGATAACCCCTGTGTCCAACAGCAAATATTGTCCCTTGATGCCTTGCAACACGCCAGTAACTTCACTCTGGGCATCAAAATTAAATGACTTCACCTTAGCGGGATAATTCAGCACAGGGAAATTAATCGACACCACCTCCGCATTCGGTAAATAAGCCAACGCGTCCATGCCAAAACGGGTCGTTATCTCAGCAATTTCCGGTGCACACTCAAGCAATAACCGATCACGTTCAGCTTGCAAATCAACTTCCTCGGCAGGGCTTTTTAACATTTTTTGCCAACTGGTCTTATCGCTCACATGCTTTGCTATCTCAACCTCGACCAGCCCTGAAATCTGCCGCGAGGCGACTTTTAAAATCGGCAATGCCTGCACCGCACCCTGATCAATCCAGCGCGTCGGAATTTGCGTTTGACGAGTAATGCCCACCTTAATGCCGGAAGAATTGGCTAAATATACAAAATGCGGCTGAAAACAAAACGCTTCACCCCAAGCCGGCTCACGACAAGTTCCCTTGGCGTAGTGGCAAGTTTCCGGTTTCATAATACACATATCACATTGCGCTAGCGTAGTAAAACAGGGGTAACAATAGCCTTGATTAAAGCTTTTACTGATTTTTCTGCCGCAGTGTACGCAATTAATAACCCCAGTATGAAGCAACTTAATATTTTTCCCCAGCAAAGGATTTAACGCGATTAATTGCTTAGATAACGGCAAAAAATACTCGACAGATTCCGGCGTTAAGCGCGCGACCATTTTTTCTATAAGACCCTGCATAAAGGCTAATCCCTTAAAGTGAATTGACTGCTGTTATAATGTCACGAATTTAACCTCACACCAAATACACACATGTCATTTAATAAAGTTCCCTCCGGCCTGAATGTTCCTAACGACATTAATGTGATTATAGAAATACCCGCCTTTAGCGACCCTGTTAAATACGAGGTCGATAAACATACCGGCATGCTAACCGTTGACCGCTTTATGGGTACGGCTATGCAATACCCCACCAATTACGGTTACATACCGCATAGCTTGTCTGATGACGGCGATCCAGTTGATGTGTTAGTCATGACCCCTGCCCCCTTGCTCAGTGGTTGCGTGGTGCGCTGCCGCCCGATTGGCATCTTAAAAATGACTGACGAGGCCGGAAATGATGGCAAAATATTAGCCGTACCCATGCATAAATTAACGCCGTTCTACGACAAAATAACCAGTTTTGAGCATATCACCGAAGGCAAACTGGAAAAAATAACCCATTTCTTTCAACATTACAAAGACTTAGAAGAAGGTAAATGGGTTAAAATTGAAGGCTGGTTCGGCATTGAAGACGCCAAACAAGAAATCATGTCTAGTATTGAGCGTTATAATAATTTAAGGACGCTTTGAGTATCCCGCCAATCAAAACCATTACCACACTGCTAGATTATGCAACCAAGCACTGAAAACTGGGATGAAATTGAAACGGTTACCTTAAGCCATTACAATCAAAATGCCGAAGCTTTTTGGATAGGCACCAAAAACCATGATGTAACGCAAAACTATGTGGCATTTTTAGCACCGTTTCCACCCACCCAAAAGCTGGATATTTTAGATTTAGGTTGCGGTCCCGGACGGGATGTCCATTATTTTAAGGCGTTAGGTCACAGACCCGTTGGCTTGGATGGTAGTGCGGCATTTTGCAAGATGGCGCGCGAATACACAAATTGCCCAGTATTACAGCAAACTTTTTTAAAACTGGATTTAACCCAGCAATCTTTCGACGGCATTTTCGCCAATGCTTCTTTGTTTCATGTACCTAGCCAAGAATTGCCCCGTGTACTTGCTGATTTGTACGCCGCGTTAAAACCGGACGGCATTCTTTTCTTATCCATACCGCGTGGTGATGGCGAAGGCTGGTCTGGGGAACGATATGGGCATTACATGCAAATTGAGTCCTGCACCTCATTTCTGGCAAGCGCAGGGTTTAAGGTACTCAACCATTATTACCGGCCAGCAGGGAAACCCTTGCACGAACAACCTTGGTTAGCGATTGTGGCGACTAAATCAATAAATGCCGCCTAAACAAGACTGGACACAATGGCCAACTATTGATCGTACCGGCACCTAAATTAACGCCGTTTTACGACAACATAACCCGCTTTGAGTATATTACCGAAGGTAAACTTGTCCGTTTCTTTCAACACGCCTAGCATTTTGGCTGGCTCTTGACATACAACAAGCCCGTATATAAATAAGGCCAAAGCCTAGTACTCAATCATTTCTGTTTTGTTGAGTCACGTTTTTAGTTCACTGCAAGACCTACGAGGGTTTAAAAACCTCGTAGGTCTATATTGCACCCGTCAAAATCAAGTTGGCTGAGCACTAAAGTTTTAAGCAGGTTGCTATGAATTCATTAGTCTGCATAAATACGATCAACCAGCTTTTTAAACCAATGTGGCCTAAAAAACACAATCACCAATCCCAAAACGCTGGTAATGGGTATTGGCCCAAGCCCAAGAACAGTGAAGACAATCAAAACAAACGCGCATTTAATTCGGGTACTTAAGGAGGACGTATTCATAGCACGGGTTTATTAATTAAAGATAAGTATGTGGGCTTGAAAGTACATCAAAACCCATAACAACACAACCGCATTCTTAATGCTATGTTATCCCGTAACCTTAGTTAAGTTTTTGAGGCTGGCTGAAGCTTGAAACTGCGCCGTCAATTCATCCAGCATTTGCTTAAACTCGTCACAGCTATCAGAACGCAAAGCCCCGACTTCATCTAAAACCGCTTTATAATCTTCGGCAGCACTGCCACCGACGATGAGCGCAACCTCTCGCCCAATCAATTTTTTTAAGCGACGAATTTCCTTAGGGATAATATGATCTTCCGTGGTCAAGGTGATGCTTAGCGCGACCGCATTAGCATTGCTGGATTTTACGGCAAAAGCAATTTCTTCCGCAGGTAGATCAGGCCCAAGATAAGTAATATGCCAGCCTTTAAATTCAGCGATAAGCGCCGCAATTAAGGCACCTAGCTCATGCTGCTGACCAATAGGGGTACTAATCACCAATCGCGGTGCATTATCAGCGGGGGTATAATTACTGCGGAGAATATAGACCATCGAGCGAATCACCGAGGTGGTCATGTGTTCATGCGAAGGCCTTAAGTTACCTGCCTTCCAGTCTTCACCCATGCGCGCCAGCAACGGGGTTAAGAGATTTTCCATAAAGGCTTGCGCCCCTAACTCGACAACCGCATTCTCGAAATGCGATTCTATAGCCCTGGCATCAAACACCATCATGGCGGTATAACATTTTTCGATATAAGCTTCCGCTAAATCAGGATTAGCTTTGTCTGGAACAGCCGCCCTATTTGATGTTGCAGGAAAATAAGCTGACTGCTGCTCAATTTTCATCAACTTTTGCAGTTCATCAATGCTAAGCTGTGCAATTTGACCAATGCTATGTCCTTCGCTGGTCGCCTGATTGAGCAACTTTAAGCGCGCAATGTCCTGATCATTATAAACACGATGGCCGCCATCAGTACGCGTTGGCGTAACGGCTTTATAGCGCCGTTCCCAAGCTCTAATTAAGTCAGCCTTAACACCCGAGCGCTTCACAACGGTACTGATTAAATAACAGGACGCATTGTCCAGATAATTTGTCATACAGACTCCGTTGAATACAAAATTATAATGTACCAACAGTATATCACGATATAGACAAAACATTGACAAAATCTGTAAATTATCTTAAAATCCTTGAAAAATAAAGGACTTTACCCACTATCGCTTTACAAAAATAGCGCCTTTTTTATCCCAAACTTCATTTGTCACGTCATCAGTCACAATCAAGGCATCGGTATTAAAGCAGTCTGC
>JABFRM010000028.1 GCA_013141155.1 Methylococcaceae bacterium | reverse complement strand
ATGGAAAAACTTAATCATCGACCTCGAAAAACGCTTAATTACAAAACACCCCATTCGGTCTTTTTTGCTGAAACTTTGCTAAAGGCCGCATGATAACTAGGATTGCACTTCGGAGTTGAATCCGCCCTTTTTCGATGACTTAGTATATTGTATGGGAGAACGTGATCTAATAATTCTATTAACTGAAATCCGAATATATGATAGGCTAACCTATCAAGCGGAGAAAGCTCAAGAGAGTATCGAAAGCCACCATTACCCTTGGGAATATTAAATAAAATAGATTTTTCTGCAATATAAATCCCTCTTCCTTTATTTATTTTTTCATTTATTAAAGCGGTTGCTTTCGGAACTTCCTTAAATACATCAGTATAGTTCTGTAGATCACAATACCAGTCATCATAAATATCCTTCTTAAGCAATTTGAGTGCTTTTCTTACCTGATCATCTGTGACTATGTACAATTTATTTCCTTTTTTTTTGAATCTGAAAAAGATTGTTTAATTGTTCAATAAGTTGCGTTGATAAAGCGCGCATCAAGCGTTGGCTCTATGGTGATGCCTAGCTGGTGGAGAAAAGACTCAACTTCCTGCCAGCGGATATTGGCGCTCATGGAGTCTTGAAATATGTCCCTCAGCAGGTTGAAATGGCGACTCATGGTTGCACCCTATTTGCTCATTGGTTTTGCTGACAGCATACGCGCAGTTGTGCCGCTGTTCAATAGGTTGGTTGGGCAGTGCGGATGCGTTAGCTGTCAGCACTTTAAAGCACCAAAATCTGCCGAAACGTCAAATTAATCCTGGGCGTTTTGGGCTGTTTGGTTTTGGGTAGGGCATGTCGCCAGTGCCGCTGTATTGTACCTGCCATGACCAATAAGTCGCCATGCCCTAAGATAATATCCAAGGTTATTTTTCGGCGCTTATGTTGTAATTTAAACAAGCGCTCAGCGCCGAAACTCAACGAGGCAATCAAGGGGTTATCGCCCAGTTCTTTTTCATCATCGGCATGGTAGCCCATTGAATCTTGGCCGTCGCGATACAAGTTCAGCAATACACTGTTAAATTCACACTGGCAGTGTTGCTGCATTTTTTCTTTGATAGCCAACAGCTCGGGTGTCCACGGCAGTGGCTGGTGGTTTACCCCGGAATAGCGATAAAAAGCGCCCGCATCGCCGTACCAACACATTAAGCGCGGCACTTTATGCCATTTCCCGTAAACTAACACTGCTTCCCCTTGCCAGACGCAAGTGGCATTAAGCTGTGCAAACATTTCATCCGCTTGCTGCGGTGCATAGAACTGTTGCTGCCAATATAATTCACCGTCATAAGGTGCTAAATTTGAATCGTGATCTTGAGTATTGTCGAAAACGTGAGGGTGCATGCTTGAATGGTTTGTAATGTTGTTGACGACCGTGGCGGATTATAGCCCACCAATCAAGCCGATTGGCTAAGTTTCAAACCAGCCAAGCAAATACGCACCCTTAAGGACTGTAATGAAAAGACAAACCGAGTACAGCAAGTTAGATGATCACCCCGAAGCGCAAGTTGCAAGCTTTTCGCACGGCAAGCGCCTACGCAATATTTTTAGCGGTTCTGTGGGTAATCTGGTTGAGTATTTTGACTGGGCTATTTATGCGGCATTTGGGCTGTACTTTGCCCCGATATTCTTTCCCGCTGGGGATCAAACCGCACAATTACTGAATAATGCGGCGGTTTTTGCGGTCGGCTTTATCTTTCGGCCCTTGGGCGGTTGGGTGCTGGGCAGTTTAGCTGATCGCAAAGGGCGCAAGTATGCGCTGGTGTTTTCGGTGAGCCTGATGTGTTTGGGTTCGTTAATGATTGCCTGCATTCCGGGCTATGCGGTCATCGGTGATTGGGCACCCGCGCTGTTGCTGTTTGCGCGCGTTCTGCAGGGCTTCAGCATTGGTGGGGAATACGGCAGCTCAGCGACCTATCTCAGTGAAATGGCGACGCCTGAGCGCCGAGGCTATTACTCCAGTTTTCAGTACGTCACCATTGTGCTGGGGCAAATTTTGGCCTTGGGCTTGTTGATGCTTTTGCAACAGTGTTTGTTAAGCAATGAAGAACTGCATGCCTGGGGCTGGCGCATTCCCTTTGTGATCGGTGGCATCATGGCGGTTGCTGCGGTATGCCTGCGAGGGAAGATGGCAGAGACCGATGCCTTTGTTAACTGCCATAGCCAAAGCAGTCGGCAGGCGAATATCCGCGAGTTGCTAAAATACCCTAAGCAAATCGGCACTGTGGTTGCGCTCACTGCCGGTGGGACGGTGTCCTACTATACCTTTACCGTCTATATGCAAAAATTTCTGGTTAACACCACGGGTTTTAGCAAAGACGATACCACGGTGATTTGCCTGCTGGCGCTGTGCGTGTTTATGTTGCTGCAGCCTTTGTTCGGCTGGACTTCGGATCTGGTCGGGCGACGTTTTATGTTGATTGCCTTTGGCGCAGCCGCTACGCTGTTTACTGTCCCCATTCTGGCCGCGTTATCACAACCGCAAAGCATGGCATCGGCTTTAGGCTGGTATATTTGCGCTTTGCTGATTGTTTCTGGTTATTCCTCCGTGAATGCCATTGTCAAAGCGGAATTATTTCCGGTACATATCCGCGCCTTAGGCGTGGGTTTCCCCTATGCCGTTACGGTGGCGTTATTTGGCGGAACCGCTGAATATTTGGCATTATGGCTGAAAAGCATAGGGCATCCTGCGTGGTTCGCTTATTACGTCAGTGCTTGTGCGGCTTTGTCGTTAATCGTATCCTTGAACATGAAAGAAACTATGCTGACATCAGAATTGAACCAACCCATACTTCAGCACGATGAATGACACGCCCCATCTGCATTGTTTGGTAGGGACTAACCAAAATGGCAAACCAGCGCCATGCCCTGATAAATAGGGGTATATGCCTTGCCGGATTGGCCACAAGGGCATTAATGGCAGGCGGGTGGCCTATCAACCAACACAAAAGCTTAAAGGAGCAAACCAATGACCGGCTATGATGAAGAATTGGACGATGATGATTATTTGGATGAAGATCCCATCAGCGGGCTGGAGCCGCGCACCACCGAAAGCGGCGACCTGTTGGATGACGCTAACCCCTTTGGCTACGATGACATGGATGATGCAGATGATTATGGCAGCGATGGGGAAGACAATTGACCGTTGACCCAGACTGGCGCATGGCTTGTTCCCTTGTGGATGCCGTGGGTTGATCCCCTGTCCAGGCGATGGGTGTGCACCGGACAGGTTTAGCGCCCCAAGCCTTGCCTTTCTGCGATCAACTGGCGCTCAAAAAGACCACGCAAAGCCAAATTGTTGCCAGGCTGTCCTCTTACAAGAAGACCAATCCGACCTTAAAGGCGCGTGTGCTTTCTATGAAATCATCATGACCGATTATTTGCTGGATTATATCGACAGCAAGCAAGTGCGCGAAGTAGTGCAAGGCTCATTGAACCGGGGTGAATCTTACCATCAGCTAAGCGCTACTATTGCCAAGGTCAACGGTGGCAGGATGCTCAATGGCAAGACGGTTGCGAACTCGACATCAATGCCGAGTTTATCCGTCTGATTGCCAACGCGGTGATCTTTTATAATGTGACACTGCTGTCATCATTACATCAGCATTATCAAACGGTTGATCCAGAAATGGCAAAATAAATCATCCGGTTTTCACCGGTGCCTGGCAGCATATCACAACATTGGCAAGTATGAATTTTATAACAGGGGCGATGTTATTAATATTCAATAACTTGTCAAGAATATCATTAGTGCTTTTGAAATCGATATTTCGTCTGTAAGCCAATGATACCAAGGGATTCTAAGGGCTGTCAGGATAAACCGTTCTTTTGGTCAATTAACCCCTTTAAGAAAGTCAATGTTGACCCACTAAACCAATAGCGCTGACACCAACTTTAGCAATTTCTTTCGCGCGCTGGTCTTGCGCCACACCAAAGCTATCGTCCGTCTGGGGACAGGTTCTACAAAAGGGATGTACCTGATGCCTTCTTCGGGCTTGCGGATGGCGATTTTTGGCATAAAGGTGATCCCTGTTCCCGCCCTGACCATTTGCCTGAGCGTTTCCAGCCCGGTCGCCCTAACATCCTGCTGTTCTTCGGCATGGTTCATCTGGCATATTTGCAAGGCTTGGCCACGCAGGCAATGGCCCTCGTCGAGCAAAAGTAACTGCTGATTAAACAAGTCAGATTGTGCGACTGTTTCCCGTACCGCCATCGGGTGATCGTTGGCAACTGCCAGATAAAATTCGTCCTCAAACAATGGCTGGGTATCCAAATAATCATCGTGTATCGGTAATGCCAGCAAGGCGGCATCCAGTTGACCTTGTTTCAACTGATCTATCAGAATATCGGTTTTTTCTTCAATCAGGATCAGCCTTAGTTTAGGTAATGCCTGCCTGATTTTAGGGACTAGCCCAGGGAAAATATAGGTTGATAAAGTCGGGAATGCACCCAGCCTGAAATTGCCAGCCAAAGGATCCTGTGCCTGTTTCGCTAGGTTTCCAATAGTATCAACGTCCAATAATATGCGCCGGGCCGAGGCAATAATCTGCTCGCCAACTTCAGTCGGCATTACCTTTTTATTGGTGCGTTCAAAAAGCTGCACGCCCAACGTGTCTTCCATTTTCTTGATCTGGGTACTTAAGGTCGGCTGACTAATACAGCATTGGTCGGCGGCTTGAATAAAGCTGCGCAAGTCGGCTACGGCAACGAGGTAGTGTAAATCTCTCAGGTTCATGATTTTAAAAATTAATTGATAATATCAATTGATAATATATAAACAATCAATTATACATTGATAGTACGAAGTGATAATCTGCCAACATAGAAATATGGCAGAATTCAGTCAATATCGCTGCTTTATTCCTACCGGAAAAGACCAGCTATGGTCTTGAATTTTTCAATATGAAATGAAGGCCAGCAGTTTTATCAATCGGCCTCAGGAGCGGACACTATGAAAAAGCAAATAAAGCATGCATTGATCGTTCAAGCCTTGGCAAGTGCCATCAGCCTCATCCAGATGCAACCAGTATATGGCATTGAACAAGCACTGACGCGTCCGCCTTCAAAAAGTGCAGCGGATCTGCAAGTGATGTCGAATCAATTTTGGTGGCCTGAAAGACTTGATTTAGCGCCGCTTCGTCAACATTCAGCGGAGTCCAGCCCGTTGGACAACAAATTCAATTACGCTAAAGAATTTAAGAAACTCGACCTCAAGGCTGTGAAAGCCGACATCGAGAAGTTGATGAAAACCTCTCAAAATTGGTGGCCTGCCGATTATGGACATTATGGGCCGTTTTTTATCCGCATGGCTTGGCACAGTGCAGGCACCTACCGTATGGGAGATGGGCGTGGCGGCGCTGGTGGTGGTCAACAGCGCTTTGAACCGCTCAACAGTTGGCCCGATAACGCCAACTTGGATAAGGCGCGACGCTTGCTTTGGCCGATCAAAAGCAAGTACGGCAGTAAAATTTCTTGGGCCGATTTGATGGTACTTACGGGCAACGTCGCTTTGGAGTCGATGGGCTTCAAAACGTTCGGTTTTGCTGGCGGGCGAACCGACGACTGGGAGTCCGATTTAGTCTATTGGGGATCTGAAAAAAAATGGCTTGCTGATGAGCGCTACACAGGTGACCGAAAACTAGAAAACCCTCTGGCTGCGGTGCAGATGGGACTCATTTATGTGAATCCAGAAGGGCCCAATGGCAATCATGATCCACTGGCGGCCGCTAAAGATATTCGCGAAACATTTGGTCGTATGGCGATGAATGACGAAGAAACCTTGGCACTGATCGCGGGTGGGCATACCTTTGGTAAAGCCCATGGCAATGGCGATCCCGCCAAATGTGTTGGCTCCGCGCCCGCAGCCGCCGGGCTTGAAGAACAGGGTTTGGGCTGGAAAAATAAATGTGGCAAGGGAAATGGCGACGATACCATAACCAGTGGCTTGGAAGGCGCTTGGAGTGCTAATCCGACACAATGGACTCACCAATATCTCACGAACTTGTTTGCTTACGAGTGGGTGCAGACTAAAAGCCCGGCAGGCGCTACCCAGTGGATTCCTAAGGGTAATGCTGCGGCAAATTTGGTGCCCGATGCGCACGATACCAATAAGCGCCATGCGCCCATCATGTTTACCACAGACATCGCGCTGAGAACCGATCCGAGTTACGAAAAAATTGCGAAACGTTTCTTGGATAACCCAAAGGAATTTGAACTTGCATTCGCTAAAGCGTGGTTCAAACTCACTCACCGTGATATGGGGCCACGGACACGCTACCTTGGCAGCGAAGTACCCAAAGAAGTGCTTATTTGGCAAGATCCCATCCCCGTACTGAATCACAAACTGATCGACGCAAAAGACACTGAAAGCCTTAAGCAAAAAATCCTTAAAACCGGTTTGACCGTGCCGGAACTGGTCCGGACAGCTTGGGCTTCGGCAGCATCTTACCGTGGCACCGATATGCGCGGCGGTGCCAATGGCGCGCGTGTACGCCTCGACTCCGCAACAG
>JABFRM010000164.1 GCA_013141155.1 Methylococcaceae bacterium | reverse complement strand
ATTTAAGTTACCCGCAAGTTTTGACAGCGTTAACGGGGGCATCCGGGATGGCTCATGGTGAAACGGGGCAGGTCATCATCAGCACGGCAGATCCCACCAAGCATCCTACCACTTTGTCGGGGGCCGTATTCATCGCGCGCTCGACGTTTCCCAAGGCAGAATTGCGGCGTATTGCTACCCCCGTTGGCGATACTGGTGTGTATCGGATCAATTTTCGTCAAAGTATTGAGATTAATCAACGCCATCCTTTTACCACGGTATGGGTAGA
This sequence comes from Methylococcaceae bacterium, assembly GCA_013141155.1. Classification (GTDB taxonomy): domain Bacteria; phylum Pseudomonadota; class Gammaproteobacteria; order Methylococcales; family Methylomonadaceae; genus SXIZ01. Next base: position 6,375 of record JABFRM010000164.1, on the reverse strand, counting down.
CCATTGGAGCGGGCAGATTAAAGCGCTTCGTGATCCTGCTGGGTTTTCAAACGGTGAAACGTTGGTCACTTGGGTTTGGCCGGTACATACTGGTGAAGCGTTTGGTGCAAAAGGTCGATTTTTGTGGTTTTTAGCCGGTATTGGTTTGTTTGTAGTGTATGTGACGGGCTTGTGGTTGTGGTTGCTTCGTAGTGGTAGGTTGCAGGATAAAGCTGTCAATGTTTTGGCGTTACGTAGCTATGGCTCGTACCTTAAAAAAAATATATGGCAATTTAGCTTAGCGCTGTTGCATAAAGCCCGCTATATGATTCGACACATTAATTATGTGGTGCCGCAATATAAGCGTGTGCTCTTGAAGTTGTGTCGGCGGTTTATGTGAGCCAATATGGCGTTGCCATAATGTTAACGGTGGTTCAGTGAAAGAATAGCTAAATTAAACGTGGCAGTTTTTGCAGGAGTTTTAAAAATAGGCTTGTGTTATGCCTTTAAAAAAAATATAATTGTCGGTTACTCGAGCTATTTTGCTCGTCCTTGCTTCACCGCCTTTTAAATATGAAAGAGTGGGAGGCTCAACCGAAAGGAGAAAACATGCGGCATTATGAAATTGTCTTTTTAGTACATCCTGACCAAAGTGCTCAGGTTCCAGCAATGATTGAGCGATATAAAGCCATCGTTGAATCTACTGCTGGGACTATTCACCGTCTGGAAGACTGGGGCCGTAGGCACTTGGCTTACCCCATCAATAAAATCCATAAAGCACATTATGTGTTGATGAATGTGGAATGTAATCAAGCAGCGCTAGCAGAGTTAGAAGTTGGTTTTCGTTTCAATGACGCTATTTTGCGGAGCATGACGTTATTAAGAAAAACAGCCATCTCTACACCTTCCATTATTCTGACATCTGCTGCCGATGAAGGCAGAAGTCGCTCAAAACGCGTTGAAGAAGATGTTGAAGTCGATGCTGATGATAAAGACGTCATTGAGCTAGACGACGATGCTGTTGACGATATTGAAGTTTCTGCTGAATAAACATTATTTTTATTGAATTTAAGGGGATATTATGGCTCGTAATATGAGACGTAAAAAAATCAGCAAGTTAAATGCTGATAATGTAACAGGTGTTGACTATAAAGATCTTGACCTGTTAGGTGAGTATGTAACTGAAACCGGTAAAATTGTGCCGAGTCGGATTACTGGCGTTAGTGCTAAGTTTCAAAGACAGTTATCTACAGCAATAAAACATGCTCGTTTTATTGCCTTGTTGCCTTTTTGCGACGCACACGAATAAAAAGTTCGGCGGCTCAATGCGGTTTATAGCAGCCTATATTATGCAAGGTAGAATGCAAGCCATGTTGGTTGCTTCTACCTTGGCTATTTTATCGCTGCTTTTCCCGCCAGTTAGTATTGTAAGTTCAGGCACAGTGGCTTTAGTGACTCTAAGGCGTGGCGCAAATGAAGGATTGTTGGTTCTACTTTGTTCTTGTGCTGCTTCGGCATTGTTGGGCATTGTTTTATTGAATAATGTCTACTTTGCCTTGTTATATGGATTGGCGTTGTGGTTACCTGTTTGGGTGATTGCTGTGGTTTTGAGAGAGGGGCGGCATTTGTCGCTGACTATTGAGATTGCGGTATTCATCGGTATGGCGATGGTGATTGGGTTCTATCTTTATAATGGCAATACCAGTGCGATGTGGCAAGGGTTACTGGAGCAGATGGCGCAAGCCTTGTTGCAGAAGTCCCCTGATGTACCACTTGAAAAAATCCAACAGTCGATAGCCGTTTTGGCGCGCTTTATGACCGGCATATTTGTATCGGGTACTGTGTACAGTATGTTGTTTGGTCTTTTTTTAGGCCGTTGGTGGCAATCGGTTTTATATAATCCTGGCGGTTTCCGTGAGGAGTATTTAAAACTGCGGGTGGGGTTGACCTTGGCGCTGGCCAGTTTAGTTATTATTGGTATTGCTTGGGCGGGCTTAGGGGTTTTTTCTGAAGTCGCCCAGAATATTTGTGTTTTATTATTTGTACTTTACACCGTGATTGGTACTGCTGTATTGCATGCTGTTTTTAGCAATATGTCGGCGAATCGTTTTCTGGTGCCGATGTTATATTTAACTTTAATCATTATTCCGCATACCATGCTGTTAGTTGCGCTGATCGGCTTAGCGGATGTGTGGCTGAATTTACGAAATAAACAATTTAATCGAAATGGCGCTTAAGTGCGCACACTAATTCGGCGTAATGCTGAAAATAAGGGGTATTAAACGATGGAAGTTATTCTGCTTGAAAAAATAAGCAACCTAGGAAATCTGGGTGATAAAGTCAGTATTAAGGCAGGCTATGGTAGAAATTACTTGGTGCCACAAGGTAAGGCAGTCCCTGCAACTGCTAAAAAAATTGCCGAATTTGAAGCGCGTCGTGCAGAACACGAGAAAGCGGCGGCTGAAAAATTAGCGGCAGCACAAGCTCGCTTAACGGCTTTAAGTAAATTAACTGTGGTCATTGCGCATAAAGCCGGTGATGAAGGTAAATTGTACGGTTCAGTGGGTACGCAGACTATTGCTGAAGCCATTACCGCAGCGGGTGTTAAGGTTGAAAAACATGAAGTTCGCTTGCCGAATGGCGTGATTCGTCAAATTGGTGATTATGCCGTTGATATTAATTTGCATACTGATGCGGTGGCAACGATGTCGATTAAGGTCATTACCGAAGCATAAAACACCATGGTCATCGTAACCGGAGGTGCCGGTTTTATTGGCAGTAATTTAGTGAAGGGCTTAAACCTGCGCGGTTACGATGAAATTGTAGTGGTCGATAATCTCAGTAATGGGCATAAGTATAAAAATCTGGTTGATTGCCAAATCGCCGATTTTGTTGATAAGTCGGCTTTTCTAAGTCAGCTACAGCAAGGCTTATTTAAGACTAAAAAAATTCAGGCTATTTTTCATCAAGGGGCTTGTTCCTCCACCACCGAGTGGGATGGACGCTATATGATGGAAAATAATTATGACTATTCCAAAGTGCTGCTGCATTATTGCCAGCAACATGGCATTCCCTTGATATACGCCTCCAGCGCTGCTGTTTATGGTGCCGATGCAAACTTCAAAGAACAATTGGCGTTTGAATCGCCTTTAAATGTCTACGGTTATTCAAAGTTTCAGTTTGATCAATATTGTCGGCGTTTATTTCCCGCCTTAACTGCGCCTGTTGTCGGGTTGCGTTATTTTAACGTCTATGGCCCCCGAGAAGCGCACAAAGGTAGCATGGCCAGTGTTGCTTATCATTTGAATAATCAACTCAAGCAATCCGCAACCGTGCGTTTGTTTGAAGGTTCAGATGGCTATGCTAATGGTGCGCAGCGCCGTGATTTTGTGTATGTTGGCGATGTGGTGGATGTCAATTGTTGGTTTTTGGACAACCCGCAGGTGTCCGGCATTTACAATGTTGGCACTGGGCGTAGCCAAACCTTTAATGACGTTGCCAACGCAGTCATTGCTTATCACGGGCGGGGAACCATTGAATACATTTCGTTCCCTGAGCAACTTAAAGCCTGCTATCAAAGTTTTACGGAAGCCAATTTAGAAGCTTTGCGTGTCGCAGGGTGTCAGCAGCAATTTAAAACGGTTGAGCAGGGTGTGCGGCTCTATTTGGGATGGCTTAATCGTTAGCAATCCTGATCGTATGCGTTAACAAATATTGCCAATATCGGACACGGTTTGAATGCGACTGTTTTACTCTCTCTTGTTTTATGGGCTACTGCCTTTTATATTGCTGCGCTTAGGGTGGCGTGGTATCAAAGCCCCCGCTTACCGTTTGCGTTGGCGTGAACGTTTAGGCTTTTACCCGCAATCGCCCCTTAAGGATGTCATCTGGATTCATGCGGTTTCTGTTGGCGAAGCAGAAGCAGTATTCCCGCTGCTTAAACAATTGCAACAAGCACATCCCTCCCAACATTTTTTAGTCACCACCACTACCCCAACCGGTTCTGCCAGGGTGACAGCGGTCATGGGCGACAGTGTTAGCCATGTATACTTGCCTTACGATACTTTTGGCGCGGTGCGGCGTTTTTTTACACACTTTCAGCCGAAAGTCGCCATTATTCTGGAAACGGAAATTTGGCCGAATTTATTCGCCGCCTGTGGGCAGCGGCATATTCCCTTAGTGATCATTAATGCCTGTTTGTCTGAAAAATCGGCACGCGGTTATCAGAAAATCCCCTATCTTGTTCAATCTACGTTAGCCAATATCACCCTTATCGCTGCACAAACTGAAGCCGATGCCCAGCGTTTTTTAGCGATAGGGGCAACAGCTAAACAAATTCAGGTTTATGGTAATATAAAATTCGACAGTCCACCGCAAGATGGCGCGATTGCTGAGGGGCGACAGTTGCGAAAACAGATATTTTCAGAGCGTTTTGTGTGGATTATTGCCAGCACCCATCAAGAGGAAGAAGCGTATTTTTTAGCCCTTTATGCGCAATGCAAAGTCATTGCGCCGGATTTATTGTTGCTTATCGTGCCGCGTCATCCCGAGCGTTTTCATGAAGTCCAGCAATTGTGCTTAAAATCCGCCCTGAAAGTCGTTATGCGCACCGCCGCAACCTCTTGTGATAGCGCTACCGATGTTTATATTGCAGATACTCTGGGCGAATTGAAAATGCTGTACGCGGCAGCGGATATCGCTTTTGTCGGTGGTAGCTTGGTGCCGATAGGCGGGCATAATGTTATTGAACCTGCCGCTGTGAATGTGCCGATTATGTTTGGCCCGTATATGGATAACGTGCGTTTAATTGCGGATGGTTTGTTAAAGGCAAATGCCGCTGTGCAATGTGCCGACATTCCCGCATTATTGAGTAGTTTTAAACATTTATATGTGGATGCTGCATATCGTCAAACACTGGCGCAAAATGCGCAACATTTTGTCAAACAAAATCAGGGTGCGATAACCCGAATCTTGGCTTTATTGCAGCCGATTATTCGTCGCTAAGTGGCGTGACTGGTGGGTGCTAAAAGCTGGGAATGTGGTAAAATTCAGGCAGTGAGATTTATTCGTTTTACCTGAATCTGTTTGAGCCTATAGCAATCAATACAGCGGATTTGTCGTTTGACATCGTATTCAATTTAACCGTCCATTATATGGATTTTCATTTTAACTTTTAATTACATATAACAACATGAACAAACCAAAAAAAGTGGCAATCCTTACCGCAGGCGGCTTGGCGCCTTGTTTAAACTCAGCCATTGGCAGTTTGATTGAGCGTTACACTGAAATTGACCCCAGCATTGAAATCATCTGTTACCGCAGCGGTTATAAAGGCCTGCTGTTGGGCGATTTTTATAAAGTAACCCCAGCCATTCGTGAGAAAGCAGGACTTCTACACCGTTTTGGCGGCTCGCTCATCGGTAACAGCCGCGTTAAATTGACCAATGTTAAAGATTGCGTCAAACGCGGGTTGGTTACGGAAGGTCAAGATCCCCAAAAAGTCGCCGCTGATCAACTGATTAAAGATGGCGTGGATATTTTGCACACCATTGGCGGTGACGATACCAACACTGCGGCGGCTGATTTGGCGGCTTTTTTGGCTAAAAATAATTACGGTTTGACCGTCATTGGTTTACCTAAAACGGTGGATAACGACGTTATCCCCATTAAACAATCTTTAGGTGCTTGGACAGCCGCAGAGCAGGGCGCGCGGTATTTTTGGAATGTGGTTGCAGAAAACAACGCCAATCCCCGTATGTTAATCGTGCATGAAGTGATGGGGCGCAGTTGCGGTTGGCTGACCGCTGCGACTGCTGTCGAATATCGTAAATTACTGGATCGTGCTGAATGGTTGCCAGAGTTGGGGCTTGATCGTAATGCCTTTGAAGTCCACGGCATCTTTATCCCTGAAATGGCCATTGACATAGCTGCTGAAGCCAAACGCCTACGTGCTGTCATGGATAAGGTTGATTGCGTTAATATTTTCGTTTCCGAAGGGGCGGGCGTTGAGTCGATTGTTGCGGAAATGCAAGCCAAAGGTCAGGAAGTGCCGCGCGACGCGTTCGGACATGTTAAGTTGGATGCCGTCAATCCCGGCAAATGGTTTGGTGAACAATTCGCCGAGATGTTGGGTGCAGAAAAAACCTTGATTCAAAAATCCGGTTATTTCGCACGCGCTGCCGCATCGAATGTTGAAGACATTCGGCTGATTAAATCTTGCGCTGATTTAGCGGTCGAATGCGCTTTCCGTCGTGAATCTGGCGTCATAGGGCATGATGAAGAGCGTGGCAACATTTTACGTGCAATTGAATTCCCGCGCATTAAAGGCGGCAAAGCGTTTGATGTTGAAGCGGTTTGGTTTAATAAAACCTTGGCTGAAATTGGTCAGGCTAAAGG
>JABFRM010000331.1 GCA_013141155.1 Methylococcaceae bacterium | reverse complement strand
CTCAACGGGGAGTTCTCATGGTGTTTTGCCGTCGCATGCGTTGGATAATCCTAAAAAATCAATTTATACCGATGACCAAGGCACAAATAAAACGGCAACAACCGCATAACGGACAGTCTTACCCACCAAGATTGCTAAAAACGCCGGTAAAAACGCCAGCTTCAACCAACCGCCCGCAAAACAAAAACCATCCCCAATTATCGGTAACCACGAAAATAATAACGACCAATGTCCATATTTTCGCACCCACGCCAGTGCTTGTTGTTTTTTGCCTGAAAGCAGATGTTCGGCAGGGAATTTTTTTGCCGCTAACATGCCTAAACCCCAGGTTGTTAAGGCACCTAAGGTATTCCCGACAGCGGCAATGGTTACTAACTTTGCGGGACTATGGTCTCCTGTTGCCACCATATACGCCAACACCGCTTCAGAGCCGCCTGGCAAGAGGGTAGAAGAAACAAAAGCACTGGTAAACAAGCCGGTCAAACCTAATAACTGGTTTTGCATATTAACCGCTCATGCTCAAGTTAAGGGATACGGAAATTATTTTTAAATGACTAATTACTAAAGAATGGAAGCTTACCCCCTGAAATAATAATCACAGAGGGTTCGGTTGCGTTATATCCGTTTTATTTTGGCAACTGTTTGGCTTTATTGGGTAACAAAGTGTGGGTTAAAGCTGATATTAATTTAAATAACTTACTGATTAAAAGACTGATTAATTCAAAACAATAGGCGATGATCTCAGCAATGCTCATGCCTTTCAATTTACGCCCTAAAAAAGGCGCTAACACTAAACCCATTGCCAAACCAATTATGGTTGTACCTGACACAACAGACTCTGTTTCGGTTACCGGTTTAGCAGGCGCTGCACCGGCTTTAACGGGCACAACAACGGGAGGCGGCATGGATTCATTATAGTTATCTTCGATAATATTGGCAGTTATACCTGGAATGCTAGGCAAATCACCACTGCCCTTCCCTACTTTGAGTTGCGCTTTTAATCCTTTTTCCATGTGCTGCGCCATGTCACAGTGTACCAAATACGTTTGATCACCAGGGGGCAAAATCAAGGTGCCGGAAACTTCTCCTGGCCCTGAAACTTCTAAATGAAACATTCCCTGTGCATAAAGATATTTCGGCAAACCGTGCATCATCCATTGATGACGAATATTGTCATCATTAATAAAATGCACTGTCAGCTTAGTACACGGCTCAAAATTATACTCTTGGGCATCAAAAGCCCACATCCGTCCTGGAAATTTTTCGGCATATTTATGTCCGGCATGTACCGTGATTTCTTTGGTATAGGCTATTTCATCACAGCCACCCGGTAAGGTATCGGTATTTTGCCCCATTACCATAGCCCCACCCATATCCATAAGATGACCATCGCCATGGTTCATCAGCGCCGTGTGCTTTTCATATTCTTTTGCAACGGCGTTTACCGAACACAAAACCATTAATACCGCTATTGAAAATATCTTACCCATGTCGGGGTTTCCTCATGACCAAACGCTCAAACTATTTTTTTACATCGTCCCAAGCCAGTTGCATAATTGAATTTGACATCAATTGCTTATATAACTTGGGGCGACGATGAAACATTAAATTACGATTTCAGTTTTGCTAAAACACCATCAACCTGACGTTTAAAGCCAGCATTTAAGAGATAAAACACATATAACGCGGCAAATGCAAACAACGCATACAAGCCATAAGTACTGGTAGAAGTTGCTTCACCCGCACCCGCTTTAAAGCCCATGTGCGCATCTAATCTAGCGCCGTCATCTTTAAGTAAAGTAATGTGAATGAGATATTTACCTTTTTCTGCCACCCCATTAGGCAAAGACAACGCCACAGTGCCAGATTTATGTTTTTTAGCTTCTTCAAAGAAAACCCGTGTGCCTTCAGGCTCTTTCGTCACTTCAAATTCAACCGCCATATCACGATATTTCATATCTTGATAATCAAACACCAATTGCGTTAAGGTGCCGACTGCTGGGATACTGCCGCAAAAATCCTGTCCAGGATACGTTTTTGACTGATACGCAGTATAGTGAATCCAATGATTCGGTTCCAATTCAAATTTACATTGATCAGTATCTGTACCGGCTGCGCCGCCATGCGCCCACAAGGACGCTGAAAAAATCAAGCCTAATAGTGCCAAGCAGCTTTTTTTATAAATTGTTAATCTGTTCATATATACCTTCCAAATCAAAAGAATTATTATTATTAATAGCTTACTACACCTGCCGCTCTCGCTAAATAGCGACCATTGACTCTAGGATACCAATCGAAACAAAGAAAGCAAACATTGATGAGAACGTCACACAACAACCACGTCAGTAGCTACCTAATTTTAGTCAGTAAACACTAGCTTCAAGGAGGGAAAAACGCTAACGAAATCAATTTATTTACAATTCCCTCAAAGCTCATTATATCTCAAAACACCTATAGCGCATATTGCCATCTCGCCATTACTTTCGTAGACTACCAATATTGAAAAATCGTGGTGTTATCTAAAATGTCCATTTTAAGCACGTTCAAAAACTCGCACAACATTGATAACTCCTCACCGACACAGATAAACAGGGGTTGATATAAACTTGTCTAAACGCTTCTATGCCCTTATCAGCTTGACATCTCTGGCACTGCTGATTTTCTATAATAGCTCATTCGGGCTACCAACTCATTTAGAAAAAATTAAGGCTAACGGCGTGTTGCGGGTATTAACCCGCATTGATCCAACCACTTATTATCAAAGCCCAGAAAGGCTTAATGGCTTGGAATATGATTTGGTCAACTTATTTGCACAACGATTGGGGGTGACCGTTGAATTTATTGTTCCAGCAACCTTTGACGACATCTTATGGCAAATAACCCGTAACAAAGCCGATATAGCCGCAGCGGGCATTACCGTTACCGAGCAACGCCAAAAAATAATGCGCTTTACCCAGCCATATCAAGAGATTACCGAACAGCTACTCTACCATGCCAGCAATAAAAAACCCAAACAGCTCAGCGAGCTTGATGACGGCATACTCGAACTGGTTAAAAACACCAGTCACATCGAAACTTTTACCCGCTTAAAAAAAACAGCGCCAAGCCTCTCTTGGCTAACCAATGACGAACTGGACAGTAACGGTTTAATCTACCTGCTTAACGCGGGTCTGATTGATTATACCGTCAGCGATTCCAATCAGATTGAGCTTATTCACCGTTTTTATCCCCATGTTGAAATTGCTTTTGATGTCAGTGAACTGCTGCCGATCGCCTGGGCGCTCAGTCAAGGCGAGGATGACAGCTTATATGACGAAGTGAATCGGTTTTTTTCCGACATTAAACACGATCACACTTTGGATCAATTGCTGGATCGCTACTACAGCCACACCAATCGCCTCAATGATTTTGACCATTGTAAATTCCGTGAACATATTCGTAGTCGGCTACCGCAGTATCAAGCACTTTTTGAAAAAGCCGCCGCGCAAAATCAATTAGACTGGCGTTTATTGGCTGCCATTGGGTATCAAGAATCGCACTGGCAAACGGATGTGAGTTCCGGCACTGGCGTGAAAGGCGTGATGATGGTAACGCAAGATACCGCCGATTTGGTGGGCATCGACAATCGGGATAATGCCAAACAAAGCATCATGGGCGGCAGCCAGTTCCTTAAACATCGGATTGAACAAATTGCTCCCGAAATTGCCGAACCGGATCGCACTTGGTTTGCAATCGCCGCTTATAACGTCGGTGCCGGTCACCTTGAAGATGCGCGAATCCTGACGTTGCAACAAAAAGGCAATCCTAACAAATGGCTGGATGTAAAAAAACGCCTGCCTTTGCTGCGTGAAGAAAAGTGGTTTAAAAAAACCAAATTGGGCTTTGCACGCGGTGATGAACCGGTGCTGTATGTCGAAAACATCCGCAGTTATTATGATTTGCTGATTTGGCACACTGAAGCCAATAATCCTATGCAAAAAAATGCCATGGATGAAAAGCCAGCCATACCTCAAAATAATGCTTTAGCAATTGATAGCCCCCTACTCTAAAGTAACTATTCAATTTCGATCTTTAGTATACGTGATATATCGGTTAAATAGACTGGTAACTAAACAGCAGTTACTCAGTTCTGCTTGGTTGAAGAGGTGTGACTTTCAACCAAAGGCTTGACAACCTGGGCTTATGGATTATTGTTTCAAACGAACTAGGCAACAGGCCATATTATTCAGCAAGCTAAATTTGCGGCATAAAACTTGGCTCAATTATAAAAACAATAGCACTAACAAAATCCAAAACTGTCATTTCATTATTTTGGAACTTTGTTATCCAAGGCGCTGCTACTCGCTTGACATTGGAAAATGGCAGCATCCCATTTTTCTCCATCCTTAATCCTACCTTCAAAGCAAGAAATTCTTTCGTCAGAATTATTCGTCCCCGCACACAGCGCGATAGCATTTTTCCATTCCCATTTATCTGACACACCCCAATTAACATGGCCTGTCATTAAATGATGAAAGCATTTTCCAGGCTCTTCAGGCGATTTTGTTCCTTTACATAAGCTATCCAAGTTAGCTTGCTCCCATTTTTGGGCTGTTTCGTAAGCTGAATTGGGATCCCAGGCGATTTTGTTTTGAATATGATCCTTGCACAAAGACACAGGACTTTTGGCGCTTATATTTTGACTAAAACCAAGCAAAAACATTAAAGAAACTGCTAATAAAGCTTGTGTAGATTTTTTTATCATTAAAATGTTCATTTGCTCTCCAGATCATTGTTGAAAAAATAACAATTTGTCATAAAACTGAGTTTATCAACGGTTGGAGTGTTGTCAACGAAATGCCTCTGGCGATGAAAAATATACTTTACAAACCTTAGCCTATTAACTACAGAACGTGGAGAGGGCTCACTCCAGCCCCAATTTATTGCTTACCAAACAACAAATGCGCCATTTTTTCCGCTTTGGTTTTCAGATAAGTCCGATTATCCGCATGCGCTGGCACCTCAATGGCAATACGTTCACGCACATCAACCCCAAGACTACGCAGGGCAGAAATTTTTTTGGGGTTATTGGTCATCAAATCCACTGAAGCCACTTGTAAATTTTGCAAAATCATCGCGGCGACATCGTACACCCGCTCATCGGCAAGATGGCCTAAATGCACATTGGCATCAACGGTATCCATGCCTTCATCCTGCAAATTATAAGCCTGTAATTTCTTTAACAGCCCAATACCACGGCCTTCCTGACGTAGATAAATTAACACGCCATAGCCTTTAGCACTGATTAATTGCAAGGATAAATCTAATTGTTCGCCACAATCACAACGCCTGGAACCAAATACGTCCCCGGTCAAACATTCAGAATGAATCCTGACTGGCACATTATGTTTACCCTCCACCTCACCTTTAACCATAGCCAAATGCTCTTTAATATCGCGATTATTACTAAAATAATGCAACACAAAATCACCATACTGCGTAGGAATTCTGGCTTGAACTACATTTTTTAATTCTGCTTTCACATCGATTATTTAAATAAACTAAATTCGCGCCATTTTACCTAATTCACGGCCTAGAAAGTTAAAAACTTTAGTGACTCCCCCTGAAGAAACGCACAACTGTCGCCATTATCCCAACATTACCTTATACTTAAGCTGCGCAAGGCGTGAGTTTTTAAATTCACCGTTTGCTGACGCTTTAAACGTTAACGCTATCCATTTTTTGAAAACATTATGAATAAAAAAAGCTTATTAACCTCCCATAATCTATTTATGGTGCTGTTGCTCTTGTCGTTATTGGGCGTCGCCATTTCCGACATCTCCCCCGTTAAAAGTCATGCCTACTGGCTGATTATGATGGTTTTATTTGCAGGAACCGCCATTCTCGCCAACGTAATCGAAGGCGATGATGATAACGATGGCGTAGAACTAAAAAAAGAAATTACCCAACAAATACTTCATTGGCTGGGCGGCTTTGTTGCCGTCATGATTGTCTATGGTTTTTACCATACTGGGCGACTAACCCCTGAAGCAACTGGCCTGGTAGTCCTGTTAATCCTAGCGCTAACCACCTATTTAGACGGTATACGGCTGGGCTGGCGCTTTAGCTTTGCAGGCGTATTTTTAGGCATAATGGCGGTTTTTGCCGCCTATATTGAAGAATATATGTGGCAGATATTGATATTCGCCATAGGCATTATAACTTTTAGTTACTACTGGGAATTCAAACGAAAAAAACTTAAGCCTTTATAAAAAAACGATACCTCCGTTATTAACAGATCCAGCATTGCCAAATAACTAAAAAACTTTTTTTCGTTAAGCCTATATTCAGCGACTATGCCTGATACTGTACCTCAACAACACAGCAAGCTTTCAATGTCGTTTTTAGCCTAACCTTTAAATTTTGGAGAATACCGTGAAAAAAGCATTCATTTTTATACCCTTAGTTGCAATGACCCTCGCTTATTCATCTTTCGCGACAGCAGATGGTTATTACGGTGGTGAACATCGTCATCATGGACACCATCATGGGCATGGACACCATCGTGATTATGATGGATATTCAAACCAACAACCTATTTATTACCAAGCGCCGCCAGTAGTTCAATACTACGCACCACCGCCTCAGGTTAATTATTACCAAGCGCCACAACCTCCAGTAC